>JBDHIK010000298.1:0-14330 GCA_039587475.1 Gemmatimonadota bacterium | reverse complement strand
ATTGCTCCGAACTCGCTGACCGCTCGGGCCCAGGCCAGGGTCATGGCCGCGAGGATGCCGCGGCTGGCGAGAGGTAGCATCACGCGGCGGAAGGCTCGGCCCGGTGAGTCCCCTAGGCTTCTCGCCACGTGCTCGAGTCGAGGGTCGATGCTGGCGAAGGCCTCCCGGGCGCCGCTCACCAGAATCGGGGTGGAAACGAACAACATGGCGGCAATGATCCCTGGTACCCGACCGACGACCTCCAGCCCGACGGAGGCCATAACTTCTCCCAGGGCTGATTTCCGGCCCAGGAAGATCAGCAGGGCGATGCCGGCGACCGGGTGGGGAATGACGACGGGGAGGTCGATGACGGCCCGGATCAGCGCTCGGCCGGGGAATGGCCGCCGGGCCAGCAGGTAGGCCAGGGGAACCCCCAGCCCGGCTCCGATCAACGTGGCAAGGGTGGCGGTGATCAGTGTCAGGGTGATCGAGGCCGTCAGCTCCGTGTCGCCCAGCGCCTCCCACAAGGTGGCCGGGGTGGCTCGGAAGACGAGGTACAGGATGGGCCCCACGATGAACGTGAGGAGCATCGCGGCCAGGAGGGCCAGAACGATGTGCGCTCGTGATGGGGGAGTGAACGCCATGGGTGGTTCTGGGTTGGGGTCTCTGGCCCGTTGGGCATTGTCCAATTATTTCTACACCACGACCGCACCAACTGCCCGTTCGACTATCCCACAGGGATGACAGGAGAATAACGATGCCAGTCAGCGACGCCATACAGAAGGCATTCAACGACCAGATACAGAAAGAGTTTGCGTCCGCCTACCTGTATCTGTCCATGTCCGCCTATTTCGAGTCCCTCAGCCTTGAGGGGTTCGCCCAGTGGATGCGCATCCAGGCGCAGGAGGAGGCCGTCCACGGCATGAAGCTGTTCGACCACCTGCTCGAACGGGGTGGTCGCGTGCGTCTGGCAGCGGTGGAGGAGCCCAGATTCGATTTCGACAGCCCGTTGGCGGCATTCGAAATGGCTGCTGCGCACGAAGCCGTGGTCACCAAGAGCATTCACGAGCTGTTCGCGCTGGCCGAGGGCGAGCACGACTATGCCAGCCAGGGCATTCTCCAGTGGTTCAGTGACGAACAGGTGGAGGAAGAGGCCACCGCCAACACCATCGTGGATCGGCTCAAGATGATCGGGGACAACCCGGCGGCCCTCTTCATCATGGACAAGGAACTGAGTGGGCGCGCCGCGGTTGGGGCCGGCGGCGGAGAGGCCTGAGTGCGGGTCGCCTTTCTGGGGCTGGGGGCCATCGGTAGGCCGATGGCGGCTCAGTTCATCCGGGACCACGAACTCACCGTCTGGAACAGGACCGGCACTGTTGCCGAGGCGATGGCCGATGAGACGGGAGCCCGGGTCGCAGCCAGCCCTGCCGAAGCCGTTCGGGACGCCGACGCCATCGTCACCTGTCTGCCCTCGTCGGGCGAGGTCGCCGATGTGCTCGAGGGTGACACCGGTGTGATGGCTGGGATCCGGCCGGGCGCGCTGCTCGTCGACTGCACCTCGGGAGACCCGGAACGTGCGCGCGCCATTGGGGATCGTCTGGCCGGCGCCGGGGCCGCCTATGCCGACGCTCCAGTGAGTGGCGGCGTGGTCGGGGCGGAGGCGGGCACGCTGACGGCCATGGTCGGAGCCGATCCCGACACGTACCCTCGGGCCCGCGAGGTCCTGGACGTGTTCTGCCGGACCATCCTCCATGTTGGTCCCGTAGGGGCGGGGCACGCCCTGAAAGCCGTGAGCAACGCCATTCTGGCCAGCAACATCATCGCGGTAGGTGAGGGTATCACGGCTGCCGTCAAGGCCGGTGTGCCGGCCACGACGGCCCTGGAGGTCCTCAACGCGTCCAACGCCCGGTCCTTCGCCAGCATGGAACTGGTGCCTCAGCGTGCCCTGACCAGAGAGTGGCCCAGAACGTTCAAGCTGGCATTGCTGGACAAGGACGTTCGCAACGCACTGGCCGTCCTGGACGCGGCCGGGCTCGGGGCGCCGCTGCTCAGGGCCACTTCGGTGATCCTCGCCTCCGGACGGGCGGCGCTGGGCGAGGAGGCGGACCACGTGGAGATCTTGAAGCTGCTGGAAGAGGAAGCCGGTGTGGAGCTCCGTGGGCGGGATGACTGATCAAGAACAGGACGGGCAGGGGATCGAGGCTGATCACGACGATGCTCAGCGGGTCGTGGCTCCCGGGCCCATTCTGGTGTTGGTGGAACCGCAGGACATCGTCAACATCGCTGCCGTGGTGCGTCTCGGGATGAACTTCGAGGTGGACGGCATCCGGCTGGTGGCGCCGGCGATCTACGATCCCTACCGGATAGAAGGCATCGCCCACAACACGGCGGCCATGATCGACCGGGTGGAGATCTACCAGACCCTCGCCGAGGCCACCCGGGACTGTGTCCATGTCGTGGGGCTCACGGCACGGGAGCGCGCCGCCAAGAGGAGGACGGTCAGCCCACGGGAGGCCGCGGCGGAGTTGGTGGAGCGGCGCGCCGCCGGGCCGGTGGCCCTGGTGGCCGGCCGGGAGGACAAGGGGCTGACCAATGACGAGCTGGACCTGTGCCAGGTGCTTGCCGTCATCCCGACCAACCCCGGCTACCGCTCGCTCAATCTGGCCCAGGCGGTCTGCGTGGCCACCTACGAAATCTGGCTGGAACGGACCGGAGGACGGACCAAGCGCAAGCCGCCGCGGCGCAAGGCAGGCCCGGCGCCTGCCGAGTTGCTGGAACAGCTGTTCACCGATTGGGAGCGGGCGCTCCACCGCATCGATTTCTTCAAGACACGCCAGCCCGACCTGGTCATGCGTTCGCTGCGCGAGGTGCTTTTCCGCACCACACTCGATGTGCGCGAGGCGGCGCTGATCCGGGCGATGGGGATCGAAGTCGACAAGGTCATCGATCGGATCGAGGGCGGACAGAGCGGCACGGGGCCGGACTCGACCGCCTAGAAAAGGCGAGCGGTGATACGGGGCCGCCGCATCACCGCTCTAGCTCGCCACACCTGCCGGGCCTCAACGCAGTCTTTTTGCTCTCCGACCACGACCGGGGACGAGATTCTCCTTGGGTATCGGTTGTACAGGAGACGACCGGCCTGCCGCGGGGCGCACACGACCCCCATTCCGCCGGGGCTGCCCCGGCTATCCTATTTTCCCCGTTGCGCTTACCTTTACTCGAGATCGCAACGACACGAGGTGTGCCGTGGGGCAAAGCACCGCATTTTGGCGGTCGAATCTGTATCCCGACCCGGACATCGAGCCTCAACCGAGGTCCCCGTACCGGGATCTTCCCCGGCATGAGGCCAACCGCTTCAAATTGGTACGTCGCGGACTGCTCGATCAAAAAGGCGTCGCGGAGCGTATCCGTTTCATGGGCGACAAGTGGCGCTGGGCGTGGGAGTACGCCCTGGGGAGTCGCAAACTCTGCTGGCTTCACGCCATGTCGTCAGGGGTCGGGGCCACCTTCACGCTGACGGACCATGAGGCCCGCGAGGTCGCGGAGATTTCCCGCGTTCCGGCGCTGATCGACCGGGCGATTCGTGACGGGCAGCAGACGGGGCCGGTCCGGTGGTGCTCCCTGGACATCAGCGACAAGAAGGCCGCCGAGACGTTTCTGGCCTTCACCAAGAAGAAAGTTCAGTGGCTCAAGGCCGAAACACCGACGCTGGTCGTGCGCCGGACCGCCAAGAGCTGAGGGCCGTCTGGCGGAGGGTTGTGTAACGCTTCGCCGCCACTATACTTAGCCCCCAGTTTGTGGGGTCGGGCCCCAGGTCCGGCCGCGTGGGCAATCATCGACTGAATCCTCACGGCTTGGCCTCGTACCCGAAGTCGCAGGCCAGCTTGACCCGATAACGACATCGATGGTGATCAACAATGCGTAAGCTGGTTCTTGCCCTCGGTGTGTGCACCGTGCTCGCGTTGGGCGCGCTCGCCTTCACGTCGCGATCCGCCGTGTGGCAAGGTCCGGCTCCTGGCGACTCGCTCGCGGCCCCCACGCTGGCAGCGGGTGACACGGCGGGCCTCCCCGGTCCGCGACAGCCGATCTTCTTCCGACACGACATCCACGCCGGACAGTACAAGATGCAGTGCCAGTACTGTCACTACGCGGCCGAGGTCTCACAGGAGCCCGGCATGCCTTCGTCGCAGACCTGCATGGGGTGTCACCTCGTCATTGCCGGGAGCGATAGTTCCTCTCGGGCCGAGATCGCCAAGGTGCGCGATGCGCACAACGCCGGTGAGGCCATCGAATGGACGCGCATCCACAGCCTGGCACGTCATGCCCACTTCCCCCACATGCGCCACGTCAAGGCGATGGGTCCGGATGCCTGCATGACCTGTCATGGGGATGTCGCCCGCATGCCGCAGGTATTCAAAGTCAACAATGTGACCAACATGGGGTGGTGCATCACCTGCCATCTCGAACGCAACGTGACTCGGGACTGTTCCGCGTGCCATTACTGACCGGGCCGTCCCAGGAGCATTGATGTCCAAGGAAACCAACGAAGAGCAACGACCGGGGATCGATCGTCGTCAGTTCCTCACGGTGGCCGGTGTCGCCGGGGTGGGGACGGCGGCGCTGTCGGGCTGTTCCACCGATCGGATCGAGAAGCTCGTTCCCTACATGGTCGGGGATGAGGATCACGTCCCCGGCGTGGCCACCTGGTACGCTTCGACCTGTACGGAATGCCCTGCGGGGTGCAGCCTGCACGTCAAGACCCGCGAGGCCCGGGCCATCAAGCTGGAGGGCAATCCCGACAGCCCGATCAACGGCGGCTCTCTGTGCGCCCGGGGCCAGGCCGGGCTCCAGGGCCTCTACAACCCGGGCCGCCTCCTCGGACCGAAGCGGCGCGATGCGGATGGCTCCTACCGCGACATCACGTGGGAAGAGGCCATCGCAGAGTTGGCGGCGCAGGTGGGGTCGGCCGGGTCGGACGTCCATGTACTGTCCGGCGCCGGCGCCGGTAGCTTCACCGACCTGCTGACGGAATGGGTCGGTGCGCTGGGCGGCAGCCTGGTGCGGTACCAACCATTCGACAATGAGGCCCTGCGCGCCGCCAACCAGCAGGTGTTCGGACGCGGAGACGTGCCTGACTTCGCCTTCGGCAAGGCCGGGTTCATTCTGTCATTCGGAACCGATTTTCTGGAGACGTGGCAGGGGCAGGTCGAAAACCAGCGCGGCTTCGCCGAGTCGCACGGATACCACGACGGCCACATGGCCAAGCACGTGTATCTCGGGCACCGCATGGACCTGACCGGCATGAACGCCGACGAGTGGCACCCGACCCACCCCGGCTCCGACGCGGTGGTGGCGTTGGCCATGGCCAACGTCATTCTGTCAGAGCGCGAGCGCGCCCCGGCAGACGCCGGCACGCTGCGTTCGGTGCTCGCCGCGTTCACCCCGGAACAGGCATCCCAGGAAAGCGGTCTGGCGCCTGAGGCCATCCGGCGCATTGCGCGGGAGTTCGCGTCGCACAAGAGTCTGGCCGTGGCAGGCGGCATCGGCAGCCAGCACCGTGGTGCGGTCGAGGCCTGCGCCGCCGTGAACATCCTGAACTACGTGTCCGGAAACGTGGGTGACACGGTGGTGTTCCGTGGTGGGCGACCCGCCGCGGATGGCTATGGTGCTCTGGAGTCGCTGGCATCGGAGCTGGACGCCGGTCGCGTCGCAGTGCTGATCGTGCATGACGCCAATCCGGTCCACACCGTCCCGGCCGCCACCGGGTTCGCGGACAAGATGGCCAAGGCCGGCTTCACGGTCTCCACGGCCTCGGTCATGGACGATACGGCATCCCAGGCGGACTTGGTGCTCCCCAACCTCCATGCCCTCGAGCGGTGGGACGACCTGCGGCCGGCTGCGGGAGTGCAGGCTCTCATGCAGCCCGTCATGATGCCGGTTCGCGACGGCAGGGCGACCGGGGACGTCTTGTTGGAGGTGGCCCGGACCGTCGGTGGACCGCTCAGCGGGTTGGACGCACCTTCGTTCGAGGCGTACCTCAAGCAGCGGTGGTCGAATATCGCGGCGGCGCGCGGACGCACCGATTTCCGGGTCTTCTGGCAGGAGGCCCTCGGCAACGGTGGCCTGTTCGACGAAGCGGCCCCTGGAGCGGACGTCCGTCTGGCGGACGGGGCCCGGCGCATCGGATTTCAGCGCCCCACGTTCGACGGCGATGGCGAGTTCGTCTTTGCGCCCTATCCATCCTCGATGCTGTACGATGGCCGAGGGGCCAACAAGCCCTGGCTCCTGGAGAATCCGGATCCGGTCACCAAGATCACCTGGCAGAGCTGGGTGGAGTTGCATCCCGACACGGCGGCCTCGCTGGACGTGCGGGAAGGTGAGGTGGTCCGGCTGGAATCCCCGCACGGCAGTCTCGAAGCGCCGGTCTATGTCTATCAGGGCGTGCACCCCGGTGTGGTCGCCACGCCGCTGGGTCTGGGGCACACGGCCTACGGCCAGTACGCCGAGGGCCGCGGCGTCAACGCGCTGGACCTGGTGAGCGGGGAGGACGGGGCGGGCTTCCTGCCCTATCTCTCGGCCCGGGTGACGCTCCACAAGACTCGGCGCTATCAGAAGCTGGCCAAGACCGAGGGCAACCCGCGCCAATTGGGGCGCGGCATCGCCGAGGCCATGCCCTTTGCCGCCGCCGTCCAGGGACAGACACCTGCCGAAGTGCACGGCGGACATCACGAGGTCAATACCGAGCGCGAGGTCGAGGCCATCGCTGGCTGGGGTGAAGCCCAGCGGGAGCGTCTCGACAAGGGGGACTATCAGGGCGAGCACCCCAACTGGGGCATGGTCGTGGACCTGGCACGCTGCACCGGATGTTCGGCCTGCGTGACGGCCTGCTACGCCGAGAACAACATTCCGTTCGTCGGCGAACAGGAGGTGGTGCGCGGCCGGGAGATGAGCTGGATGCGCATCGAGAGGTACTTCGAGGGCGGGGAAGACGGAGAGGGTTTCTCCACCCGGGTGGTGCCGATGATGTGCCAGCACTGCGACAACGCGCCTTGTGAGCCCGTCTGCCCGGTGTTCGCCGCCTACCACACGCCAGATGGACTCAACGCCCAGGTGTACAACCGCTGTGTGGGCACGCGGTACTGCGGCAACAACTGCCCCTACAAGGTCCGTTACTACAACTGGTTGGCGTATCCCAAGCTCAACTTCGAAGAGCCCCTGCCGCTGCAGTTGAATCCGGACGTGACGGTGCGGGCCCGGGGCGTCATGGAGAAGTGCACGTTCTGCATCCAGCGCATCCGCGGTGCACAGCACCAGGCGGCGATGGAGGACCGGCCGCTCCAGGACGGCGAGGTGACCACGGCCTGCGCCCAGGCCTGTCCCTCGGGCGCGATCATCTTCGGAGATCAGCACGATCCCGGCAGCCGGGTCGCACAGGCGGCCGAGGACCATCGGGGCTACCACATCCTAGAAGACCTGAACGTGCGGCCATCGGTCACCTACCTGGCCAAGGTCCAGCACGGCGGGGAGCACTAACCGATGACGGCAATCGCTACCGACAATCGGCCGACGCAGACGCACGCCGAGGTCACCCGGGACGTCGTCGCCACGCTGGGCACCCAGAGCCGGGGC
The DNA here is from genome assembly GCA_039587475.1 of Gemmatimonadota bacterium. Taxonomy (GTDB): domain Bacteria; phylum Gemmatimonadota; class Gemmatimonadetes; order Gemmatimonadales; family GWC2-71-9; genus N074bin45. Next base: position 6,722 of record JBDHIK010000298.1, on the reverse strand, counting down.
TACACGCTCATGTTGTTCGGGGCCGTGGCCCTGTTCCTGGTAGGGGCGCTGACCTTCGTCCTGCTGCTCAAGGACGGCCTCGGGCTGGCCGGCTACAAGTCACCGGTGATGTGGAGCGTCTACATCACCACCTTCGTGTTCTGGGTCGGTATCGGCCATGCCGGCACGCTCATTTCCGCGATCCTGTTCCTGTTCCGCTCGCCGTGGCGGACGGCCGTCTACCGGGCCACCGAGGCGATGACGGTGTTCGCGGTCATGACGGCGGGCCTGTTTCCGATCATTCACATTGGGCGCCAGTGGGTGTTCTACTGGCTGTTGCCGTATCCCAACCAGCGGTTCCTGTGGCCCAACTTCAAGTCGCCGCTCTTGTGGGACGTGTTCGCCATCGGGACCTACCTGACCGTGTCCACCACCTTCCTGGTCGTCGGCCTGGTCCCGGACATTGCGGCGGTGCGGGACAAGGTGACCGGTTGGCGCAAGAAGGTCTACACGCTCTGTTCTCTCGGCTGGACCGGGAGCGACAATCAGTGGCGGCACTACACGCGTGGCTACCTCTACCTCGCGGCGTTGGCGACGCCCCTGGTGCTGTCCGTCCACTCGGTCGTGTCGTGGGACTTCGCCATGAGCATCGTGCCGGGGTGGCACGGGACGATCTTTGCGCCGTACTTCGTGGCCGGCGCCATCTATTCCGGCGTCGGGATGGTATTCACGCTGCTGATCCCGCTGCGCAAAGTGCTCCATCTGGAGCACATGATCACCGAGTATCACTTCGACAACCTGGCCAAGCTGACCCTCCTCACCGGGTCGATTCTGTTCTACGCCTACGCCATGGAGTATTTCGTCGCGTGGTACAGCGGTGTCGCGGCCGAGCAGACGACATTCTACCTCCGGGCCTTCGGCCCGATGTGGTGGGCCGGGTGGACCATGATCATCTGCAACGCCTTCGTGTCGCAGTTGTTCTGGTTCAAGAAGATCCGGACCAACATCGCCGCCCTGTTCGTGATTTCCATCTTCATCAACATCGGCATGTGGTTCGAACGCTACGTCATCATCGTATCCTCACTCGGGAACGATCACTTGCCGTTCGCCTGGGGCCAACTCGACCCGACGTGGGCCGATTGGGGCATTCTGGCGGGTTCGTTCGGCTGGTTCCTCATGTACTTCCTGCTGTTTGCCCGCACCTTCCCGATCGTGGCCATTCAGGAGATCAAGGAGATGATCCCGATGCCGCGCAAGCGGGCCGGAGGGCATCACTGATGGCCAACGCCATGACGCCGGGTGTCCTCGGGGCCTTCGTCCACGTGGACGCGGCCACAGACGCCATTCGGGCCCTCCGGGCCAACGGCCACACCGATCTCACGGTCTACAACGCGGCGCCCAACCACGAAATCGAAGAGGCCCTGGAGCACAAGGTCAGCCCGGTGCGGATGTTCACGCTGGTGGGTGGCTTGACCGGATGTGCGGCCGGGTTCGCGATGACGATCTGGATGTCGCTCGACTGGCCCCTGTTGGTGGGCGGGAAACCGTTCGACTCGGTGCCGCCGTACACGGTGCTGGCCTTCGAGCTCACCATTCTCTTCGGGGCCTTGTTCACGGTTGCGGGCATGATGATCCTGTCCTTCCTGAAGCCGACGACCAAACTCATGTACGACGAGAAGTTTACCGACGATCAGATCGGCATTTTCGTTCCTTGTGCTCCCGGGGCGGCCGGGGGAGTGGAAGAGGTCATGAAGCGAGCCGGATCGGTGGAGGTGCGCCATGCCTCGTAGGCTGCACGCGCTGCTCGTGGTGCTGGTGGCGCTGAGCGTCAACGGCTGCGAGTGGTGGTACTACGATGTGCCGTCGCCGGATGATGCGCTGCACGCGGTTCCCTGGTTCGATCACATGCTGGGGTCCATGGCCATTCACCCGTACGAGACCGCTGACGTCCCCCGCACCACGCCACCGGGCGCCGTCCCGGTCGGGGGTGGGGAACTGGAGTGGTTCGACGAGTGGCGGGTGCTCAACACCAGCACCGCGGACGCCTTGGTCAATCCGCTGGCGCCCGATGAGGACCCTGCACGTGGCGCCGCCCTGTACGACACCTTTTGCGCCCTGTGCCATGGCCCGGCAGGCGCCGGGGACGGACTGGTGGGGCGGAAGATGGGTGCGCCCTCGTTGCTGACGCCGCGGGCCGCGGACTTCTCTGATGGATACCTCTACAGCATCATCCGCTACGGGCGCGGCATCATGGTGCCGTACGGCGACAAGATCTTCGATCGTGAGGATCGCTGGCGGGTGGTCCAGTACCTGAGGCAGCTCCAGGGGAATGCCGCGGGAGGGGCCAACTGATGCACGACTCGGCGGCATTGCAGCGGCGGTTGGCCGAACACGCGGTCTCGGCTCGCTACGGACCCTTCATCGCGGCCGGGGGCATCCTCGCGGCGGTGGGCCTGGGGTTGTTCGCGTGGGCGCTGTTCCAGGGCCAGACCGCACGGGCCTGGCAGCTGTTCCACGTCGCATGGTTGTACTTCACGGGGCTGGCCGGCGGCGCGGTCGCCATCGTGGCCGTGCACAAGGTGACCCACGCCAAGTGGTCGGGATTGATCCTCCGCTACGCCGGAGCGGCCGTGGCGTTCTTCCCGATTTCCTTCCTCGGGTTCCTGCTCATCTTCACCGTCGGGTACGACCACATCTTCCCCGATTTCCATGGGTTGGGGCACGGCAAGGAGCTGTGGCTGTCGTACCCGTGGATGTTCACCAGGTTGTTCATCGGCCTCGGAGGGCTGTTCCTGCTCGGGTGGAAGCTGGTCCGAACCGATATGATCCCCGACGTCTTCGATGCCCGTGCCGTCGTGTCCGATGCGCGCGCCGGAACCTACGAGCGGATGGCGGAGGGCTACGATGATTCCGATGAGGCTCAGGCCCGGGTAAAGACCCTGGTCCACCGACTGGCGCCGGCCTACGTCGTCGTCTATGCCGTCGTGTTCAGCATGGTGGCGTTCGACATGATCATGGCCCTCCAGCCCCACTGGTTCTCCAACCTGCTGGGCGGCTTCTACTTCATGGGGTCGTTCCTGGGCGGCCACATGCTCCTGGTCTATCTCACGTTCTTCGGAGCGGCGGCCACGGGCACGTGGGCCTACGTGTCCGGCCACCAGAGGCACGATCTGGGCAAGCTGTGCTTCGGGTTCTCCGTCTTCTGGGCCTACCTGATGTGGTCGCAGTTCCTGGTCATCTGGTACGGCAACCTCCCGGAAGAGACCGGTTTCGTGTTCGCCCGGTTGTGGGGCCCATGGCGCCCGGTGGGAACCGCCGTCTTTCTGGGCATGTTCATCATCCCGTTCTTCGGACTCCTGGGTGTGGCGCCGAAGAAGTTCCCGCCCACGCTGGGCCTGTTCGCTGCGGTGAGTCTGCTGGCCCTGTTCCTGGAGCGCTACCTTCTGGTGCTCCCGTCCGTGACGCTCGAGCACGGTCCGGTCTTCGGCATGCCTGAAATCGGGCCCCTGGCCCTCCTGCTGGGCATGTTCCTGTTGGGGTACGGGGTGTTCGGCAATCGGTTCCCCATGGTTTCGCCACGGCAAGCGCTGCTCACGATCGAACGGGAGATCCATCACTCGAAGATCCCGACCGTCGGCGAGACCGATGAGGCTGGCGACTACGACACCGAAGCCGACGTGGAGCGAGATCTGGAAGGCGGCTGACCCCGGTTCCGTGGCCGCCCTCGCAGACGCGCCCTTCGAATCCAGGATTCGAAGGGCGCTTTCTTTGATTCGCCTGGGGAGTGGGCTCCGTCAGCGAAGCCGCAACAGCAACGTCCGCAGCGAGTCGACGGGGATGCTTCCCTGAATGGCCAGGACACGGTCGTCCCGTGTGGCCTGGCGCATGAGGCTATCGCCCACGGCGAGGCTGTCCTCGTTGTCGAGGATCTGGAGCGTCGCCGTGATCGACTGCCCGGATTGGCGGGCCAGCAGGTCGGTGATTTCATCGGCCGGCCCGGACAGGGTCCGGATGACCTCGCCGCTGCTCAGGCGTTGTGACACGACCATGAGTGGCTTGGAATCTTCTTCAACCGACTCCCGGACCTGAACGTCGACCACCGGCAAGCCGCTGACGCGGGGGATCCAGTCGTCGACCGAATGCTCACGGGCGCCATCCCAACTCAACGAACGCCACACGCCGAACGTCGTCAACTCGTCGTCGGGGATGATCGTCGAGGAGGTGATCTCCATGGCCGGCCTGTCGCTGAAGACACCGTCAGCCAGGGAGGTCGGGAACCGGTCGTCCACCGGAACGGCGGGCGTCTCCACCGGCGGCTCGGTCGCGACCTGGTTGGGCATCGGTTCCGCCGCGACCAGGGTCTCCGAGGGGGTGCCAGTGTCAGCGTCGGATGGGACCGGGCGCGAGTGATCGACCACCGTGGGCGCGGCTGCCTGAGGCGGCGTCTGGGGGGCGGGCGCTTCGGCGACGGTCTCCATAGGCGCCGCGGCACCTGTGGCGACGGGGTCAGGGGTACCGGGTGAGAAGGCCCGGGCGCTCCAGCCGAAGCCCAGGGCGACGATGATGCTGGCGGCCCACGCCGAGAAGCGAATGATCCTCTGGCGCCGCGCGCTCCGTTCGAGATGGAGTTCCTGGAGTTCGGAGAAGGGCGGCGTATGGATTGCCGGCGGAGCCAACGTCGAAAGCAGAGCCGTCGTCCGATCGCGCAGCGCCGCGATGTCGTCCCGGGTGGAACGGCAGGGGGCACACGTGGCCAGATGACTCTCGATCTCCACGCACTGCGACCGGCTCAGCGCCTGGTCGAGGTAGGCGTGGAGTTCCTCTTCAGGAATGTGCCGACTGAGATTGAACATGTTGCTTGTCATATGCATCAACGAGTCGCTTCCGGGCTCGGGCGAGCGTCGTTCCCACGGCGCCTACGGCGAGTCCTGTGCGTTCTGCGATTTCAGGATAACTGAGCCCGGCGTCCCATAGCAGGAGGACCTCCTGGTCCCTCGGCGTGAGGGTGGACAGGGCATCGTGAACTTTGGTCATCTTCTCCGAGTGCTCCACTTCGGCGTCGGGCGTCGGAAACGGGGCACTCATCGGAGAGGGGTCGTTCTTCAGGAGCGTCAGGTGGCGTTTGCGGCGTACCGCCGCACGGGCCTCGTCCCGAGCCAGATTGGCGGCCACGGCAAAAACCCAGGCCCTGGGCTTCTCGGGCTGGTGCTTCATGGCCCGGACGAATACTTCCTGCGCCAGGTCTTCGGCCCGATCCGGGTCCCAGACCTTGCGGTACAGGAATCGGACAACGGCGCTGTACGTGGTCTGGTACAGTTCTGCGAGGTCGTCTGTCACCCAGCGGCTCCTCGTGGTTGCGAGGTGGGCCCGGCCCCTGGCCCGGCCCTCTATGCTCCCATCCTGCAAGGGTTTCCACATCCTGATGTGGCCACCCGAGTATAGGACGCCCCAAAGGCCTGGAATTGCACACCCGGCTTGGGGTTAGCCCTCCCTAGTCCCGCTTCACCTTGCCCCGGCCCCGGAAGACACACCCTGGGTGGATGGTACCCCGCTTGGGGGGCCAATCAAAGCACAGGCCTGGCTTGGCCCCCCGGCCATCGGGACGCTTGCGGCCGTGCAGGGTGCAGGCCACGCCTCCAGGCTCGAGGTAGCCACAGGCCGAAACCATCTCGAACTCCAGGGTGGCGTCTCCCTCACGCTCCACTTTGCAGAGGTAGGGGGCCTTTCGGGACCGGATCAGGGCCTCGAACGAGGTCTGGCCTTTGCGGCACAGGACCTCCATCTGGAGATCGCGGCAGCAGGCCGCACCCCTGGTGTTGTCGGCAGTCCGGCAGGGTGCCCCCTCGCAAGGGTTGTCGCTCACGACCGGGAGCGAGGCCTTGGGCGGCGGCATCCGCTGCTTGACCTGCACACCGGCGTCGATCAGGCTGAACCGGTTGCCCCCCAGCTGGAGGGGCTGTTCCGGCATTGCCGGGTCCCTCGGGGCGCTGCCCTGAAATCCGTGGGCGCCACAGCGGCCCCCGGCACCGTTCTGCTTGTAGTACTTGCAGGGGACGTGAAGCGTGGCGTCGACCAGCAACTCGTCTTCCTCCCGGCGCAGGTTCCGAAAGGCGATGCGCTCGGTGTGGCCCATGAGCCAGGTCGCATTGTGGTCCAGAGACGTTGCCTCACCGTCCTCCTCGAAATTGTCGACCAGGATAGTGACATTGATGGCCTTGCACTGGGGACCGAGGCTGGTGCACTTCGGGGCAGCTGGCACGGGCGCTCTTCATTGGGAAGTGTGGTGGATGGAATGCTCGGAAATATAGCTCGCCAGGGCGGGGGGCCCAACGCCAGCCCCGTAGGGGGTGGCCTCTGGGCCCCTCGCGCGACAAGGGCACTGGGTATATCTTCGTAGGCTGAACAGCGGGGGTCTGTGCCTGGTTGTGAGGCCCACCCGCCGAGTTTGCCCCAATCAACTGTCAACGGAGGAGCAGGAATTGAGCACCCAGTCTGCGAGTAAGACCAGCGTTTTCGCCCTGTTCGCAGGGCTTCTGTTCATCGCCGGATGCGGCGGCGGCGCCGATGCCCCGGCCGACGACACGGCTGCCTCCTCGGCGGCCGCGGCAGCTCCAGCGGCCGCGGCGGACAACGCCGGCGGGGATCCCGAGGGCGAGCGGGTCTACGGCAGCGTCTGCGTCACCTGCCACCAGGCGGACGGCGCCGGAGTGCCGGGAGCCTTCCCACCGCTGTCGAACTTTTTT
>JBDHIK010000065.1:0-14571 GCA_039587475.1 Gemmatimonadota bacterium | reverse complement strand
CGGTGCCGGCCGCGCACTTGTCGTTCATGCAGAAGTCGACGATCTCCCCGTCCGCCGAGACGCGGATGGCCTTGGTGTCCTGTCCTCCCATGTCCACTACCGTGCGGGTCTCGGGGAACATGTGGACAGCGCCCCGGCCGTGGCACGAGATCTCCGTCACCTGCGTGTTCCCGAAGGTCACCTTGTAGCGCCCATAGCCGGTGCCCACGACGTATTCGACGTCCCGCTCCTCCAGGCCCGCTGCCGTCAGCGCCTCCTCGAAGGCGTTCTCGGCGGCCTGGATGACGTTGGCGCCGGTGGCGGTGAGCGCCCGGGCCACGATGGTCCCGGCTTCGTCCACGATGACCGCCTTGGTCTGCGTGGATCCGACGTCGACTCCCGCTGCATATGCCATGATATGTCCCCGACTAGGCGGAACCCGCGGCGGCCCTGGTACGGCGCGACGCGAGCCCCTCGAAAAAGGCATCGATCCGGTTCTTGAGTTGCGCCTCCGACACCACCCGCCGGTCCATCATGTCCGATTCGATGAACAGGGACGGGACGTCGGCGCGGGCCATGACCGCCCGGCGGTTGTCGGCCAGGCCGGTCGAGACCGTGCGGCAACTCTTGATGGGGTGATAGACCACGCCGTCGGCGCCGAAGTCGCGGTACATCGTGAGTAACGGGTCGGTCTGGAAGAACATGCTGTCCATGGCGTCGCGCACTCCGAGGAGCAGTCCCTCCGCCAGGCTCTCGAGGGGCCGGTCGAGATCGTACTGGTGGCCCTCGTTGGCGCCGCCCGAGGCGAACCAGAGATAGGTGGAGTTGACGAAGGTGCCTCCCCACTCGGTGAACAGTTCGCCGAAGCGGCGGAAGATGGGATAGCACGGCACGCCGACGAACAGGAGTCGGTACAGCTCCTCCGTAAGGGTTCCGATGCCCGCGTCGGCCTTGTGGGTCATCTCCTCGACCAGGTCCTCGAAGTAGCGCGCCCCCTCCGGGGTGCCCCGAAGGCAGTTGGACACGCCGAGGTAGATGGTGCCGTCCGTGAGGGCGTTGAACACCGACGGCCGGGCCTTGTTCAATTCCAATACCCGCTTCCACCCGGTGGCGGCCGTGTTGGCGTACCCCAGGGTTTCCCGGAGGCGGTCGACGTCGAACGCCACCCCGCTGGTCTTTTCCAGCACGGGGATCAGTTCTCGCAGCTGCGCCACCACGTAGGCCCGGTCGTTCTCGAAGTCCTGGTCGCCCGGGCCGGGATGGAGTCCCGCGGCCCGGCTGCCCGGCACGTCGATGGTGACGATGGGGCAACCGTACATCCGCTCCCAGATCTCGGCCCACTTGATGTAGGTGTTGCAGGCGTTGGTGTAGACGGCGATGCCGGGCTTGGGGATCCGACCCATGGGATGCTGCCCGCCCCGGAGCTGGGTGGCCACGTCGGCCTTGACGTAGCCGCAGATGTCGGGTGAGTAGCCGTAGTCCTCGGCCTCGGTGAGGTAGTCGTGGGCCACGTGCCGCACCGCCGTCTGTAACGAGTTGATCTCCGGAAAGACCACCGGCAGATCGAAACAACGCAGCAACTCGACCAGGCTGCCCATCACGAACACGTAGGCCGCGGGGCGCCCTTCCTCGGCCGCCACGTTGAGCGTGTCGAACCATTCCTTGAACAGGCGATTCCCGTCGGCGTTTCCTCTGCCTACGATACTGCTGGTGGCCGTATCGGTCATGACCGACTCCTCACTCGAACATCAGGTTTTCGACGAACGTCTCCAACTGGATCTCCAGGTTGTCGAAGGTCGTCATGTTTTCCTCGAATTCACTCACGAAGTACGGCACCTTGGCTTCGTCCAGGCGGCGCGTATAGGCCACCTGTTCCTCCAACCCGGGCTCGCACATCTTGGCGGCGGTGACGATGGCCGCGTCGGCCCGGGCCTCCCGGATGCGCGCCAGGAGCATGTCCTCCTTGGGCTTCCGGTTGTCGTGCTGGACCGGGGAGTAGGACGAGTCCTCCAGGTACGCCTCGGCCAGGTGGAGGAGCGGGTCCCCGCCGGTCGCGACGTCGCCCAGGATCCAGCGCATGCCGATGAGCAGGTCGTCGTCCACCACGTAGCAGGACCGGGCGATGGCACGGATGAGGTCGAGGGGCGGCTGTTCGCAGAAGCCGCCCTCGAAGACCACCCGGATCCGGTCGGGGCGGGGGACGTCGCGTTCGCGCAGCATGGGCAGCGCCGTTTCCAGCACGGCGTTGTGGTCTTCACGTCGCATGAGACCGCCGAGGGCCATCAGGACGTAGGCCTCGTCGGCCGAGACCTGCCACGGCGTGTCCCGCTTGAGCGCGTACAGCTCGCGCAGCAGTGACCGGTTCCGGTTGTAGACCTGAATCGAGGCGGTGAGGGCCTCATCGCTGACGGCGTTGCCCGTGACCTGCTCGACGGTGCGACGCAACCGGTCGTACTCGCCCCGGAGGTAGCTGGCTGCGTGCGCCGAGTTGGCGTTCTGCGGCAGATAGAGGATCTGGCACGGGTACTCGAAGTTGCGTCCGAAGATGCCGGCCAGGTTCCGGGCCGCGTCGCAGATGGGATGCGTGACGAACAGATCGAGTTGCACCCGGCCGCTCAGGGCGATTTCGAGCGACGTCTTGAGGATGGAACACAGGTACGACCCGAAACGGGAGTCGGATTGCAGCGGCTCCACCGGAGCGCCCCGCATCCGGAAGGGCAGGGCGCCGGCCGCGTGGGCAATCTCCTCGGGGAAGTAGACCTGGAAGTGGCCTACGATCTTGCCCCCGTCGTTGCGCCACCGGGTCACCGTGGGGAAGGTGTCGTCCTCCAGCAGTTCCGAAGCGCTCCACAGCAGGTCGGCCAATGAGCCGGATTCGAGTTCGGGAATCAGGGCGGGGGTGGTCATGAGTGACTCCACTGGGGTCGGCGCTTTTCCACGAACGACCGGAGGCCTTCGGTGGCGTCGGCGGTCTGCATGAGGTCTTCCAGGTAGATGCGGGACGATTCCGCCATGCCGCCGTCACCGTCCCGTGCCACGCCGGCGCGCAGAGCCTTCTTGGCCTCCCGGAGCGCCGCGGCGCTGTGGCCGCTCATGGCCCGGGCCAGGTCCATGGCCTCCGCCACCACGGCCTCGTCCTCCACCACCCGGCGCACCAGGCCGGCCTCGAGCGCCTGGGCCGCGGTGATCGGCTTGCCCGTGAGCACCAGTTCGGCCGCCAACCCCGGGGAGGCCAGGCGGGGGAGCTGCACACAGGCGGCCGGGGGGAAGACGCCGAGGCTGATCTCCGGTACGCCCAGGAGGGCGTTCCGGCCGGCCACCAGAAGGTCTCCGGCCAGCGCCAGCTCCAGGGCCCCGCCCAGACAGCGTCCCTGAATGGCCACGACGACCGGCGCGGGGAAGGTGTCGAGCGCCGCCACCGTGGCCATGAACTCGGGGATCATGGTCTCGACCGCCCCCGGGAGGTGCTCCTCCACCGAGGCTCCGGCGGAGAAGTGCTTGCCGGCGGCGCTCAGTACCAGGACCCGGAGCGAGCGGTCCGCCGCGCAGTCGCGCAGGCGGTCGCGCAGGTCCTTCATCAGTGGCGCCGTCAGGATGTTGAGCGGCGGGTCGTCCAGCACGAGGTGGGCGATGCCTTCATGGACTTCGACCGTGATCGCCATTCTCTCGCCTCTCGTCAGATGTACTGGCCGGCGTCTACCCGAAGCGTCTCGCCGGTGATGCAGGCTGCGGCGTCCGAGCACAGGAACGCGACGGCGTTGGCGACATCGTTCGGTTCCGTCAGTCGTCCCACCGCGGTCTCGCCGCGCGCGCCTTCCAGGGCTTGGGGCGGGAGCTGCCCGGTCAGGTCCGTCAGCACCATGCCGGGCGCCACCGCGTTGACCGTCACGCCGAAGGCGCCCGTCTCGCGGGCCAGCGTCTTGACCAGGCCGATCAATCCCGCCTTGGAGGCCGCGTAGTTGGCCTGGCCGAACTTGCCCCTGAGCCCGTTGATGGAGGCGGTGGCCACCACCCGTCCCCACCCTTCTGTTCGGAGGATGGGAACGGCGGCCCGGACCACGTTGAAGCATCCCGTCAGGCTCACCGCCAGGACATCGTTCCACGCCTCGTCGGACAGCTTCCACGAAACGGCGTCGTTGGTGATGCCGGCGTTGCACACCACCACGTGGAGGCCGCCGAGTTCGCCGGCGACACGCTCCACCGCGGCGCGGGTGGCGACGGGGTCACGCACGTCGCATCCCAGCACCAGCGACCGGACCCCCATCGCCGAGATGGTCCCGGCCACGGTCGCGACGGGCCCGTCTTCCGACAGGTCCACCAGGCCCACGTGGCATCCCTCCGCGGCCAGCGTCGTGGCGATCGCCGCCCCGATCCCCTGTCCGGCGCCGGTCACCAGCGCCACCCGATTACGGAGTCCCAGGTCCATCGTCGCCGCTCGTCAGTCCTGCGTCTGGTACTGGGGCGAGATGGCGCGCACCAGGTCGTCGTCCCAGGGACGGCCCTCGGCCAGCAGTTGGCGCAGCTTGATGAAATCGATTTCGCGGTGGCCCTTGGGACCCTCGTTGAAGGCGCGGAACCCGGCGCGGGCTTCCGTCATCATGTTGAGTCCCAGCCACTCGCGGTTGCCGATGGCGTTCAGGTCCCAGTGCCGCTGCTTGTGCTTGCGGAGCGAGTTCACCGTCTTCGAGGTGCAGTCCGGGAACAGCAGGAGGATCTTGGTGCAGAGCCGCTCCACCGCACGGTCGAGCAGGGTGTGGTCCGTGTCGGCCCGGGCCAGGGTTTCCCGTGCTTCCTGGGCCTCCTCACCGGTCTTGTAGTCTCCATAGATGATCGTGCCCATGGGACCGAGGAACCGGTCGGTGATGACCATCGGGTTGGGGATCCACTGCCCCTCCAGCGTGAGCACCGGGACCACCTCGTTGACCAGACCGTAGAACTGGGCCTTGTGGGCGCTCCACATCTCGCACAACACACCGCTTTCCATGGCGCGGGAGAAGCCCACGTACAGAGGCAGGAAATCGGTCGACCCACCGTCCGGCGCGGACCCGTGCTTGGGGCCGGCCTGGCCGAAGCGGGCCGTGTCCGCCGTGACGGTGAAGTCGCAGGCCATGCCGATCTCCTGGCCGCCGGCCACGCGCATGCCATTCACCCGGTTCACCACCGGCTTGTCGCAGCGCAGGATGCTGTCGATCATGTCGTTGAAGAGCCGCATGTACTGCTTGTATTCCTGCGGATTGCCGGCGTAGTACTCGGCGTATTCCTTGGTGTTGCCCCCGGTGCAGAACGCCTTGTCTCCCACCGCCGTGAACACCACCGCCACCACGCTCCGGTCCATCGACGCTTGCCGGAACGCCAGAATGATCTCCTTGACCGCGTCGGAGGTATAGCTGTTGAACTGCTGCGGGTTGTTCAGGGTGATCCAGGCGTTGAACAGCCCTTCCACCGCCGTGCCTTCCGGGTCGAGGGCCGGACGCAACTCGTAGAGGATCTCCTGGAAGTCGGGCAGGGGCACGAGGGTGTGGCTCTTGAGGTCAGGCATCGGTTCTCCTTGCGGTCTGCGTCAGCCGCGGTCGGGCACCAGGATGGCCCGGTGTTCGATCTGGTGTGCCGCCACCCGCTCGAGGACCTCGGGGCCCTGGTCGAGGGGATGGGTCTCCACGAATGGCCGGAGCGCGATCTTGCCGCTGGTGACCAGCTCCAGCGCCGCTGGATACAGTTCGGGCTTGCAGCCCCACGATCCCTGCACCGTGGCGTCGAACGCCATGAGGTTGCTCAAGCGCAGTTCGGTCTTGGCCAGGGTAAAGCCGACGACCATCAGCGTGGCCGCGTGATTCAACAGGCCATAGGCGGTCGTCTGGCCCGCCGGGTGGCCCGAGCACTCGTAGATCTTCCAGGAGTGGGCCGGGCAGCCCCACTCGGACGCGGCAGCGCGCGCCTGGGACCGGATGTCCTTGAAGCCGGTGTCTGAGGAGTTCACCGTCAATGCGGCGCCGTGAGCCCGGGCCACGGCCAAGCGGCGCTCATCGACGTCGATGGCCACCACCCGTCCACCCAGTGCGCTGGCGATCTGGACGCAGTGGATGCCCACGCCGCCGATGCCGACCACCACTGCCAGGTCGCCCTTGGCCAGTCCGCTCCGGAGGACGGCCTGGTAGGGCGTCGTGACCGCGTCCGCCACCACCGACAAGGCCGCCAGGTCCAGGCCGCCGGGGTCCTCCACCAGGCACAGGCCCCGTCCCGGTACCCGGATGTACTCGGCGAAGCCCCCGTCCATGTCGTTGCCCGGCATGAGCTGGGCACGGCAGACGTTGCCCCGGCCCCCGCGGCACAGGTCGCAATCGCCGCACGGGATGACCGACGGAACGATGACGTGCCGGTGCTTCAGATGCTCGTAGCCGGCACCTGCCGCCACCACCGTGCCGGAGATCTCGTGCCCGAGGGTAATGGGGAGCGGGTGCCGAGTGGCGACGCCGTCCTGCCAGAAGCCGATGTCGGTGTGGCAGACGCCGCAGCCCGCGACCTGGATGACGACGTGGCCGGCATCCGGAGTGGGGTCGGCGACGTCTCGCAGTTGCAGCGGCGCCGAGGGTTCCATCAGCTGTACGGCTTTCATATGGTCTCCGCTCCTGCCGTTACACCACCAGCCCTCTCAGGAGAAAATCAGCAAATTGCTCTCCCAGCACGGGGGCGTCCGCACCACCCTCGGGGGAGTACCAGCGGGCAATCCAGTTGATCGCTCCGAGGATGGCGAAGACGGCGATCTTGGGGTCGACCGTCCTGAACTCGCCGGCCTCGATGCCGGCCGCCACCTCGTCACGCAGCACCCGCTCGTAGCGATCCCGGCCCTCGATGACCTCGGCCCGGCGGGCGGGGGACAGGGCAGACACCTCGAACGCCAGCGGGGAGCCCTCGAGCTTCTCCGTCATGACGCGCACGTGTTCCTTGATGAGGAAGGCGAGCCGTTCGTGGTGAGATCGGCAGCAGTCCGCCGACTCCTCGATGATCCGGTCCAGCTCCGCCAGGGACTCCTGGTGGCAGGCGTAGAGAATCGTGTCCTTGTCAGGGAAGTAGTGGTACAGGGCGGTCTTGCGGACGCCGAGGCGCTCGGCGATGTCGTCGAGCGTGGTGGCGTGATAGCCACGGCGCCGCACCGTCTCCAGCGCCGCGTGCAGGATCTGGCCACGGCGGCGCTCACGTTTCTGGCGCACGTGGGCGGAACCGGTGGTGGCTGTCTCGGCCATGCAGTCTCCGGTTATTTGAACAACGAGTAGAATTTTTACTCAATGGTAGATATTTGTCAAGGACCGCGACCAACAGGCCAGGCATGGGCAGGAGCGGGAGAGGGGTCGTGACTGGGAATTGGCCCGCACCACCCGCAATTCGGGGAGGCCGGGAGGCCCTTTCAGGCCGACGATTTCAGGTAGCCGCCGGCGGCCAGGCGGAGCAGGGAAGAGGGGAGAAGATGGTGTCGGCGCTGTGACGCGCGCCGGGGCCACGCTCCGGCAGGCCCGCGGTCACTCGAGCGTCGGCAGGCTCCGGCCGCCGGCAGGCGTCTGGGCCTTCTGCCGTGCATCCGCGGCGTCGAACGTCCGCCACAGGTTCCAGACCCACAGCAACGCCCCGGCCGCAAACAGGACCCCACCCGTGACGATGAGCCAGCGGCCCCAGGGCGCGGTGTGCGGCTGCAGCAGAAACCCGACGACGAGGCCTACCAGGCCGGTGTTGGCGAGGTACAGGTGCACGACGGCGACGCGCTTGCTGTGCAACGGATGCCCGAACAGCCGCGGAAGCAACTGGTAGCCGACGCCGAACACCAGCATGGTCAGGAAGCCGACCACGTTCATGTGGGCATGGGCCGGGCGATAGCGAATCCACTGGGGCTCGATCGCCATGGCCAGGCCGAACAGAATTCCCAACGCAAACCAGAGCAGCGAGGCCCGGATGAATGCCTTGATGAACCATTCCATGGTGGTGTCCCGTCAACGGTCTGAGTGGATCCCGGTGGTTCGTCCGGCACGGGGCCCGGTGACGTCGAGCGCCTGACGCCGATATCAGCAAACCTAACGTGTCGCCGGTCTGCCCATCGTGAGTCCGGCCGTCGTCAGGTTCCCTTCGAGCCCATTCTCACCACCAGGTACCGGCACGCTCCCTGGCCCGGGTCCTGGAACTCGCGGGAAGACGAACTCCACCTGTTCGAAGGTACGTGCGGCACGCGTGTTCGCTATGGAGGTTCCCAGGCCCGCACCCGGTCGTGTTCTGCTGCAGCGAGGACAAGGCGTCGAACAGATACACGCGCGTCCCCATTCGATCGTCGCCGCCGTCGACGAAAAACAACGCGTTCGCCCAGTGGTCGTACAGCAGTAGCCCTTCGCATGTGGATCGGCACTCCGGTACCTGGTCGGGCGCCGAGAGTTCGCCGACCTTTGTGCCGTCGCGGGCCTGGAACACCAGCACCGTGACGATGTCCCTGCTGTTGGCGAGCGTATCGCTGGGCGCCGTGGCAACGAACACGAACCGGCCGGTGGGGTCGGCCACCAGGGACAGCGCCTGGTGGTCCCCGAGCGCCACCTGGTAGCGCACCGCACCAGTCCCGGCCGCGACGGCCACGAGGCTGCCCTGCGTGCCGGTGGCAACCACGTTTCCGGCAAAGAACAGCAGGCTGTCGTCGGGACTGAACGCCGCGTCATTGACGCGCCAGATGTCGCCCACCCAGTAGCGGAGGTCCCCGGTCGCGGCGTCGAAGACCGGTACCCCCATGCTGGTCCCGTTGGGAAGCACCGTTGCGTGTCTACCGTCGGGCGAGAGGCGCATGCCCCGGTTCCCTTCGATGCGGGCTTCCACGTAATTGGCCCCGTACACGGACACCGTATGGGCGCCGGACACCATCCAGATGCCTGGCCCAGGTTCCATGACGTGGTATGGAGTGCCGAACGCTGGAACGGTGAGGGTATCCCGAACCGCCTGGTCGCCCAGGATCCAGGCGAGCCCGGTCCCGGTCGTGGGATCCTGCAGGAAGGCCCGCTGCGGCACGTGGCTCGTCCCGACACTCCGATAGTGGCCGCCGGTGGAGTGGATCCCCGGGTAGTTCTTCCACAGTCGGCTGGCCGGTGTCAGGATGGCCACGCCGTCGGGGCTGGCGCCGATCACCGCATTGTTGACGCCCCTCGGCCACGGGCTCAAGTCCCCGATCAGGCCCGGTGTCATGTCGTAGTGCTCGATGAACCCCCTCCCCGATACCGTGCCGATCGCCCAAACGCCTGCAGCGCTGTGCTCGACGATGGAGAGCTCAGCGCAAGAGGTCGGCAGCGTCGCCGTGAGGGTGGTGACGTTCTGCCGAGCCGTCACCAGGGTGTCGTTGCCGACGACGAAGGTGGGATCCATCGTGCGGTAGCGTTCCGCGGTGATCGCGATCGTGCCACCGCACCACTGCTCGAGCGGCGAGATCGTGGTGTCCAGGTCCGAGGGGGGGCCGGAGGGATCGCGGCACCCCTGAGCCAGTACCGCACCGGCCAACACCAGGGAGCGCGTCCAGCGCGTCCAGCGCTGTAGCTTCAGATGTTCCCCCTGCCGTTACAGGTTTCGCATGCCTGCGAAAGCCAGAGTGAGCTCCTTCGAGAGCGCGACGACGAGCCGGTGCCATCAGCCGGTGGCGCCGAATGCGACGTGATCCCTATCAACCGATTGACGTTACTCGCGGCCCTGGCGGACACAGCGCCGGACGGCGGCCGTGGCATCTTGCCGGCCAGCGGCGCAGTCGTTCCGTGTGGGCATCGGCGTCGCAGCGCTCGAGGTGGACCCTCACGGCCGCTGTTCGCCGGTCGCTGGACATGCGATCGACCGGCGGTGACGGTGCCTCATTCGTCAGCGTCGATCTGGACCCGCTGATAGGTGGCCTCCGCGAACAGCCGCTCGGCGTCGGCGCCCGACACGAAGTCGCGGACCGTGACCGAGGTCGCGGAGTGCACGACGTACTCGGTGCGGCCGGTTTCCGACTCGGCCAACCAGGTCGTCACCACACTGCTGTCGGTGATGACCGCTTCGAGGGTCAGCCGCTGGGGCCGGTCGTCGATCCAGACGCCGATCGCCGACGCATCGTCGACCCAGTAGGTCGCCTGGGCCGCCAGGACGGGTGACGGGCTGCCGTCCTCCTTGATGAAGGCGTTGGAGAACGCCAGACGCACGAAGCCGGCCGCGTCGATCTCCCAACGCATCCGGAAGGCCGCCGGGCGTCCGAACAGCTCACCCGACCCTTCCCAGGTCCCTTCGAGCATCGAGAACACGGGCGGTGCTCCGCCCGGCGACTCCTGCTGGGCTGCGAGTTGCGACCCTGGGAGCGGCGGCAAAGACAGGAGCGTCGTCAGGCCCACGGCCACCACGCAGGTACCTGTCAGGCGGCCCGAGAAAGCCAGTACGGATGGAAACCCCATTGCGGTACCTCTTTCGGCGTGTGGTCCAACGGGTTCATGAGCCTGGTGCCCGGCCTCTCCACGGACGGGCGGAGCGCTCTGACAGGTTCTCGGTTCCAGTGGCAAGCGCCCGTCAGGCATCTGTCGGTGGACACACCTTGGCGACGATGCGTCGCAGGGTGTTCATGTTTCTCGTGGTGGTGGGGACTCTTCCGAAGGCACGATCGAGTCCCGGCCCGAAGAGCGGCGAATCGGTGAGTTTGCCCTGGATGTGCCAGTGCACTTCCGTCTTCGCGAACTCGAATTGGTCCATCGCGGATTGGAGCGGGGCCAGGCCCGCTCGCAGGGCCTTCGAGACGGGGGCATCCAGGAGAATCACGTAGTGAGACGCATCGGCCGGCTGCCGGCCCAAGGTGTCAGGCGGCTGGCGCTGCGTGATGGCTACGAGCTCGGTCGGTGAGCGCAGGAAGGTCGCGACCTCATAGCCCAACTGATCGTGCAGGCCGTCCTGGATCATGTCCCGCAGCCTGACCGTGTCATCCGCATCCGAGGAGAACACGACGTTGCCGCTGGCGAGAAAGGTGGCCACGTCTCGCAGGCCAAGGCCGGTGAAGAGCGTGGTGAGCCGATCCATGGTGACACGGTGTCCACCGACATTGATGCCGCGGAGAAAGGCCAAGTATCGAGGCATCCAGCTCCTTTGTGGGCCTGTGGGACACGACGGGGCGGGTGGAGGTCACCGGCGCGGGTCTCCCGCGTTCATCAGGGCAGGCGCTCCAGGTCCTCGGGGCTGTCCAGGGCATCCTGCGCCCCACCAGGCAGCGAGGCTTCCACGTGTTGGGCCAGCTTGAGCGTCACCCCCGCTGCCGATCCGCCGAACACCGCCGCCAGAGGGACGTCGTCGAGGACCAGGGCCCACGCCACCAAGCCGTCCCCGGACAGCAGGTTCATCATCTGGAGAAAGAGCGGGACACACACGGCCGCCACGATGCCGCCACCGATGCCGAAGCGTATCCAGCTGATCTCCGAGAGACGCCGCCCGTGATACAGCACCCTGATGACAGTGGAGAACACCACGCCCGCGACGCCGCCGACGATCCCGGCCCGCACGGCGTTGATGAAGACGTCTTCCCAGGAGACCGTAAAGAAACCGACCAGACGGAGCGTGCCAAACGCCACCAGGGCCGCGATGAACCACCCGGCGCCCCACACCAGGGCATTCCCGAGGGTGCCTCGCAGCCGTCGTAAGGTGTTTCCAAGTGCCATGGTCGTCTCCCCAGGGTGGCCGACTTCCCTCCGGCCAACGGTTGCCGCGACCCTTCAGGATCGCGGTCGCTCGGTCAGAACATCGTATTGTCGTTCACGGCCCGCTCCGGCACGACCTGAAGGACGTCCCAGTGTTCCACGATGCGTCCGTCATCGTTAAGACGGAAGATGTCGATGCCGGCGTAGTCTCTGTCGCCGGGCCAGTGCTGGTGGCAGTGCAGAACCACGGTATTGCCTTCGGCGATCACCCGTTTGAACACGACCCGTTTGCCCGGGTACTCGGCCGCCATGCGGTCGAAATAGTCGATGAACGCCTGTGTGCCGTCGGCCACGTCAGGATTGTGCTGGATGTAGACGTCGCCGGTGAACCTCTCGATGGCCTCTGCCGGCCGGCACTGGTTGAACATCAGGTCGTAGAACGCCGTGACCGCCTTCTTGTTACGCTCCAGTCGATCGCTCACGCTGCAACCTCCGTACGCCGGGAACAGCCGTCTCACGCCGCGCCGGTGGGCCGTGGCGACACAGACAGTAACTGAAGGGCTGCGCGACCCCGGCTGGCGTCTCGTGAACCTCTCGCCAGGAGGCCTCGAGGGCGAAGTCCGGACCGAACGCCGCCTGCAGTCCATCGACATCGTAGCGGGACACCTCGAGTCCGCTGCACGTGGTCGGGCCGTCGGCCGCAAAGGTGGCCACCAGCACCAGGCCGCCGGGCCGAACGGTCCGTCGCACCTCCGCCACGTAGCGGGCCCGCTCGGCCGGGTCGACGAGGAAGTGGAACACCGCACGGTCGTGCCACAGCGCGATGGACGCCGCGGTGAGCGGGAGGCTGAGGGCGTCGGCCTGGAGCCAATCGACGTGGGGCGCCTTGCTTCCGAGTCGCCGCCGCGCCTGCAGCAGTCCGGCCTGGGCGACGTCCAGCACCACGATGTGCCGGTAGTCGGCAGCGAGCAGGTCGTCGACGAGCCGCGAAGCCCCGGCACCGACGTCCACGATGCGCGCGCCCCGATTCGGCACCGCCTCCCGGATCATCCGGGTGGAGACGACCGCGTGGGGCTGGAACCAGCTGAGCTCCGATTCCGCCTTGGCTCGGTAGACCCGTTCCCAGTGATCCTTCCTTTTCATGCCGCCTCCAGCGGCCACACGGCCGACAGGAACGTCAACGCGGTGGTCCCGCCCCCGCCCCCGCCCCCGCGGCGGTTGGCGCCGGTGCGGCCTTCCGAAACAGCCAGGCCGAGGCCAGGAACAGTACGGCGAAGAACGCGTTGAGTCCTAGGATCTCCCCCACGGAGCTGTATGAGGCCTGATGCATCCCGGCGATCAGCGCGATCACGGCTACCAGCATCTGCGCCAGCGCCATGGCAATCAGGGCGCGAGCCATGCCAGTGGGTCGAAAGCGCGCGATGAGGGCACCGAGGAGACCGACGGCGATCACGCCGAGGTACATCAGGTCGGCGCGGTCGCCGGCGCGCCCCAGGATACCAACGGCCCCGATCATCCAGAACAGGACGAGCGGTGTCGCCAGCGCCAGGCCGGCGGCCATCTTGTATGCGGACGTGCTCTTGGTCATGCTTCAACCCTCCGTATCGTGGTCAAAGATAGCGAATTCACTGGTGGTGAACGGCTCCCGGCCCGTCGTTTCCGCGGGAATCGACGCTCGGCTCATTGGCAGTCACTCGGCGCCGCCAGGCGCCGCAGGGTCTCGACGTCCTCCTCCACGGCGTCCCGGGCCCGGCTACCGGACCAGTTGAAGCTGCGCCAATCCTCGGGTCGTTCCGGCCCCCAGTGGCGCAGGAGCCGGCCCGCCAGCAGGCACTGCGCCTCAGCCGGTAACTCGCCGATGCGGGCCACCAGGATTGGTGCTGCGTCGCTTCCCAGCGATCCGAGGTATTCGGCGTCCACGTCCACCCGATCGGCCCGGTCGAGATTGTGACGGGTCACCAGACCGGCGGGATCGATGGCCTGCAGCGCACCCACCAGGACGAACGCCGTGGCCAGTGCGCCGAATGCGAAGCGGTCGCGACGGCCGCTGAACACCGTCGCCCCGAACCAGAGCACCACCACCGTCAGCCACGCCAGGACGGCGGTCACCACGACCCGCTCCTCCGTCAGGCCGTAGGCGTTCTGGTACGCCAGCATCCGCTGGAACGCCGAGGCCACGATGGCGAGCAGCAGCACGAGTTGGATGCCCGCGAACCCGATGAACAGTTGCCGTGCCTTCGGGGAGCGGTCGTCGAGCAGGGCGTGACTCACGAGCAGCCAGGGGATGGCCAGTGCCACCGCGGCGACCAGTTGGAAGAAGCCGGCGCGGGCATAGGCCGCGTAGGTCAGGCCTGGGGTGATTTCGACCCAGGCGCCGCCGCCGAACAGGTAGCGGAACTGGACGACCAGGAAACTGAGGAACAGCAGGTCCACCAGGCCGAGGGCGGTAGCCACCTCGGCGATTCCGACGGCTGGGCGGTTCGGGTGGGGGCGACGGATCCATTCCAGTCTGGTGCCCGAGGACATGCCGACCAGGTAGCCGCAGGCAAGCCAGGACAGGACCGCCGTGACGATCAGGTGCGAAGCAAACGTCTGCAGGTCGAACCGTACCACGTCCCTGACGATCGTGGCGTACACCTGATCCGCCGAGATGAAGAGTGATCCGAACACCACCAGGGGGACGAGCGCCAGGAGCGTCCCGCCGAGGACGGTGCGCACGACCGTCCGTGCGGCCCCGCCTCCCCGGGACGGGGCCGGGCCGACCTCGCCCCACCGTGCGCCGCCGATCAGTCGCACCGTGCCGAACGCCGAGTACAGCCCAGCGCCCACCACGGCTTCGAGGAAGTCGAGGATGCCGGACCGCTTGATCCAGGAGCGCCCGGCGTCGAGCGCCGGCATGGTGAACGCTGTGCACGCTGCCAGAAAGGTCCCGAAGCGTACC
>JBDHIK010000218.1:0-3181 GCA_039587475.1 Gemmatimonadota bacterium | reverse complement strand
CCGACCAGCTGAAAGTCGTCCGGGACCGTGGCCTCAGATGATTGCACGATGTAGTTGATGGAGACGCCGTCCGGTTTGGGTCTGACGGCATAGTACCAGTGATGGGCGCCTCCGACCTGTTCCTTGCTGGGGTCCGGGACCTCCCACTCCGGTCGGAACAACGCGTACAGCGCACCCTGGGCATCCACACCCTCGCGATAGGCGGCTCCGGGGCCTTCGTAGGCGCCGATCCGATATTCCGTGGCCCAACCGATCCGGCGCATGACCTGATTGACTTCGAAGTGGCGCGGCATGGAGATCCCGAAGGCCACAAGAATGCCGGCGGCGGCTGCAAGGGTGGGCCAGGGCCCGGAGGTCCAACCGAGGGCCGCCCGCCAGTAGATCACCACCGGAAGGATCATGACCGGTGCGAAATGATGGAGGTTGGTGAAGGCCGGGAAGTAGAAGACGGCGAAGTAGCCGATCGCAGCGACCAGCAGGGCCCGTCCGATGGGATCCAGCCGGCGGACCGCCAGGCACGCGACGGCGGGAACGATGCCGGCCGGGACGGCGGCGTAGGCCAGCTTGGCCACATGGTCGAATCGCAGGTACTGGAAGCGATCCATGATCGACCCGCTGCCGTACCCCGCGGCGCCGCCGCTGGCCCAGGGCACGTAGGCCTTCTCATAGAGAAGGAACACCCCGATCCACAGGAACAGCGCGGCCGGGAGCCACCGGACGACACGTCCCCGCAGGGTCGGCGTGGCCCACGCGGCACCTGCGGCAAGGAGCGCCACGAGCAGAACTCCGGTCGGCCGGGCGATGAAACCGAGTAGCGCCAGCGCCAGAAACCACCGGAACTCGCCGGCCCAGAATGCGTACGCCGCAGCCAGGACGGTGAACACCGTGAACGCCTCGAAGGCGGTCGGACTGGACAGATCTGCGAAGTAGTTGTCGTAGCTGGCGTTGAAGGCGAGCACGAAGACGAACAGAGCCAATCCCAGAAACACCGTCCCGAATTCGCGCTGCTGCAGACGGCGGGGCCTCGCGATTTCGATGAGCGCGACCGCCGCGGCGAGCAGCGCCGGGAGGTAGAGCGCCAGGGGCAGGCGCGCCGCTGCCTCGATGGACCCGAACCACTGGTCGAACCAATGTACGGGGTACGCCATGGGAATCATGCCGATCCCGAGTCCGATAAAGCCGTTGCCATCGAGGAACCGCGGAACGACGAACCACCGGAGTGACCGCCCGATCTCGAGAGCCTCGGACCCGTCGGCGTTCAGGTCCTGCCAGAACAGGATGGGGAGCAGCATCACGACGACCAGGACGGGAATGCTCAGGTAGAGCCAGACTCGGCTCCGCTCGACCCGATGCCGCCATGGCCAGGCCGTCGGATGTTGCCGTTGGACGCGGTAGAACCAGAGGCCCCACGTGATCGCGGCAATCGCCACCCACCCAACCACGAACAGGCCCTGACCCGCGGTCGGTGCGATCAGCGTGAGCAGGGAAGTCCAGCCCACGAGGCAGCCGAGCCCGGCGACGAACGCCTTGAGCAATACGGAACTGCCCGTGGCATCGCCGCTGAACGCGAGCGTCAGGTGCAGCCCAGGCGCGTAGAACAGCACACAGGTGCTCAGGACTGCGATCGGAGTCAGGAGGTACAGCAGGGCCGCCTGACGCCAGACCAGGTACGGATGGGCGGGGAGGCCTTCGAGGGCGACAGCGGCGGTCGCAGAGGGTGTGTCCCTGAGGAGCCAGGCAGCGCCCGCCGCAGCCACCAGGGCGAGGCCCCAGAACAGCGGCGCCCTGGCATCCAGGCGTTCCGGCCGGTCGGGAGTCGAAGTGGGGTCGTCGGTCGTCATGCTCCCCGTGCCCGGTGCGGCGTTGAACGGCGAGGAGGGTCCTGGACGTGGAGCGGCCCCCCCGTGAGGGTCGGGCCCATGGAGGGGCTCAGGTGGCTGGCGGGAGTCCGGGGGAAGACACTACCAGCCAGTGCGGAAGAGCACCACGGGGAGTGTCTTGAGCATGATCCGGAGATCTTCCAGCACGCTCTTACGATTGAGATACTCCAGGTCGAGCTCCACCTTGCGGCGGACGTCCTCGACACAGGTGTCGTACTGCTGCTGGATCTGCGCCAGGCCGGTGATGCCCGGCCGGGTCCGCTGCCGCATTTGGTACTGGGGAACCTGGTTGCGCAGGTCGGCGAAAATGGCGGGGCGCTCGGGTCTCGGGCCGACGATGTTCATCTCACCCCGGAGGACGTTGATGAGCTGGGGGAGCTCGTCGAGTCGCGTCTTCCTGAGAATGCCGCCAACCACGGTGATCCGGGGGTCGTTCTTGGTGGCCCAGACGGCGCCGGAATGACGTTCGGCATCCACCGTCATGGTGCGAAATTTGTAGATCCGGAACGGCTGGCCCCCGAGGTCTTCAACCCGGTAGCGTCGCTCGCCGCCGTTGTCGTTCTGGCGCCGGTCGAGCCCTACGCGTGGCTGTGTGTAGATGATCGGTCCACGGGAGCTCAGCTTGACCGCCAGGGCGATGAACACGATGAGCGGCATCAGCAGAATGAGGGCCGTCAAGGCGATGGCGAAGTTCCATCGAGTCCGCCAGACTTCCTTGGTCGACAGGGTGGCCGGACCCGCAGCCATGGTGCTCTGCGGAAACGGATCCATGCGTCGACGTTGGTAGCCGATCTGGCGGGATACGGGCTGCAAATGGTCAATCATGATGATCACAATCCCCGGAGAGCGATGATACTGGCGGCAATTGCCCCGGCCGTCAGTAGCGCTCGCATACCGGATGCCAGGAGACTGCGAGGGGTGCCGACCTCGATCATGTCTCCGCCATGGAGGTTCATGCGATCGAGTGTGGTGCCCTCGGTGATGGCCTGTTCGACCTGTTTGCCGTTATACAGCCTGTCGTTCGCTCGTTTGATGGACGACCGGCCGAAATCCGCCGTCGCTGACGGTCCACCGGCGTTCATGATGGCGTCGCTGAGGGTCAGGTTCGGAGAAAAATGATAGAACCCGGGCGCCCCGACGGCGCCGAACATGGCGATCCGCATGAGCGAGGTGGCTCGTACCTGCGGGTTTCGCAAATACGTCGCAAGTTCCTTCGCGATGTGTTCTTCCGCTTCCGAGCGCAGGACACCGTGAAGCGAGAGGGGCGGCAAGTCCGGAAGCGGCAGTGTCGGTCCCGGTTC
>JBDHIK010000217.1:0-3948 GCA_039587475.1 Gemmatimonadota bacterium | reverse complement strand
GGAACGAAACCGTGGCGGTACACCACCAGATCGTACCGGCTGACGGTCTGCGCGAGGTGCAGTCGCTCCCTGCGGCCCAGACCACGCTCGTCGCCGATGGCGTTGACGTAGGCCTCCAGTGCCGGGTCGCCGTAATCCGCCGGCTGGCCGGACAACGGCACCAGCATCAGGAACACCACGACGTTGGCGGCGATGAGGATGTAGTTGACCCATGGGGTGCCGGGCGGGTTGGGGCTGTCGCCGATGGGGAGGAACAAGGGCTTTCCTGCGGAAGAACAACGTGCTTTATCTTAACGCAAACGGATCCCGCCTCACGGAGGTAACCATCACGTCTGGTATCATGCCCGTATGGACACATGGATCCTGCGAGACACGCGCTTCCTGGCGCACGACCCGGGGCCAGGCCACCCGGAGAACCCTACCCGGCTGCTGGCGGTGCACAAGGACCTCGACGCCCGGGCGATCCCCGGCACCTGCACGCGCTCGCCCCGGCCGGCGAAACGGTCCGAGCTGGAGCGGGTGCACGATGGCGCGCACATCGACCGCATCGACGCCACGCGGACCATGGCCCGGGTTCAGCTGGACCCCGACACCGCCACCAGCGAGGACTCGTACGAGGCGGCGCTGCACGGCGCCGGCGCCGTGCTGGAAGGCACCGAGGCCGTGTTGGGTGGCGACGCCCGGGGCGCCTTCGCCCTGGTGCGCCCGCCCGGCCACCATGCCGAGTCGTCCCAGGCCATGGGGTTCTGCCTGTTCAACAACGTCGCCGTGGCGGCGGAGCACGCGCTCCGGGAGCTGGGATGCCGGCGCGTGCTGATCCTCGACCCGGACGTGCATCACGGCAACGGGACGCAGCACAGCTTCTGGGATCGCAGCGACGTGCTGTACGTCTCCAGCCATCGCTTCCCGTTCTACCCCGGAACCGGCGCGCTGGAGGAGGTGGGCACCGGCGCCGGTGAAGGCCATACGGTGAACCTGCCTCTGCCGGCCGGCATGGGCGACGCGGACTTCCATCATCTTTACAAGCAGGTGGTGCAGCCGGTGGTGAACGAATACCGCCCGGATCTCATCCTGGTATCGGCGGGCTTCGACACCTGGGTGAACGACCCGCTGGGCGGCATGCGCATGACTGCCGAAGGATACGGCGCCCTGTTCGGCCTCTTCCTGGCCTGGGCCGAGGCGCACTGTCCCGGCCGGGTGGTGTTCGCACTGGAGGGAGGCTACGACCCGGCGGGTCTGGTGGCCGGCGTACGCACCGGGCTGGAGCTCACCGCCGGCGTGCGCCCGGCCCCGGAGGGGATCGAGGCGGCGCCCTCCGACGCCGCGCAGGAGATCGCCCGCCATGCCCGCCGGGCCCTGTCGCCCTACTGGAGCTCCCTGCGAGGCGGCTAGCAGCGGATTCAGTGATACCCTGGAACCCCTGCTACGCGTTCGGAATCTGATCACAGGGGTGGTCCGCGCCGCCGGGTGCGGACGGGGGAACACGGGCATGAACCGCCGGACCGGCCTGCTGTTTACGTTGCTTCTAGGGCTGTCGATGTGCTCGGCGGCACTGGCGCAGACCGGCACCCAGGCGGTGATGATCGGCCGGGTCACCGATGGCGAGGGCGTGCCGCTGCCCGCCGTCACCGTGACGGTGCACAGCCCCACCGGGGCCATGTCCGCCCAGGGCACCACCACCAATGAGCGGGGCAAGTTCCGCATTGCCGGCCTGCCGCCGCGCAACGATTTCACCGTCGTGGCCGAGATCGTCGGCTTCGCCCGGGTCGAGGTCGGGCCGGTGGATCTGGACCCCGGCAAGACCACCACGGTGAACATCTCGCTGGTCCCTGCCAGCGAGACCAGCGAGAAGGTCGTGGTGGTGGGCCAGGGGGACATCGTCGACCTGGCCAGCACCAAGACCTCCACCGTCTTCAACAGCGAGTTCATCGAGGGCCTGCCCATCCTGGGACGCAACTACCAGAGCGTGCTGACTCTGGCGCCCGGGGTCACCGACACGGATGGCGACGGCAACCCCAATATCAACGGCGCCCGTGACACCGAGTTGCAGACGCTGCTCGACGGCGCCAACACCACCGACCCGTTCAGCGGCACCTTCGGGCAAAACCTCAACATCGAGTCGATTTCCGAGATCGAGGTGATCACCACGGGCTTTCCGGCGGAATACAGCGGCGCTCAGGGTGGGTTCGCCAACATTGTCACCAAGTCCGGGGGCAACGACATCGAAGGATCGGTCAAGTTCTTCTACCGGTCGGACCTGCTGGACAACGACGGCGCCAACAACAACGACTTCACCAACACCGTGCTGTCCGAGGACATCGACGGCTTCGAGGACAAGCGTCCGTTCTTCACGCTGGGCGGGCCGTTCATCCGGGACAGGCTGTGGTATTTCCTGGCGCTGGAGTACATCTCCACCGAGAGCCCTGTCAATGCCGGCCGGCAGGTGTTCCTGGAGACCGAAGAGGGCTGGAACAACTTCGGCAAGATCACCTGGCAGGTGAACCCCAACAACCGCCTGTCGTTTCAGATCAGCTCGGACCCCCGCCGGTTCACCGGGCTCAACCTCGGTACCGGCGTGGACCCCGAGTCCGATTTCAATTTCGACCAGGGAGGCACGGTCGCCACGGCGCGCTGGACCTACAACATCTCCCCCACCGTCCTGCTGGAGACCCTGGTCTCGCGCTACGATACCAGCATTGACATCCTGCCGGTCACGGATCCGTCGCGTTGCACCGAGGACTCTCAGGGGCGCTGCATTCCGCTCACCGTGGATCTCTACACCGTCGATGACCGCAGCGGCCTGACCACCGGACCGTACTTCCGGACGCATCGTGATACGCGCCGTCGTGACACCATCAAGTCCGACCTGTCCATCTACCTCGATGACGTTGCCGGGCAGCACAACATCAAGACCGGTCTCGAGCTGGCGCAGGACGACTACACCAACGAGCTGATGGAAGAACCTGTGCGCATCGACGACTTCGGCTTGCCCGTGGACCCCATCGGCATCGGAGGCGGCGGCAACACCGGCGGCGGAGGCAGTGACGACGGACCACGATTCGACGGGACCATTTCGTTTCGCGAGGCCTTTCCGGACCAGCAAACCCGCAAGGCGGACAAGGACCACATCGGCTTCTACGTGCAGGACTACTACCAGACGGCTGGGAACCGTTCGACCCGAGCGAAGAGGCGGAGGCCTATCTGGAGCTGCTTGCCGAGGGCCGCAGGGTGCCGGTGGAGACCCTGACGTTCCCCGACGCCCTGGAAGATCCCAACATGCCGTTCGACCTGAACGGGGACGGCCTGGACGACCGGCACTGCCGGGCCTCGCTGGACGCCTACAACAACAGCCTCGTCACCGGATTCGTGGTGGAAGAGAACGGCACGTATCGCCTGGTGGGTGAACCCGGCTTCGACCTTCCCGACACCTTGCCGGACACGTTCTTCAACTTCTTCGACAACGGCGGCGCGCAGATCTGCGTAGGCGGCTCCAATGACGGCCAGGCATGCGCCAACAATGCGGACTGCCCGTTCGGCAGCTGCGGAGCAGTGGACGGCACGGCGCGCTTCGACCCGGCTCTGGTGGGCCAGGTGCAGTCCGCACCAGGGGTCAATTACGGCGACCCGGCGAGCGGCGACTTCATCGTTTTCCTGGCGGACGGCAGCGCCGCCAATCCGGACGGCCAGGTCATCAACCCCAACTGCGACCGCCTGAACGACGACGCCCTGTTCCTCTACACGGTCTATCATCGCCATCAGTTCGACGACTACCCCGGCCCGGTGAGCTTTGCTTCCGGCGCGCTGGGCGGTACGCACCGCCGGCCCGAGTCGTTCGAGATCGAGAACAACAACCTGGCTCCGCGACTCAGCGTGTCCTGGGATCCATGGAGCAACAACAAGACCAAGGTGTTCGCGTTCTGGGGACGCTACTTCGGTACCATCCACCTG
>JBDHIK010000216.1:0-3212 GCA_039587475.1 Gemmatimonadota bacterium | reverse complement strand
GAGAGGCCGGTGAACGTCGGCGGGAAGATGATCGTCTGGAAGTCGTCGCCCGGCTCGCCCGGCGGCGTATCGCCGTCCAGGAACAGGTCGAGGTCGAAGTCAAGGGTCACGGTGCCGCCGGCCGAGTAGTTGCCGGTGATGCGGACGGTCTCGGCCTGGGCGCAGACGCATGCCTCGGAGATGTCCAGCGTCTGCAACGTGAAGTCGTTGGGGACGACGGGCGTGACGGTGAGGACGGGGAACTGCCAGCCGTTGTCGAACACGGTGGCGAAGAAGTAGAAGAAGATCGAGTCGTTGAAGGACAGCGGGTCTCCCATGAAGAACCCGATGTTGCCGTTACCGAGGTTGCCCTCGTCGTTGGACACGTCGAAGGTGAAGCCGTTGGACACGACGTCGCCGGTGTCGGCCGTGCTGTCGGGGGCCACCAGTCCGGACAGGTCCTCGAAGTCGACGGTGACCTGCGTGCCGCCGGTACCGAGGTAGACGCCCGGGTCGGGGCTCGTGGCGCCGCCGTCGGCGATCACGTCGCCGTTGCCGAGCACGGACTGCGCGGTGGTCGCCTGCGCGGCCGCGTCAGGAACGAGGGCTCCCAGCAACAGCGCGAGGCCCACGGCTCTCCACAGGCTTCGCACGGACTTTCCCTTTCCCCCCAATGCGTTCGGACGGGAGGACAAAACCGAACACGGGCGCATGCGAGCAGTCAGGGCTCACTCTCCTTGGTGACCGAACGCCGGGTTTCGGGCTCAGGGATCCCGCCGGGAGTGGCGGGGTGGTGGATCCCGGAGGGCGTCAGGTGGGCGGCGAGGATTGAATCGATGGACGATTATATCTCCGGAATTCGCCCGTGCCTCACCGGGAGGACACCCGAGGCTCCGGAAAGCAGACACGATGCAGACCGTGTCGTCCGGGAGTTCGGCCGGCCTGGCTCCGATTCCGGAAGGGCGGTTCCCTCGAGTCATGGGAACGCGGGCGCCCGCCGGTGTCCGGTGGCATCTCTGGACATCACGACGAACGGCGCGTTCGTCGAAGCCCCTCCCCCCCGCGGTGACGCAGGTCTGCGGTGAAGCAGGTCTGCGGTGACGCCGCGGCGTGGTGCCGCCGGCGGTGTTCGCCTTGACGCGGCGAAAGGACTCGTCCCGCAGAGTGGCGGACGCACTCCGGTCCGTGCTCGCCCGCGTCAGACGAAGCTCACGACGAACCGACGAGCGGACCGGGCTCGAGTCGAACCCGGCTTCAGTTCAGACGCAGGTCAGCTCCTGACCGGCTGGCGACGGTCGGTCAGCAGCAGCACGCCGCCGATGAGCAGCACGAGGGCACCGCCGGCGAGGCTCGGATCGATCTCCGGAGCCGAGTGCGTGGGACCCCCGCTCGGACCCGGACCGCCACCATGGCGGCCGGCGACAGCGGAGGACTTCTTGAGCTGCTGCGGCGCCGCCATGGCCCAGGCCGGAGTACTGATCAGCAGGGCGGCGACGAGCGCGGGGGCCGCGAAGCGAGCGGCCCGCGAAAGATGATGGCGAACGGCGAACGACATGGCGGTGAAGCTCGCGAATCGAGACGTATGGTCGGGCGAGTATATGTTGCATCTAGTTTACATCAGCAATCGCGACAGGGCCAGTTCACCGAGGCGCGAACCACCCATTCCGCGCCGGAGAACGGGCGCCGATGGCTGCCTGCAGCCCCACCGATCAAAGAACCGTCGGCCTGCCCCCATCAGCCGGCCCCGCTGCCCCCATGCACCCGGGTCCAGACCGATTCCTGCCGGTCCACCGGTTCCCGCGTGGCCCGGGCCTTGCCCTTCAGCAGACAGGCCCACTGGTAGCGCCGCAGAAACGTCCGGAAGGCCTCGTCGCCGTAGCGCGACTCACCCCGCAGCCAGCGCCCCACGTACCCCAGCCACATGGCCACGCCCCCCACCAGGTACGGCGGACGGGTCATGCGGTACACCGCGCTGGCCGTCATGTACGCCAGGCCGGTGCCCATGAAGTGCTGTCCGCGCCCGTGGCGCAGGCGCCCCGTCCACAGGCTCTTGTGGCTCGACCCCATGGGCCGCAGGTGCACGAAGCGCAGCTCCGGATCGTCCCAGCTGCAGGCGATCCAGCCCAGCATGCGGCAGCGGTGACAGTCGATGCCGTCCCACATGACCTCCCGCACGAAGCCCCCGATCTCCTGGAAGCACGTGGTCCGGTAGAACTTCGTCATGCCCACCGAGGTCTCGTCGCCACAGGCCTCGCTGACCAGCCGGCCGTGGGACTCGAAGTAGGGCTTGCCGCTGCAGGTGCCGATACGCGGGTCGGCCTCCATGCGCGTCATGAGCTCCTCGAAGTACCCGGGCGGCAGGTCGAGGTCGAGATCGAGCTTGCAGACGTAGTCGAAGTCGTCCGGATCGAGGGTCTCGTAGCCGGCGTAGAACGCCTCGATGACACCGGGACCCACGCTGCGGCCGCCTCGATCCTCCCGGCGCACCACGCGGATGAACGGGTGGCGCCCGGCGTATTCGGCCAGGATGGCCGGCGTCTCGTCGGTGGAGCCGTCGTCCACGATGACCCACAGGGCCGGGGGCACCGTCTGGGCGACGACGCTGTCCAGGGTCTTGCGCCCCACCGTCGCCTCGTCGCGGCACGGTGTGATCAACGCGTAGCGCCGCCCTGCGCGGGGATCTTCGAGCCGTGGGTCCATCAGGAGGCCATGATGGCATCGGGCCGCCGTCATCCGAACGCTCGTCTGGAAACGGGTCCGGCGGGACAGCAAGATCCCGGGACGCGCGAGCCGAGGCGTCCGGAGGGGACATGAGCGGGTCCGACCACACGTGCGACGTGGCGGTGGTGGGCGCCGGCATCGTGGGCCTGGCCACGGCCCTGGAGCTCACCGCCGACCGGCCGGGGCTCTCGGTCCTGGTGCTCGACAAGGAGCCCGACGTCGCGCGGCACCAGACCGGCCACAACAGCGGCGTCATCCACAGCGGCATCTACTACAAGCCGGGGTCCTACAAGGCCCGGCTGTGCGTCGAGGGGGCCCGCCGGCTCCGGAGCTTCTGCCGCGACCAGGGGGTGCCCCACGACATGGTGGGCAAGGTCGTGGTGGCCACCGAACCGTCCGAGGTGCCGGCCCTGCGCACGCTGCACGAGCGCGGCCTGGCCAACGGCGTGGAGGGCCTCGAGCTCATCGGCCCGGAGCGCCTGGCCGAGATCGAACCCCACGCCCGGGCGGTG
>JBDHIK010000064.1:0-15044 GCA_039587475.1 Gemmatimonadota bacterium | reverse complement strand
GCTGGTAGACGGCATCACCCGCGAGAATCGACACGACGAGAGGGATTGGGGTCCTCCCGTGGGGAATGAGGTGTGGTAGCTCCCGACCGGGGCGACCTGGTGCTGATCGATATCAGTCCTCCGGCAGAGGGATGCTCGGCCGAGCGCCGACCGGCACTGGTCGTCAGTCCCCGGCGCTACAACCGCCGGTCCGGGCTGGCCTTGATGTGCGCCGTGAGCCGGCGCGCCAAGGGCTATCCCTTCGAGGTCCCCTTGCCGGAAGGACCCGTCGCCGGTGTGGTCCTGGCCGACCATCTGCGCAGCACCGACTGGGAGGCCCGAAACGCCGAGATCGTCACCAGGGTCCCGGCCCGTGTGGTAGCGGATGTGTTGGCCAAGTTGAAACCACTGTAGTTGCCTCCGGTTCGGGAAAGAGAACATGCCACCAAACAGGACACACCACGTACGACCGAGGATCGTGAATGCCGGTTGAACCCGTCCAGATCAAGAAGCGCCCGGGCAAGGTGAGGGGCACCTTCCTCGTCAATGGCGAGGCGCACGACGTCACCTATGCACCCCACAAGACGCTCCTCGAGGTGTTGCGCGAGGAGTTGGCCCTCACCGGGACCAAGCACGGCTGCGAGCTGGGAGAGTGCGGCACCTGCACGATCCTGATCGAGGGCGAGCCGATCCTGTCCTGTCTGGCCCTGGCCCAGGCGTACCAAGACGTGCCGATGGAAACGGTCGAAGGGATGGCGCAGGAGTCGAACCTCCATCCGCTCCAGGCCGCGTTCGTGGAGATGGGTGCCGCCCAGTGCGGCTACTGTACGCCGGGAGTACTGCTGGCGGCCAAGGCCCTCCTGGCCGAGTCGGCCGCACCCACCCGACAGGACATCAAGGACGCCCTGGCCGGGAACCTGTGTCGTTGCACCGGCTACATAAAGATCTACGAAGCCATCGAACTCGCTGCAGCCCGGATGCGGGGTGATGAAGCGGAGCCCGCGCGGGAGGCGTTCTATGGGTACTGAGCACCTTGCGACACCGACTGCCGACTCCTACGCGGTGATCGGCAAGCCACTCCCCAAGGTGGATGCCGCGGCCAAGTGCCTGGGCCGGACCAAGTTCGCAGACGACATCGTGCTGCCCCGGATGCTGCACGCCAAGATCCTGCGAAGCCCGCATCCCCATGCCCGGATCACCGCCATCGACACATCGCGCGCCGAGGCGCTCGACGGGGTCAAAGTCGTCATCACCGGCGCGGACCTGCCCAACAGTTTCGGCATCCTGCCGGTCTCCCAGGATGAGCACGCCCTCGAGGGGGACCACGTCCGCTTCATCGGCGACCCGGTCGTGGCGGTGGCGGCCATCGACGAGGACACAGCTGTCGAGGCCCTGGACCTCGTCTCGGTCACCTACCAGGAGCTCGACGTCATCGCCTCGATCGACGATGCCGTGGCCAAACCCGAACCACAGCTTCACGACTATGCCGACGACGGCAATCTTCACAAACTGGTGCACCTCGAGTTCGGTGAGGTGGACCGGGCTCTCGAACAGGCCGACCACCTCCAGGAGGACCTGTTCTTCTACGAGGGCAACACCCATCTCCCGATGGAGCAGCACGCAACGGTGGCCGAGTATGGTGGCAACGGCAGACTGACCGTCTGGTCAAGTTCCCAGACTCCGCATTACGTGCACCGGGCTCTGGAGAAGGTCCTCGAGCTTCCCCGCGCTCGTATCAGGGTGGTCGCCATGCCCAACGGTGGAGGATTCGGCGGCAAGTCCGATCCCTTCGCCCACGAGATCGTGGTGGCGAAGTTGGCGATGTTGACTGGTCGGCCGGTCAAGATATGCCTCACCCGTGAGGAAGTGTTCTACTGTCATCGCGGGCGCCACCCGGTCCTCATGAAGGTGCGGACCGGGGTCAAGGCCGATGGCTCCATCACCGGGATGGATTTCGAGTCCTACCTCGACGGCGGCGCCTATGGCTCGTATGGGGTAGCCTCCACCTACTACACCGGTGCCCTCCAGACCGTGACGTACGAGGTCCCGGCCTACCGGTTCAAAGGTGCCAGGGCTTTCACCAACAAGCCTCCCTGCGGCCCCAAGCGTGGCCACGGCACCCCACAGCCGCGCTTCGCCGTCGAGGTGACTCTGGACAAGATCGCCGAGCGGCTGTCGATCGATCCGGCCCAGCTGCGCTTGCAACAACTGCAGCCGGCGGACTCGGTGACGGCCAACTGGCTCAAGATCGGTTCCATGGGACTCGGCGCCTGTATTGCCAAGGTCACCGAGGGCTCCGACTGGTCGAACCGGTTCCGCAAGCTTCCCTATGGCAGGGGTCTGGGTCTGGCGTGCTCGTCCTACATCACCGGCGCCGGTCTCCCCATCTACTGGAACGCCATGCCGCACTCGGGGGTGCAACTGAAGTGCGACCGGGGTGGCGGGGTCACGGTCTTCTGCGGATCAACCGACATCGGCCAGGGCTCCGATTCGATTCTGGCCTACATCGTGGCCGAGATCCTCGGGGTCGACCCGATGGAAATGGCAGTGGTCACGGCGGACACCGATCTCACGCCGGTCGATCTGGGCAGCTATTCCTCTCGGGTCACCCTGATGACGGGACAGGCCGCCATCCAGGCCGCCGAGCGCATTCGGGCCCGGTTGCTGGGTCCGGTGGCGGAAAAGCTGGACGTCCCCGCTGAACG
This sequence comes from Gemmatimonadota bacterium, assembly GCA_039587475.1. Classification (GTDB taxonomy): domain Bacteria; phylum Gemmatimonadota; class Gemmatimonadetes; order Gemmatimonadales; family GWC2-71-9; genus N074bin45. The sequence goes on along the minus strand of JBDHIK010000064.1, from coordinate 12,360 downwards.
TCTGGAATTCTCCGGGAGCCGGGTCTTCGACCAGACAGACCCGGAACGGGGCGTGACGTTCGGTGAGGCGGTGGCTCTGGCCGAGGCGGCCGGCGGCACGGTCGGATCGGTGGGAAGCTACACCCCGCCCAGGAGTCCCGGCCGCTACCGCGGGGCTGGGGTCGGGCCATCACCGGCCTACAGCTACTCGGCCTGTGTCGCCGAAGTGGAGGTGGACCCCGACAGCGGTATCGTCGTGGTGCCACGGGTCTGGATCGGGCACGACATCGGGCGGTCCATCAACTCCTCACTGGTCATGGGCCAGGTGGAAGGTGGCGTCTACATGGGGCTGGGTGAGGCGCTGATGGAGGAAATGGCCTATCGGCCCAACCGCAACGTGGTCCACAAATGGCCCTCGATGCTGGAATACAAAAGCCCGACGATGCACGAGATGTGCGACGTCACCACGTACCTCATCGAGGATCCCGATGCCAACGGCCCGTTCGGGGCCAAGGAGGCTGGTCAGGGGCCGCTGCTGCCGGTCATGCCGGCGGTGGCCAATGCCATCTACGATGCGGTCGGTGTCCGCATCGACGAGGTGCCGATGAGCCCTCCCAAGGTGCACAAGGCCATCAAGGACAAGGCCAGGGGCAAAGCCCCGAGGTTCGGCCCCTCATCGGTTCCCTCGGTGCCATGGCCCGAGGTCACCTACGTGCCGCCACCCTGGGAGGGTGGGGATGGGAAGGCCCATCCTCGGCCCGGGCTGGAGACGCGTGGGGAGGGGGGCTGAACCATGATGCGACTGCCACCCTGTCAGGCATACTTCCCCGTTTCGGTGGAAGAAGCCGTCCGGCTGAGGGTCGACCTGGGTTCGGACGCGGCCTACGTGGCCGGCGGCACCGACCTGTACCCCAACATGAAGCGGCGCCAGCAGACGCCGGCTCATCTCATCGACATCAGGCGCATTCCGGAGCTTCTCGAGCTGGAGGTGCACGACGACTCACTGGTCATCGGCGCGGGGGTGACGCTCACCCGCCTGATCCGGTCAGAGGCGGCAGGAGCCTGGCCGGTGCTGGCCCAGGCCGCGGCAACCATCTCGACCCCGGTGCTCCAGAACATGGGGACGGTCGGCGGCAACCTGCTGCTCGACACGCGGTGCAACTACTACGACCAGTCGTATGAATGGCGGAAGGCCATCGACTTCTGCATGAAAAAGGACGGCGCCATCTGCTGGGTGGCCCCGTCGTCGCCACGGTGCTGGGCCGTGCAGTCCTCGGACCTGGTCCCGGTCATGGTGGCGCTCGATGCCGAAGTGACACTGGTGGGGCCGGACGGACGGCGCACGGTCCCGGCGAGGACGCTGTACCACAACGACGGTATCGAGTTTCTGACCAAGCGACCCGACGAACTCCTCGTTTCGATCCGGGTGCCGCCGATGGGAAACGCCCGCGCCGTGTACCGCAAGGTGCGCCGACGAGGCTCCTTCGACTTCCCGGTCCTGGGCGTGGCGGCCTGGGTGCGACGCAACGGTGGCGAGGCGGTGGCTGATGCCCGTGTGGTGTTGGGGGCGGTCGGTTCCCATCCCATCGAAAATGCGGCGGCCGCGGAGTCCCTCATTGGGCGCCCCCTGGACGAAGACAGCATCGAGGCGGCGGCGAGGGCCGCGGCCAAGCCCGCCAAGCCGCTCGACAACACCGATTTCACCATTGGGTGGCGCAAGGACATGGTCGCCGTCTATGTACGTCGGGCGCTGGAAGACATCCGGACTGGTGGCTAGGCAGGCATGACGCCTCCCCTCGTCAAGGTCTGCTGCATCGAGAGTCTGGCCGAAGCCCGACTGGCAATGGCATATGGCGCCGGGGCGATCGGACTCGTGTCGGCCATGCCGAGCGGCCCGGGTGTCATCGATGAAGCCCGGATCGCGGAGATTGCCGGCGCGGTAGAGGGTATGAGGACGTTTCTCCTCACCAGCCTGACGGATCCGGAGGCGATCATCGCGCAGCACGGCCGGCTCGGTACCACGACTCTGCAACTGGTCGATGAGGTGTCGAATGATGGGCTGGAGCGTCTACGGACGGCCCTCCCCACGGTCGGACTCGTGCAGGTCATCCACGTAACCGGCCATGCCAGCATCGCACAGGCTCAGGTGGTGGCGCCGCTGGTCGACGCGATCCTGCTCGACTCGGGCAGGCCGCAAGCGACCATAAAGCAACTGGGTGGGACGGGGAGGGTGCACGATTGGACGGTGAGCCGCCGCATTCGCGACGATGTTGCGATCCCCCTCTACCTGGCAGGTGGCCTGCGGCCCGACAATGTCACCCGGGCATGGCAGGCCGTGCAACCGGCGGCGGTTGACGTCTGCAGTGGAGTGCGTACCGATGGTCGTCTGGACGAAGCAAAGCTGGGCCGATTCATCTCGGCCGTCGAGGCCGCCGCCCGTGAGGGAGGAGGCCAGGGGATCGGAGGCACCAACGCCCGGGGTCCAGCCTCCGCGGCGCCTGATCTAACCACATGACATTGTCCTGCAGGGTATCACGATGAATGAGTTGCTCTCTCGTACCTACCTCGCCAACACGCTGACCCAATGGTTGATTGCCGCGGCGATCATCACCGGCGCCATCCTGCTGGCCCGGACCGCCTACTGGGTGTTCGGGCGTATCGTCAAGCGGGCCGTGGCACGGACCGGCTCCCGATTCGCCACCCTCCTGGTCGACCTCGGCGAGGAGCCGCTGGTCTACTTCGTCACCATCATCGGCATTCGGGTGGCCTACGAGTCCCTGACGACCACCCCCGGGGCGGACGCCTTCGCGGCCAAGGTGTTCTTCATTCTGTTCACCATTGCCGTGGGCTGGTTCCTGACGCGCCTCAGTGACGCGCTGTTCCGGGACTATCTCAAGCCGTTGGTGGCCGCGACCGAGACCGACCTCGACGACCAGTTGCTCCCCATCGCGCGTAAGGCCGTCAAGATCACCATCTGGGTCCTGGCGGCCATCATCGCCCTGAGCAACGCGGGCTACGACGTGGCCGCCATCATCGCCGGCCTCGGCCTCGGTGGCCTGGCCTTTGCCCTCGCGGCTCAGGACACGGTGGCCAATCTGTTCGGCGGGTTCACGGTGTTGACGGACGCCCCGTTCAAGATGGGAGAACGGGTCCAGGTCGCCGGCCTCGACGGGACCATCGAGGAGATCGGGCTTCGGAGCACTCGTCTGACGACCCTGGAGGGTCGCACGGTCACCGTACCCAACTCGACCTTCACCAAGAACGCCATCACCAACGTGACCTCGGAGCCCAGCCGCAAGGTGGTTCTCAATCTGGGGCTGACGTACGATACGGCACCGGGTCGGGTGCAACGGGCCATGGCATTGCTCGAAGAGATCGTTGCCGCGCGGGACGACCTCGAGGACAAGGTGACGATCGGATTCAACGCGTTCGGCGACTCGGCCCTCAACGTGTTGTTCATCTACTATATCAAGCGGGGCGCCGACATTGTTGGGGCCCAGACGGCGGTGAACCTGGCGATTCTGGAGCGCTTCAACGCCGAGGGGTTGGAGTTCGCGTTCCCGACCCAGACCGTGCACCTCCAATCACCGGTATCCACCGTCAGCTGACCACAGGAGCGATGACGACGTGCCACGATCCCTTCTCACCCTCGTCACCGCCTTGGCGGTGTCGGGCTGCTCCGAGAGTTCCGACATGCACGATCTGACGATGGATGGCATCGCGGAGCGGTACGTCAAATTGGTGCTGCAGGTTGGGGAACATGACCCGGGCTACGTCGACGCGTACTATGGGCCAGCGGAGTGGCAGGAACAGGCTTTCGCCGCGGCCGGGACATTGCCCGAGTTGGCCACCGAGACAGACCGGTTGCTGGAACTGCTCGGCAAGACGTCACCGGATGCTGAGGCCGAAGATATGGTGCATTTGCGGCACGACTACCTGACCGGCCAGTTGTCGTCGGTGGCCGCACGTGTCGCCATGCTCCAGGGCGCCCACTATTCCTTTGACGAGGAGTCGGCCGCCTTGTACGACGCCGTTGCGCCGACTCACGGGGAGGAGTACTACCAGGGGCTCGTCGCCGAGATCGCACAGGCCCTGCCGGGCTCCGGACCGCTGCACCAGCGCTACACCGAGTTCCGCCGGACCTTCGTCATCCCCCCGGACCTCCTGGACGCGGTGTTCTCCACCGCCATCGACGCATGCCGCGACCGAACGGCCCGCTACCTCGACCTCCCTCCCGGCGAGAGCTTCACCGTCGAGTACGTGACCGACAAGCCGTGGAGCGGCTACAACTGGTATCAGGGTGACAGCCAGAGTCTGATCCAGGTCAACACGGATCTTCCCATCTACATCGACCGGGCCATCGATCTGGCGTGCCACGAAGGCTATCCCGGCCATCACGTCTACAACGCCATGCTGGAGTCGCGCCTGACACGGGACCGGGGTTGGGTGGAGTTCTCGGTGTATCCGTTGTTCAGCCCCCAGTCGCTCATCGCCGAGGGAAGCGCCAACTACGGCATTGCCATGGCGTTCCCCGGCGAGGAACGGGTGCGCTACGAACGAGACGTGTTGTTCCCGATTGCCGGGATCGACCCCGGCCGGGCCGACGAGTACTACCGGGTCCAGGAACTGGTGTCCCGGCTGGCCTATGCCGGCAACGAAGCGGCCCGGGCCTATCTGGACGGGCAGGTCGACGCCGACGAGGCTGCCGCCTGGCTGAGCCAGTATGCCCTGATGGCGCCGGACCGTGCCGCTCAGCGGGTGCGCTTCATCGGTACCTATCGGAGCTACGTCATCAACTACAACCTGGGCCAGGATCTGGTGCGGGCTTACGTCGAGCGTGAGGCGGGAGCTGGGGCACCGGACGACGCGCGCTGGGATATCTTCGCCGATCTCATCTCTTCTCCCAGGTTGCCGTCGGGGCTGCACTAGCGATCGACGGGCCATGCACCGGAAGGCCGAACCACTGATGAAGATTACCTCCATCGCCGCCTACCAGGTCGACCTGCCGCTGCACGAGGGGAGCTATCACTGGTCCGGCGGCAAGTCGGTCGCGGTGTTCGACTCCACCGTCGTTCAGGTGACCACCGACACCGGGCTCGTCGGCCACGGCGAGGTCTGCCCCCTCGGGCCGGTCTACCTGCCGTCCTATGCCGCCGGGGCCCGGACCGGGATCGAGGAACTGGCGCCCTCGCTCATCGGTGCGGACCCTCTGGCGCTTGGCAGGCTCAACCGCACCATGGACCAGGCGCTCAAGGGCCACCCCTACGTCAAGTCGGCCATCGATGTCGCCTGCTGGGACATCCTGGGCCAGGCCACGGGGCAGCCGGTGTGCACCCTGCTGGGCGGCCGCTACGGCGACGACTTTCCGCTGTACCGGGCCATCTCGCAGGACACGCCTGAACGGATGGCGCAGAGCATCGAGGGCTACCGTTCCGAGGGGTATACCAGGTTTCAGCTCAAGGTCGGTGGGGATCCGGATACCGACATCGCCCGGATCCGCATGGCCGCCGGCGTCCTGCACCCGGGCGATGTCCTCATCGCGGACGCCAACACCGGGTGGCTCATGCATCAGGCTGCCCGGGTGGTCCGTGCCGTCGGCGACGTCGACGTGTACATCGAGCAGCCCTGCGCCAGCTACGAGGAGTGCCTGAGCATCCGCCAGCGAACCGACCACCCCTTCATCCTGGACGAATCGGTGGACGGCATCGAGATGCTGGTGAAAGCGTTCAACGACGGGGCCATGGATGTCGTCAACTTGAAGATCAGCAAGCTTGGGGGCCTCACCAAGGCCAGGCAGGCGCGCGATCTGTGCGTCTCGCTGGGTATTGCGGTCACCATCGAGGACACCTGGGGCGGCGACATCGTGACCGCCGCCATTGCTCACCTTGCGCACAGCACTCCGCCGGAGTTCCTGTTTACGGCGACCGATTTCAACAGCTACGTGACCGTGAGCCTCGCGGAGGGCGCCCCGGTCAGGGTGGAGGGACGCCTCGCAGCTGGCACGGTACCAGGCCTGGGTGTGACGCCGCGCACGGACGTGCTGGGACCCCAGGTGCTCCACGTCCCGTGAGCGCGTACGGCACCGTCCCACCCTTGCCAAGACGGTTCTCAATCGGTACCCTGTTGCCACATATCTGACGGCGCATCCCCTCCGCCGCCCCACCAACCCAAGGAGTTCCCATGCTCTCCAGGTCTCGTTGGTGCAGGGTCATCAGTCCGTTCATCGTCGGCCTCGCGTTGGCGGTGATTCCTTCCACAGTGTTTGCCCAGGCGCAAGCGACGACGGGTCTCGTCCGCGGCACCGTCCTCGACAACGACGGCAACGCCATAGAAGGCGCCACGGTCAGCGTCCGCAACGTCGCCACCAACCAGAGCATCGATGTCACGACGAATCGCCTCGGAGCGTATACCGCTCCACTGCTCCGGGTAGGCACCTATGACATCACGGCCCGTTTCATCGGTTACCAGTCTGCCCGCCGGGAAGGTGTCCGCGTCAGTTTGGGATCAGCGGCGATTGCCAACTTCCGGCTCAACGCTTCGGCGGTGGAACTGGAAGAAATCACTGTGATGGCGGCCAACCCCGACATCGACATCGGACAGGTGGCGGCCAAGACCGACTTCAGCGACGAGGAGATTCGCGCCATCCCCAACGATGGCCGAAACTTGCAGAACCTGGTGGTGTTGACGCCCAACGTGGCGGTGGTGCAGGGGCCCGACGGCGACGAGATCTCCATCGGCGGCCAGCGCGGCATCCACAACAACTTCATGGTGGACGGGGCCGACTTCAACAACCCGTTCTTCGGCGAGCAGCGCGGTGGCCAGCGCCCAGCCTTCACGTTCAACATCGATGCCATCCAGGAGATGGTGGTCATCGCCCAGGGGGCCAACGCCGAGTTCGGACGCTCCAGCGGCGGCTTCGTGAACCTCGTCACCAAGTCGGGCGGCAACGAGCTGCATGGGACGGCCCACTACTTTGGTCAAGGTAGCGGGGCATCGGCGGCCTATCCGACTCAAGGCCCGTTCCTGGGCTACGATCCCGACTTCTTCCGCCACCAGTTCGGCTTCACGTTGGGCGGCCCCATCAAGCGGGACAGGGCCTTCTTCTTTGTGGCGTTCGACATGCAGAAGCGCACCGAGACCAAACAGAAGACGCGTACCGGCCTGATTGATCCGGCACTCCTCGCATGGACCGACACGGCATTCGGTGGGGCGCTGGCCGGCGACTTCGGGTCGATCGAGCGCAAGGACGACAACATCGCCCTCCTGGCCAAACTGGACTGGCGCATGGGCGAGAAGCACTTCGCCGCGTTGAAGTACAACTTCAGCGACGCCAACCAGCCCAACGGCACCAACGACGTGGATCTGTGGGGCCGGAGTTCCAACGGCGTCGAGTTGGTGCAGTCCAACGCCATCAACGGAAGCCTGACCTCCTTGTTTTCCAACACGGTGTCCAACGAGTTCCGTTTCCAGTTTGCCCGTGAGGACCGCCCAAGACCGTATGAGCAAGCCATCAATCCGAACACCGGCCGGCCATTCCCCGACACTGATATTGGGTTCACTGCGGCTGACGGGACCTTCCAGGGCTACCGGATCGGCATGCCGTTCTTCCTCCCGGTCGACGCCTACGACACGCGTTTCCAGATCCTGGACAACGTGTCGTGGTCGACGGGGACGCACCTTTTCAAAGCGGGCGCCGAGTATAACCGGACACAGGTGAAGCAGACGTTCCGAGGGTTCGCCAACGGCCGGATGGCGTTTCTCTCCGTGCAGGATTTTCTCGATTACAACACCGACCCGCTGACGATGGGGTCGGTAGACCTCTATCTTCAGTTTACCGGGGTAGGAGGTCTGACGGCAGAGGAGGCCGGAACCCAGACGATCAAGCAGCAGGAGGTCGCCCTGTTCATTCAGGACAGTTGGCGGCCGCGGTCGAACCTGACCATCGACTATGGTCTCCGCTGGGAGGCCCAAATCCAGCCTGACGTGCAGACGCCCCCATCGGACGTGTTCTTTGCGCCGTTCATCGGCCAGACCGTCACCAACACCACCGGGAGCTACACCTTCCCCTCGAACGGCGAGATCCCCTCCGACTACGGCATGTGGCAACCCCGGTTGGGTGTCTCGTGGGACGTGAAAGACAACAAACAGTCGGTATTGCGCGGCTCGGCTGGTATCTATTATGCCCGGCTGGCGGGCCTCAACCTCGCCAGCGTGAGGAGCACCAACGGATCCATCGGGGGGAACCAGTTCGGGAGTACTGGGTCCGGCCTGCCAACCCCGGCGTACGGCGACTTGTTGCCGGATCTTCCCCCGAGTGCCTCTCTGTTCCAGCCCGGGGTGTTCGTGGCCGACGTGGGCCTACAGAACCCACGCACCACCAGCCTCAGTGTCGCCTACGAGCAGGCGCTGGGGAAAGGCTTCGTCGGCTTGCTCAGCTTTCTTCATGCTCGCACCGACAACTTGTTGCGGTTCGTCGATCGAAATGACGCGGTGTTCGGCAGCCCCTGGGGTGACTTCGGCAACGTTGGGGCTCCTGGCAGCCCCAACGGGCTTGGGACCTTGACCACCTTGGAAAGCGAAGCCAAGTCCAGGTACAACGGAATCACTCTCGGGCTCAAGCTGATCAACCAGCCCAAGATCGGGTTCGACGTCAATTACACGCTCTCGTGGGACAAGGCGGACGACGACAACGAGCGCGATCCCTTCAGCTTCCGCTATGCCCGGGCAGATGCGCTCGATCGGGAGTACAATTGGAGTGACCGCGACCAACGACACCGGCTCAACGCCTGGCTGTTCTGGGAAATCCCCTGGAAGATTTTCTTGAACAATCGGGTGGCCTACCAGTCGGCACAGCCGACCTCGGAAGTATGCGGCGCGGGCAATGTGGGAACAGGCGTCCGCGCCTCGTCCCAAAGCGACCGGATCTGCTCCGATGGCAGTATCCTGCTGCGCAACACCCTACGAAAGGACAACGAATTCTTCACGTGGGACCTCCAGGTCCAGCGGCCGTTCCCACTCGGCAACGGATTTCTCACGGTTCAGCTCGACATCTTCAACTTGACCAACAACAGCAACTTCCTCGATCCCTCGACGACAGGGACCTTTTTGAACTTTGACGGCACTTTCCAGAGCGGGCAGGGTACTCCACGGCAGGCGCAGTTGGGGATGCGATACGCGTTCTAGTGAGTGAGTGGTGAGTGGCGAGTAGGACCGAACCCGCGATTTCCGTGTACGGATGTCGCGGGTTCGGTTCTTGTGGCCGACAGCTCAGTATTGGAGTACGCCGGTCTGGGCGATCATCTTCCACTCGCCCGCCACCAGCGTGTAGATCTTGCAGGTCCGACCCTTCCAGCGCATGTCGACCCCCTCATGGCTGCGCCACAGCGTATCGATGTCGACCACCGCAAAGGCGCCGTCTTCCTCCTCGGAAATCTCAATGCGCCTGGTCGTACGCCGGTTGTGCACCAACGCGTGGCCGTCGAACAGCTCCTGCCAGCCGCGACGCCATCGGTCCGCGTCATAGCGGCCCCACACGAGGACCCAATCCCTCGGGTCGTGGGCCGAAGGGTCGGGTGGCCAGGGCCACACCATGTCGGGGTGGAATACGGTCACCAGAAGGTCCGCGTCCTGGGTGTCCCAGGCGCGGGTCTCCCGGTCGATGGCCTCCTGAATCTCCGCCCGGCGCTCGTGGCTCACTCGTCGTCCCGGTGCACCGTCTCGGGCGAGAAGGCCGGCAGGCAGACGGCCACGTAGCTGGCTCCACCGTCGTCAGGGGTCGAGTATCGCACCCACTCGCCCGGCTCGGTCACCACGGCCTGGCCACTGTGCACGGTGAGGGTGCCACCCTCGTGCTCCACGGTCAGGGCACCCTCGAGGATGACAGTGATCTCCTGAAATGCGGGCCGTTGTCCGGGTTCTTCCCATCCCTGGGGCGAGACCATCCAGGCCACGCTCACATCGGAGTGCCCCGAGTTGACGCGACCGGCGAACTCCCGAATCTGCTTGGGCTTGGTGCCGACACAGTCGATGATGGTGGGTTGCTCGATGAGACGCGGCATGCGGCCACCTTTCACAATGAGAAGGTTGTCAGGTGGTCGAATTTCTCGATCCAGGGTCCGGTACGCAAGCGGCTCGACAACCGCCCCGGAAGGCGTTAACTACAGCAGTCGATTCCCTATCCACCACTCACCACTCACCACTCACCACTCACTACTCACTACTCACTACTCACTCACTGCCTCCCTATGTCTCAACACCACTTCGGTTCTCGGCTCGGTATGATGCTGGCCATGCTCGGTATGGCAGTCGGCACGGGCAATATCTGGCGCTTCCCGCGCATCGCCGGTCAGAATGGAGGCGGTGAGTTTCTCATCGCCTGGGTGGCGTTTCTGTTTCTGTGGTCCATTCCGCTGATCTTGGTGGAATTCGGGATGGGCCGAAAGATGCGGGCCGGGCCGATCAAGGCGTTCATGGGGATGATGGGACCGCGCTGGGCCTGGATGGGAGCCTTCGTGGTGTTCGTGGCCACCGCCATCATGTTCTACTACTCGGTCGTGGCCGGTTGGACGTTCCGTTTCACGGCCGCGGCCCTCACCGGCGCCATTCCCGAGCCGAATCCCGGAGCGTTCTGGACGACCTACAGCCAGTCCCTGTGGCCGGCGCTGACCCACGCCATGGCCATTGGTCTCGCCGTCTTCGTCGTCGCGCGCGGAGTCAACTTCATCGAACGTGTGGCCAAGTTCCTGATGCCGAGTCTCATCTTCCTCGTCATCGTGCTGACCCTCCGGGCAGTGACGCTTCCTGGAGCAGGCGACGGTCTGGCATACCTGTTCGGCGTGGACTGGACCCAACTGGCGCGCGCAGAACTGTGGATCGCGGCCCTGACCCAGAACGCGTGGGACACGGGCGCCGGCTGGGGACTGGTGCTGTGCTACGCGGCCTACCTCCCGCCGAGGGAGGATACGGTCCAGAACGCGTTCATCCTCCCTGCCGCCAACAACCTCATCTCCCTGACGGCCGGTGTCATGATCATGTCGACCGTGTTCTCGGTCGTCCCCGGATTGGTCGCCAACCTCCAGACGAACCCCGAAGGCCTTGCGGCGTATCCGTCCCTGGTCCAGGCCATCGAATCCGGAGCGGAACTGACGCCGGAGCTGATGCGCACCACGATCTTCAGCCAGAGTAACGAGGGCCTCACCTTCGTGTGGATCCCGCAGCTGTTCGGGACGCTCCCCATGGGCCAGTTCTTCATGGTCATCTTCTTCCTGGCGCTCGCCTTTGCCGCCATCACCTCGTTGATTTCGATGGCTGAGCTGGCCACGCGGTCGCTGGTCGATGCCGGCGTGAAGCGTGGCACTGCGGCCCAGGTCGTCGGCGCGGTCGGCTTCCTGCTCGGGCTGCCCTCGGTCATCTGGCTTCCGTACCTGCGCAACCAGGATTGGGTCTGGGGCGTGGGGCTGATGGTGACCGGTTTGTTCTTTGCCATCGCGGTCATCACCTATGGAGTCAAGCGATTCCGTGAGGAACAACTCAACCACGAGCACTCGCGTTGGCATATCGGCCGGTGGTGGGACTTCGTCATCACCGTCCTGGTGCCCGTCCAGGCCGTCGTCCTCATGGTATGGTGGTTGTACCAGGCCCGTGGGTGGGACCCCGAGTGGCTGGCGCCGTTCAAGGAAGCCAATGTGGGGACGGTGCTCTTGCAGTGGGCGATTGCGTTTGCGATCGTGCTGCTCCTCAATCGCACCATCGTGAGACGCGTGACCTCGGCGACCTCGGCGACCTCGGCGACCTCAGAGTAGCGAGTCCACAGGCACGGGACACGATCCCAGGTGAGAGCGGAGGCGGTGCTTCCCCCCATCAGCTCGGTGCTCGAGACCCGGCCCGTTGCGCGTGATGACGGTCTCGCGCTTGGCAGCAGCCGGGGCGGTCTCCCGGTCCGGGGGTTCGTGCTGGGCACCGGGGCCAGGCGCGTCAGCCTCCTGGGTGGTTGCCACGCCGATGAACCGGTGGGGCCGAGGCTGCTGCGCCATGTCGCCGCCTACCTCGAGGAGCTTCCCGCCGAGCACTCCCTCCTGACCGACTACCAGTGGTGGATCCTCCCGCACATCAACCCTGACGGCGAAGCGCGCAACCGGGTGTGGTACCGTGACGGAGACGAGTCATACCACCTGGGTCGCTACCTCCAGGGGGTCATCCGGGAACTGCCCGGAGACGACATCGAGTTTGGCTTCCCGCGCGACGGCGGCGATGATGGCGCCCGGCCGGAGAATCGCGCAGCCTGGGACTGGTGGCAGTCCGCTGCCGGCACGTTCGAGCTCCACATCTCTTTTCACGGCATGGGCTTCGCCGCAGGGCCATGGTTCCTGCTCGAAGAGGCCT
>JBDHIK010000215.1:0-3264 GCA_039587475.1 Gemmatimonadota bacterium | reverse complement strand
CTGGCTGCGGCCACGTGGTCACGTGCCCTCGCTGCAGCATTTCCCTGACGGTCCACCGGTCGCCGCCCAGGTTGCGGTGCCACTATTGCGACCACGAATCCGCCGTCCCGGGTGAGTGCGACTCGTGCCAGCATTCGATGCAACAGATGCGGGGCGTGGGAACGCAGCAGGTCGAGGCGTTCGTGACGCAGCACTTCCCGGAGGCGCGCCTCGCGCGGATGGACTTCGATACGACCAGCACGAAGTGGTCACACCACCGCATCCTGGATCAGGTGGCCCGGGGAGACGTCGATGTGTTGCTGGGCACCCAGATGATCGCCAAGGGATTGGACTTTCCCAACGTCACTCTCGTTGGCGTCATCGACGCCGACACGGCGCTCTATTTGCCGGATTTTCGCGCCGCGGAGCGGACCTTCCAGTTGGTGGCCCAGGTAGCGGGCCGGGCCGGCCGTGGTCCTAAGGGAGGCCGGGTCATCGTTCAGACACGGCAGCCGGACCACTACGCCCTGACCAGCGCGGCGGCTCACGACACCGATGGGTTCCTGTCGCAGGAAATGGCGGTACGTCGTACTCCGCCCTATCCGCCTCACGTAGCGCTGGTCAACATCGTGGTGTCAGGGCCGAGTGAACAGGAGGTAGCCCGTGCCTCCGCCTCGGTCGCGGACTGGTGCCACGCCCTGGTGGAGCATCAGGCGCTCCCGCTGATGGTGCTGGGCCCGGCGCCGAGCCCCCTGGCCAAGGTGAAGGACCGGTGGCGTTGGCATGTGGTGCTCAAGGGGTCGCGGTCCGAGCTCGGCCGGGTGGTGCGGTATGCGGCAGGGAGGCTGCCCGCGGGCCCGCGGGTCCGCGCCGTGATCGACCGGGACCCTGTCTCCCTCCTGTAGCCGCAGACCCGGCACCGGCAGGGCCACTTGAGTAGGTTGCTACACTCTCCTTATCTTGGCGCCATGTCCACGACTCAGACGATCTATCATGCTCCGGATTTCGCGGTGCCTCCCCTTGCGGAGGCCCCGTTGGCGACGTTCGCTCCGGCGCCCAGTGACGGCGTCCTGCCCGATGGGTTCTTCTCCACCTCGAACCTCCCGACCTACGTGCGACTGGCTTCCGGCTGGGTCATGCCCACGCGTCCGCGGATGGACTGCGCCATTCTTCATCGAGAGGGCACTCTGGAGACCATCGAGCCACGAAAGCTCAAGCGTGGGGACCGGGTGGCGATGGGCCTGGCCGAGGATGGGAGCGAAGGCCTCTTCGTGCACGGCGAGGGCTTCCTGGCGCCGCATTCGCCCAACGAGTTCCGCTTCATGTCCACCCCGGTGAGCCGGGAACGCCCGGTCAACTACGAGATGCTGGCTCGTCGGCTGTTCGATGAGCGGGAGCGCGGCGGCTACCTGGTCTGGGTCCCGGGACCGGCGTTGGTACATTCGCGCGCGCGAGCCGATTTCGAATGGTTCATCCGGAACGGTTTCGTGCATGCGGTCCTGGCGGGGAACGCGGTGGGGGTGCACGACCTGGAGTCGGCGCTCTACGGCACGGCCCTGGGGATGACCGACAGCGGTGAGCACGAAGCAGGCGGTCACGGCCTGCACATGCGCGCCATCAATGTCATTCGTGAGGCCGGGTCCATCGAGGCCCTCGTCGATTCCGGGCGGGTGACGTCGGGAATCATGCACGCGCTGGTCACCGAGAAGATCCCGTACGTGTTGGCCGGCTCGATCAGGGACGACGGCCCCCTCCCGGGTGTCTTGAGCGACGCGCTCGAAGCCCAGGACGCGATGCGCGAGCATACGGTGCTCGCGACGGGAGCGATCTTCGTTGCCACCGCCCTGCATGCCATCGCCGTGGGCAACATGCTCCCCGCCTTCCACACGCACCGCGGCGATCCCGAGAGTTTGATGACCATCTGTGTCGACCAGACGGAATTCGTGGTCAGCAAACTGAAGGATCGCGGTACCCACCAGGCCTTCGGGGCCGTCACCAACGCTCAGGACTTCATGCACGTGCTGCGCCGGTTCGTGGAAGCATGCTCGGCGAAGTGACGGTCACGGCGCCGGGCGTCGGTCCGGGATGGCGCCGCCTGGCCACCGTGGTGGCCGAGGCCGTGTCCCTCGAAGGCCTGGAGGGTCTCTGGGTGTTCCGGCCGCTGCGGCTCGACAAGAAAGAATGGGGCACCGTCATTCTCGCGCTGCGGGAAGAGGATCGGTACCGAATCGTGACGGCCCAGTATGCCCACACCATCAAGGGGCGCGAGCGCGGGGCCTTCGCAACCGAGATCAAGGAAATTGGGCGGGGCCCGGTCGAGGCGCTCGACGCGTTGGTGGCCGCCGTCCCGAAGCGGACCGACGAGGACCCGCCCGTGCGCATTCCGGTCGAGTCCTGGTACCCGCCGGAGGAGGAGGATGGCCCAGCTCACGACGAGTGAACGGGCCTCACTGCTGGATCGCTTCCGGCGTTACCTGAGCGATCACCGTCTTCCGCTGACGGGGCCCCGCAACCGGATCGCCGGGGAATTGTGTCACACCGACGGCCACCTCTCGGCCGCCGATCTCCAGAAACGTCTCGCGGCCCAAGGGGAAGCGGTCGGCACGGCCACGGTGTACCGCACCCTCGAATTGCTTCTCGAGAGTGGAGTCGCGCGGGCTCACGATTTCGGAGACGGCCGCAAACGCTACGAGGCCGTGCCGGCCGAGCGGGGCCACGAGCATCTGATTTGTCTGCGGTGCAAGTCGGTGGTCGAATTCTCGCACGATCGTCTGGAACGGATGCTGGATCTCATCTGCGAGGAGTTCGCCTTCCAGCAGCGACGCCACCATGTCGAACTCCTCGGCGTCTGCCGGGAGTGCCGGAAACACGATGTCGATTTGTGAGCCCGGGTGACCGGTGGCGAAGGAACGGCCCCGGCACCGGGTGGGGCTACAGCATGTTGCGCAGCACGTCCGGCGTCAGGGATTGGAGCCAGGCCGCCATGCGGGTGAACTGTCCCGATACCAGGAGAAGCCCGACGGCGATGAGGAGCGCCCCGCTGGCCCGCTGCACGAAGGGCAGGTAGCGCCGGAACGACTGAAACCAGCCCAGGAAGGATTCCACCGCCCACGCGGTCACCAGGAACGGCACCGCGAGCCCGGCGGAGTAGACGGCCAGCAACAGGGCGCCACGGGACAGGTCCTGCTGGGTCGAGGCCAGGGTGAGGATGCCGCCCAGCACGGGCCCGATGCACGGTGTCCACCCGGCGGCAAAGGCCATCCCCACCAGCACCGATCCCAGGTA
>JBDHIK010000214.1:0-3265 GCA_039587475.1 Gemmatimonadota bacterium | reverse complement strand
CCACGGCGTTGTGGTGTACGGCCCAAAAGCTCAGTAAGGTTGCGCGTACATTGCGCGCCGACGCATTATCCGGGACATCCTCCAAGAATGACAGCAATGCGGCTACATGCAGGGCCCGGACTTTGTCGTCGTTGGACCCCGCAGGCTCCAACTCACGCGCGATCCGTTCGCTCAACTGGTCGGCATCTTCGCTCGCGTGCTGTTCGTAAGCGCCCGGC
Source organism: Gemmatimonadota bacterium (assembly GCA_039587475.1). Classification (GTDB taxonomy): domain Bacteria; phylum Gemmatimonadota; class Gemmatimonadetes; order Gemmatimonadales; family GWC2-71-9; genus N074bin45. The sequence goes on along the minus strand of JBDHIK010000214.1, from coordinate 3,047 downwards.
CAATCACACAAATGGTATTCGTACGAATGGCACGGGATTTGCGAAGACGTTGGTGGGGTCGATGTCGCCGGCGGGCCGGTCACGGCCGATCGCGCAACGGGGTCCGCCAGGGGGGAACGCGTCGGGTGGGTGTGGATTACGACTGGGGGGCTGACGGACGGGCTTGTTTCCAGCCGGCGGGGGTGAGTTCTGCGATTCGGCTCTGGGGGTGGGTGCTGATTCGGTCGAGCACATCACGCAGGTAGGCGAACGGATCAATGCCGCACAGTTTGCAGCCGGCGATCAGGCTGTAGATCACGGCCGCCCTCTCCCCACCGGCGTCGCTACCGGCGAACATCCAGTTCTTCCTGCCGATGGCGACCATTCGCAACGTCCTCTCCGAGAGATTGTTATCCAGGTCGAGCCGGGCATCGTCCAGAAAGCGGGTCAACGCCTCCCACTGACGCAAGGCGTAACCCACCGCCTGGCCAAGGGGGCTCTTGGGCAGGACCCCAATCGACCACGCGTCGAGGCAATCTTTGATCTCTTGGATGATCGGCTTGGACTCTTCTTGGCGGAGCCGACGCCACGCTTCCAGGTCCAGCTTTCTCTCTTTGGCGTCCCGCTCGACCTTGTAGAGCCGGGCGATCAAGGCCAGCATCTCATGGCAGCGGAGGCTGTCCGTCGATCGGGCCTCGTGGAACCGTCGGCGCGTGTGCGCCCAGCATCCCACCTCGATGACCTCGCTATTGGCGAAGATCTCGTCGTAGCCGCTGTATGCGTCCGCCTGAAGATAACCCTCATAGCCCTGCAGGAATTGGAGTGGCCCATCACGAGTTCGCGACGGGGTGTAGTCAAAGACCACGTTGCCGCCGTCCCCCACGTAAACCCACAGATACCCCTTACGGGTTTGATTCCTTCCTTTCACCAGCACGGGAACCGGCGTGTCGTCCGTATGGATCTTGTACGAGGCCATCACCACCTCACGGATCGCCTGAACGATGGGATCCAGCAGGCCGGCGGCGTCGCGAACCCAGTCGCACATCGTCGAACGGGAGATGTCCACTCCCTGACGCCGAAAGATCCCTTCCAGTCGGTTCAACGGCAGATGGTCGCCATACTTGCTGGTCAGAACGTGTGCCAGCAGCCCCGGACCCGGCCGGCCTTTCTCGATCGGACGGGCCGGCATTGCACCGATGGCGATGTTCTCCTGACACTGCCTGCACGCGTACTTGATCCGCACGTGCTCAAGGATCACCAGGGAAGCGGGGATGTACTCCAACTCCTCGGTGAGTTCCTCGCCCATCACCGACATGGGCACCTCACAGCAAGGACAGGTCCTCTCGGCCTCCGGGGGGTGGTATTCGACCCGCTTGCGAGGCATGTCCTCCGGCAACGGTTTTCGCCCGTGACCTTTCTTCTTGCCCTCGGTCGCCGCGTCTGCCGGGCTCGCCTGCTTGTCAGGTTCGGGCGTTTCTTGCTCGCTGTCTTCGACCTTTCCCAGCAACTCCGCAAACAACATCAGTTGTTTCGAATCGAGCTTCTCCGACCGGCGACCAAAGAGTTGACGCCGAAGCCAATCGAGCTGATGCTGTAAATCGCGATTCCGACGCTCCTGCTCGTCAAGGCTGTCCAGGAGTTGGCCGATCATCGCCTGGAGTGTATCGACGTCCTGGGGAAGTTCACGCTGGCGGGCTTCGGTGGTGGTCATGCGGAAACAGCCGGCTTCGTGCCTCACGCATCATCCATGAATACTTACTATTTACCACATCAGATAATGGGTATCAAGAGTAAATATGAGAATTGATGGGGATTCTTGCAGAATTATCAGATGCCGGGCCCTTTTATGCCGGGCGCCGATGATCGCCGGCCCCCGGGACAAACCGGACGCGACGCCGGGCCCCGGTCAGGTCGATTCCCTCCAGGATCAATCCCAACTCCGCCGCCTCCACCTCGACGCTGAGCGAACCATCCCGCGACGGAAAGACCCGTGGGTGAAACACGCCCCGCTCCAAACGCTTGTACCATAGACAGTATCCCGTGCGGTCCCACCAGAGGACTTTCACACGGTCCCGACGACGGTTGAAGAAGACAAACAGATGACCCGATAGCGGGTCGTGCCGGATCACCTCTCGTACCGACGCCGCCAGCCCGTCAAAGCCTCGACGCATATCCGCCGGCAACAATGACAGGAAGATCCGTACCGTCGGCGGCCAGCTCAACACGACGACGCCTCCACCGCGGCAATCAAACGGGCCAATGTCCGCGCCTCAAAGTCCCGGCCCACCCGGATCACACGGCCACCGGCCAGCACCACCTCGTAAGGTGCCGCACCGGGGCCCGAACGGAACGCCACGCCATCGCCCGGACCGGCGGACATCACCCCGACCTCGGCAAACGCGACCCGGCCGTCCATCGCCGAGGGAACGGCCCGCTTCCTGCTCTTGCTCACCGCCGTCAGAGATCGCGGCCCACCTGCCTTCCGGCCGCCAAACCTCGCTTTCCACCACCGAAACGCGGGCGCCGAGAGCCCCCGACGCCGACAGAATTCCGCTTGCGTCAGTCCACTACCTGACCATTCCCCCACGATCCCACGCCAATGATCTGCCAGTTCCTTCGACCCTCGCCTCAGAACCACGTCCTTTGCCATCGTGCACCTCCTCTCGCCCCAATCCTCCCCGATCCCGCGCCGTCCGTGAACGTGCACTTAGCCGGACCCTTACGAAGAATCCGGACCCAGAAACCAATGGAGAACATCCCCTTGGGAATGAGCTTCGGCGGCGCCGGTGCGGCGACGATGCCCGGCACGGCCTGGCAGTTGCAGGTGGGGCGGTATCGGGTCCGCCGATGGATACGCCGGACCAGACGGACCTCCCAGTCGATGACCTCGGAATCTTCCGTGCCCGGGAACGGGGCGAAGCCTTTGCCGCAACGTCACCAGCCCGGTCGGTGAGTCGCCCCTGGCTCCAGTTCTCATCGGTTGTCCTCCGCATCCTCCTACGATGACAACCAACGCTACCAGACACCCCCGAACGATTCATACAGGCCCGCCGCAAGGACACGCATGA
>JBDHIK010000063.1:0-15146 GCA_039587475.1 Gemmatimonadota bacterium | reverse complement strand
GACAACGAGAGGCCTGACGATCATGGAGGTCTCCGAGGGAAGGTCGGGGGGTGACGATCAACGGTAACCGTAGCCGGATGGAATCCCAACCGGTGGGCTTGGCCGTGTGGTCTGGACGATCTACACTACGGCCATGTGCGCATGGCGATTCACGGCCGTCCCTCTCCTGGGTCTTCTCACCGTTGGAGCGTGCGTCGTGGAACAGACCGGGTGGCAGGAAGCCGAGCGACGACTGGCGACGCGGCTGGCCCAGGAGCCCGATACCGTCGACATCGGGGTCGGGCTGGCGGCGGTCGAGGACGACTGGGCGGTGTGGTTCGGTGGCGACGTCCGGATGCACGCCGCCAGCACCATGAAGGTCCCGGTCCTCCTTCAGCTGGCGCGGGACGTCGATGACGGAACACGCTCCTGGGACGACACCGTCACCGTCCGGAACCGGTTCCACTCCATCGTGGACGGCTCAGGGTACAGCCTGACGATCGAGGACGACGCCGACAGTACCCTGTATCAGCGGATCGGCGAGGTCGTCACCTATCGCGAACTCGCCGAGCGCATGATCGTCCGCAGTTCCAACCTGGCCACCAACCTGTTGATCGACCTGGTGGGCGCCCCGGCCACCCAGGCCACGGCCCGGGCCCTGGGAGCGGACTCCATCGACGTGCTCCGGGGGGTGGAGGACATCAAGGCCTACCGCCAGGGGCTCAGCAACACCACAACGGCCCGCGATCTCGTCGTCCTCCTGCGGGCCATCGCCCGGGGAGCCGCCGCATCGGACAGCAATACCGCCATCATGCTCGAGATTCTGGAAGGGCAGGAGTTCCACGACCTGATCCCCGCCGGGCTTCCCGCCGGGACCCGGGTCGCCAACAAGACCGGGTGGATCACCGGCATCGTGCACGACGCGGCCATCGTCTGGCCGGAGGGGTGCCCGCCCTATGTGCTTGTCGTCCTGACCCGCGGGTACCGTGCCTACGAGGACGCGGCCACGGTCATCGCCGATCTGTCCCGCCTGGTCTACGACGGCCTGGGTTGCTGATCGACGGGACCTCGTCAGGGAGCAATGCGCCGTGCCTCTCCGTCGGCGAGGTCCAGCACGAAGATGCCGTAGTCGTCCCCCGAACCCGCATGATAGGCGAGCGCCCGACCATCCGGCGCCCAGAAGGGTGCTCCTGCCCGTTCCGTGGCCGGAAGCGGCGCGAGGCCGGACCCGTCGCGCCCAACCTGATAGAGCGTCTGTGACCCGCCCGTGCCCAGGCTGAACGTCAGCTGGCTTCCGTCCGGGTGCCACGCCGGGGTGGCAGCGTTGCTGTCCCCTGCCAAGGCCGTGACGTACGTGACGCGGTCCGCCCCAACGTCGAGGATGGCTATCTGACGGTTGTCGCCCACATCGACGTCGTAAGTGAGGAAGTGGCCTCGCGGGGAGAACTTGGGATGAAACTCTCTCGCCGCCGTGGACGTGAGCCGGGTACGGTCCCTGCCGTCCGGCCGGATGAGGTAGAGGTCGGAGCCGTCTCCCTCCAGTTCCACGTAGGCGATCCATGCCCCGGTCGGCGACCAGCTCGGATGCATCTCGCGAGCGGCACTGGTGGTCAGACGACGCTCCGCACCGCTGTCCAGGTCAAGCAGATACAGGTCCCATCCGTCCCGCATGGTTGGGCGGGCCGATGCGTAGACCAGATGCCGGGCGTCTGGAGACCATGACGGGTTGGCATGGTAGCCGGGCGGCAGCGAGAGGATCCGGTGATCCGTACCGTCCGGTCGGACGACATGCAGAGCCGCAACGTCGCCGGTGCGCTCATAGTACGCGATGAATGCCCCGTCCAGCGACCATTGGGGGTGGATGGCCTGGCTGGAGACCGTGCCGGGGGCGGCAAGGCCCAAACCGAAGGCCAGGGTGACGACGAACGACCGGATCGACATGCGCGACAGCTCCACGAAACGAAAGGCCCGATCGGATCTTACGACCAGGCCTGACGGAGGGTTTCGCTGCCGGGACGTCCGCTTTCCCCGTGAGTGTCTCCGGCCCCTGACGGCTACGCGGTGGCTTCCGGATCCGGCGTGGCCGCGCTGAGGAATCCACACGGGCACAACTCGATACAGCTACGGCACCCCTGGCACAATTCGAGGGCGTAGTCGAAATAGCCTCCGGTCGTGCCGTGAAGCGAAGGGGTGATGCCCCGAGCGCTGCAGTACATGAAACACTGCTGGCATCCAAAACAGAGACCGCACGAGAAACATCGAGACACTTCCTCCAGGAAGTCCTGTTCCCCAATGGTATGCTCTACTTCGGTGGTTGGGTGGAGGAGCCTGTTCTTCGGCTCCATCCGCGGGATCGATACGCGGGCCCGTGGGGCATAGAAATCCGGCTTGACTGCGGAGGTGGAAAGTCGCGGACCGTTGTTGGCGACGCCGGGGTGGGGAAGGCCGCGAAAGCCGGCGTCCGCAGCTTCCGCCGCGCGTCGGCCCTGACCGATGGCCACGGCGGCCAAGCCAACGCCAAGGGCGTCGCCTCCGGCCCACAGGTCTTTCTCCCAGGCCCCGTCGGCGCCAGTGACCACCCAGGGCGTCGCGGGCGCGACCTCGTCGAGGCCATCCCAGTCCGGTTGCTGGGACACCGCCACGATCACGGCGTCTGCCGGTACTTCGCGCTGTTCGCCAGGCACGGGAGTCGGCGCTCGGCGACCCGACCCGTCGGGGTCGCCCAGCTGCATCCGTTGGAGCACGACGGCCCGAACCTGGCCGGCGCGGCGCAGGATGGCGGCGGGCGCCGAGAGAAGGGTGAGCGTCACACCCTCGGCGATCGCATCCTCGATCTCCGCATCGATGGCGGGCATCTCCGCGCGGGTCCGTCGATACAGAATGGTCACCTCGGCGCCGGTGCGGCGCGCCGTCCGCGCCGCATCGATGGCGGTATTGCCGCCTCCCACGACCAGCACCCGCTGTCCCAGACGGAGGTGTGTTCCGCGGTTCACCTCCGCCAGGTAGTCGGTGCCCGTCCACACCCCGGGGCCTCGTTCTCCAGGAATGGAGAGGGTGCGTCCCATGCCCGCCCCGATACCCACAAAGACGGTCTGGTGTTTTTGCCGCAGAGCCTCGACGCCGATGCCAGCGCCGACAGGTGTGTTCAGGTGCAGCGTGATGCCCACGGCGAGCAACCGGTCGATTTCCCGGGTCAGGATCGTCTCGGGCAGCCGGTACTCGGGGATCCCGTAGTACAGCATGCCGCCCGGATGCTCGGCCCGCTCGTAGATGGTCACATCGTAGCCGCGCCTCGACATCTGGTAGGCGAAAGACAGTCCGGCCGGTCCCGCCCCGATCACCCCAATGGACTCGGGGCGGCTCCGTGGGGGGGCGAGTACCGGTAGCTGGAGCCGCCGCGCCAAGGCCCAATCACCCAGGAAGCGCTCCAGGGCATTGATGGCCACCGCCCCGTCCTTCTCCCCACGGGAACAGCCTGCCTCGCACGGATGCGGACAGATGCGGCCAAGGGTGGCGGGAAACGGGTTGCGTTCCGCGAGGCGCGTCCATGCCTGCGTAAAGGCCTCCGCCTGTGACAGCCCGAGCTGGCGCCGCTGGGCGACGAGGGAGATCCAGCCCCGCACGTCACCCCCGCCCAGACAGCCTGCGCTGCAGGGCGGGAGCTTCTCGCCTGGCTCGGGTTGGGCGAGCGCCGCCTGGAGAGGAAGGGCAGGCTGGTCGTACGGTGGTGTGGTCACGTTGAGGCCCGCCGGTCCTGCTCCACTCGGGCCGCCACCCGCCGCTCAGCGCCGCGGCGACGCTCCTCGACGCGGTCCGTCAGGCGCCGGATACGCCGTGACATCATCCGCACGAGGTTGAATGCCAGGGACGGGTCCTCCTGCACCCGGCGGAGAAAGGTCCGCTTGTCGATGGTCAGCACCCGGGCTTCCCCGAGGGCCCGCACGGTGGCGGAGCGGACCTCGTTCTCGAAAATGGCCATCTCCCCGAAGATGTCCCCCGGGGACATGATGCCGAGGCGTACCGGGTCGCCGCCCGGACGCTCGGCGAGGATCTCCAGTTGTCCCTGTTGGACCGTGAACATGCAGTCCCCGATGTCGCCCTGCCGGACGATGATCTCGCCGTCCGCGTAGACCTTGCCCAGCCCGCTATCGCCCATGGACCGTGTCCTTGGCGGGGTGCTCTCTCCGGAAGGTCAGGTTGCCCGCAATCACGTTCCACGCCAGGAGCACAGGGAACATCGGGTGCATGGTACGAAGGAGGATGTCGCGGTAGGGGGCGCTCCCGGTGAACGTGTCCCACAGCACGTTGCTCATGCGGTGGCGTCCGCCGTTTGCCTGCTCGCGCGCCGTCATGCGCAACACCCCGCGGCGGAGAATCCGGCTGCGCTGGATGACGTGCGTGACCGCGAAGACCACCTTGGCGATGGCGTTGTCCACCGTCAGGGATCGGCAGGCCGGCCAATAGTGCGTCTGGAAGTCGTCCGCCGAAATGCCGTGGAAGAGGGCCGTCTTGGCGGCCGCCTTCGCAGTCCGGTAGGCGGACCCGATGCCGTCCTTGTACAGCCGCGCCACCCCACAATCGCCGACGTACACGATGCGATCCCCATAAGGACGAACGGCACCCGCGACGTTGATGTGGGGAAAACAATGGCAGGCCAATCGGGGCACGACTGCCTCGGGAAAGCACCGCGTCACTTCCAGGGAGTCGAGAAACTCCTGGATCAGGGGAGCGTCGAGGTCGTCTCCCAGAAGGCACAGCGTGACGAACTCGCCCTTCGGAATGATCGCCGCGAACGTCAGGCGTCTGATGTCGAGCAGGAAGACGTGCATGGAATCGCCGAACCACTCTTGGACGGTCTCGCCTCCAAGCCGAAACTCGGAGATGAAGGTCTGTTGCGTCTTTGGACGGCTGAACGTCGTGGCGGCGTCGCGAAACCGCTCCACCGCTTGGCTGTTGACCCCCGCGGCCATGACGAGGAGATCGTAGTCCTTGGTGGTGCCGTCGGCGCAGGTGACCCGCGGACGACCATCCCGCCAGGCGATGTCGGTGGCCATCGTCCTCAGCACCGTGGCCCCCGACGCGGTCACCAGGTCCAGCAGAAAGCGGTCGAAGCCGGCGATGGCGGTGGGCTCGGATTCCCGCGGTCCATTGCCGCGGTACACAGCCGCGATCCGCTTTTCGTCGCGCGGGGCACGAATGCGTACATCGCCCTGGTCGGTGTGGAGGACATACGAATCGATGCCCTGTCGCACCACGCTCGGGGGCAGGTTGATGCCTTCGGCCGCGAGCATCTGAACCAACGATTCGGAGATGATGCCGCCGCAGTGATTGCACCCGGCCGGGCCACGGTGCCTGAAGAACCGGGGCTCCAACACCTCGACGACCAGCTGCAACCCGATGGACTCGGCCATCCGGAGGAGGAAGAAGCTGAAGAAGGAACCTGCTGGTCCCCCGCCGATGATCCCGACCCTGGATCCGTCGACCAACTCCATCGCTCGGCCGCCCTGTCCGGAGGCGGCCGCTTGCTCACCGGGCGAAGGCGCGGAGAAGGCGGCGCCGGTCAAGACGCTCCACCTCCGGGCCTGTCGGGGCGCAGGGCGTAGACGCGATCGGGGCGATCGAAGCCCTTGGCCTGCCGCTCACCCAGATCGACGAACTCGAACGACTGTCGCCCCCGCCTGCCCGCGCCCCTGGAAAGGATCTTGTGCGTCTCCTCGCAGAGGAGGATCCGGCCGGTCCGGTCGTCGGCAAACTTCTCGAGGCGACTCGCCTTCACGACCGGCTCCCCGACGATCGACAACCCCATGGGCGTCGCGCCACCAAAGGACTCGATGCTGACGGAGCCGGTGGAGAGGGCCCAATCCATTTCGAGCCGGTGGCCGTGAACCGTCCAGACCGACTGGTCGGAGGCCAGCCGTTGGCTCAGCCGATCCAGTTCGAGAACGGCCCGGCCGGCGGCCAGTGCGTGTTCCCCTCGGAAACTGCCCTCCCAGAACGCCAGGACGGCGTCGCCGGGAAACTCCTTTACGGTCCCTCCGCGTTCCTCGATCGCGGCCGTGAGAAGTTCAAACACGCGGCTGACCGAGTGTTGGAGTGCTACCGACTCGGCTTGGCGTACCATCACGGTGTAGTTCCGAATGTCCCCGACGAGCACCGTGGCGAAGGTGACGTGCGGTTCAACGTCCGTGACTTTCCGGGTGGCTGGATGCTCCGGGGTGTCGACAGCCTGCTCACCGCCGAGCCGGAGCTGCATCCCGGGGCCGACGTCGAGCACCTGACCCGGGTGTATCTCGGTTTCCATGTTGGGAACTAGGCGACGCCCATCGAGCCGGGTCCCGTTGCGGCTGACGTCGCGGACATAGCAGGTCCCGTCGGGGGCCAGTCGGATGATGCAATGACGCCACGACACCCTCGGACAGGGCAGCAGGAGGAGACTCGGGGTGGGCTGCCGGCCGTCCTCCCAGCGTCCGATCTCGAGTTGATCGGGGAGTGGAACCTGTTGTGCGGGCAATGCAGAACCATCGACCGGCTCGAGGTATCGGGTCGTACCTCGACCAGCCGCCTGACCACTGTCGGAGGACACCTCCCCGGCCGGCGCGGCGGAACGGACACTCGTCTCACCACCCGGACGCGGAGGCACGTGAGACGGGGTGCTCATCTTGCTCCCACGGCTGAGGGGCACGGGCCCCACACCGGACTGGCGCCTTGGTACGTACTTGGGGCTTGGGAGGTGAAGAAACGTGAAAAGTGTTGTGAGATCTTCTTCACGAGCCCACGGGCGAGGGCGCGCTGGCACCGCCTCGGATACGGCGGGACTATTATTGGGTGCGTTGGCCGCCGATCGGGGCCGTAGGCCTGACTACACTCCCTACCGACACGGTTCCGGCGCAGGGTTGAAGTCCCCTGACCGCCTGACCGCTTGCTCACGGGGTGCCAGATGGACGTTCCTCGTCGTGTCGTTCGGGCTGCTCCTGATCGTCACCGCAACCCTCATGGCCGCGTTTCCGACGCAGGTCGTCCGCCACATGTCCCATTGGGCTGGGACCAATGGGCTCTACTGGTTCGAGGTATTGCTCCGCATCGTCCTCGGGACGGTCATGCTGCTGGTGGCGAATGACTCGAGGTTTCCGGTCCTCTTCCACATCCTCGGGAGCATGTCACTGGCCGCCGGGGTCGGGTTCGTGCTCCTGCCGCGCGCGAGTTTCGAGCGCCTGATTCGATTCGTGATCGAGCGATACGGACCCTACACCCGCGTTGGGGCCTTGATACCGTTGCTGGCGGGGGCGTTCCTGATCTATGGCGTGTCCTGACGATCCCTCCCCGGAGCCGCAGGCACCGGGCCGGCCGCACCGGGCGGGTCCGGCCAGAGCGTCCACGGACTATTCGTAGCGGAGCGCTTCCACCGGATCCAGCCGCGAGGCTTTGAGGGCTGGGTAGATGCCGAAGAACACCCCTGTCACGATGGCCGCGACGATGGCCGCCGCGATGGACCAGAGTGGAATGGTGGCCGGGATGGGTGTGACCCATCGGACGCCCTGGGCCACCATGCCTCCCAGAGCCAACCCGACGAGGCCGCCGATCAGCGTCAGCGTGCTGGCTTCCACCAGGAATTGCAGCAGGATCTCACGCCGGGTGGCGCCGAGGGCCTTTCGGACGCCGATCTCTCGGGTGCGTTCCGTGACCGAGATCATCATGATGGCCACGACGCCGACACCGCCCACCATGAGACCGACGGCCGACAGAATGAGCATGACCATGAAGAAGGCACCGGTGACCTGATTGAACGCCTCGAGAAATCGGTCGGAGGTGACGACGGAGAAGTTGTTGTCCTTGCTCGGGCCCAGGCCGCGGCTGGCGCGCAGCGTGGCGACCACCTGGTCCTGGGCTTCCGCCACCGTCGCCTCTTCGGTCGGGAGCACCGAAAGCTGCATCCATCCTTTCCAGTACTGCGCCACCTTCTGGAAGGTGCTGTGGGGGATGGCCATGCGTGGCGTTCCGCCGCCGCCGAACAGGCTGGAGGCTTCCACGTGGAGGCCGACGACCTCGAACGGCTGACCGAAGACCTTGATACGCTTTCCGATGGGGTCGACACCGGGGAAGAGCGACTCGGCCAGTTTGTCGTTGATGACGGCGACGCGACGGTTCGCCGCGTATTCGAGATGCGTGAAGTTTCGTCCGGCGGTGAGTTCGCCGCCGGTCACCAGGACCCAACTGGGACTGAAGCCGGCGATGCTGACCGAAGGGAGGTTGGCGTGTTCGCTCGACACCGGTCCGCTGGTGGTCTCGGTGACCGTCACATCACGGATCAGCGGTTGCTGGCGGATGAGGTCGGCTTCGCGCACCGTGAGCCATGGATTCCGGCGCCAAGGCGACAGTTCGTCCGACCCGTCGGAAATCTGAATGCCTCCCTGCCAGTACCGGAAGACGTAGAAGGTCTTGGGCCCTCCCGACTCGATTTCCCGGACGACGCTCTGGTTGACGCCCTTGATGGCCGAGGCCATGCCCACCACCACCGCGACGCCGATGGCGACGCCGAGGATCGTCAAGGCGGCTCGGCCCTTGGCGGAGCGGATGGACTCCAGGGCGATACCGATGCCCTCGATCAGTCGGGAGAAGTTCATGTGGGACTCCTGTCAGTCGGCCCTGAGGGCTTCGATCGGATCGAGTTTGCTGGCCCGGCTGGCCGGATAGACACCGGCGATCATGCCGACGGCGATGCCCAGGGTCACGGCGAGTCCGATGGACCAGGGCGCGACCGCGGCGGGCATGGGCGTGACGGCATCGACGACGAACGCCAGGGCAAAACCACACAGAATGCCCGCGATGGCTCCGACGGTCGAGAGCGTGGCCGACTCCACGATGAACTGCGTCATGATGTCGCTGCGGCGGGCTCCGAGCGATTTCCGGATACCGATTTCCCGGGTCCGTTCCGCCACCGACATCAACATGATGTTCATGATGACCATGCCGCCGACCACCAATGAGATGCTCACGATCACGGGGAGGAAGTTCATCAGGAAGCCTGAAATCCTGTTCCATCCCGCCAGGGCCTCTTCCGCCGTCTGCAGGTGGAAGTTGTTCGGCTGCTGCGGCTTGAGGGCGCGACGGCCCCGCATCAAGGCCTCGGTCTGTTGCAGCGAGGCCAGCATGGTCGGCACGTCTTCCGACTTCACGATCAGTTCATCCAGGACGTTGATCGGGCAGATGAGGCGCCGCCCGTGGGCGGTGAACGGCATGATGGCAAACTTGTCCATCGAAAGGCCGAACATGGTGCCCTGCTTCTCGACGATCCCGATCACGCGGTAGGGAAGCCCGCCGACCGTCACCATCTTCCCCAGGGGATCCTGGCCCTCGAACAGCCGCTCGGCCAGCAGGTCCCCGATGACGAGGACCGGGGCCGCGGCACGGAGTTCCTGCGGCGTGAACACCCGGCCTCGGGCGATCTCGTAGTCCCGGATTCGGAAGTACTCCGCCTCCGTCCCGATCAGGTCGATGTCACGGGCCTGTCGGCCTTCGTACCCGATACTGACCCGGTCCTGGCAGAACTTGGCGGTCAGGACGGGATGCTCGAGGCGTTCCTCCACGTAGTCCGCGTCGGAATAGGTGATCCGGGGCCGACGGCGCCATTCCAGCCATTCCTCGCGGGTGATGTTCCCGGTCGAGAAGGAGGGGCGTTGCCGCAGCTGGAAGGTGTTGGCGCCGATGAGTCGATTGGCCACTCGATCTTCCATGTAGCTGTTCATGCCCTGGACCACGGACACCACGGCGATCAGGAACATGACCCCGATCAACACACCGATCAGCGAGAAGCCACTCTTCAGCTTCTGCGCCCAGATGCTCTGGAGCGCCATCCGGATGGCTTCGAGGGCTTGCATGTCAGGCCGCCTCGTTCCTGGCCAGGCGATCGCTTTCGACGCGGCCGTCCTTCAGGACGACGACCCGCTGCGCCTGGGCTGCGATGTCGGACTCATGGGTGACCATCACGATGGTCTGTCCCTCATCGTGTAGATCCCGGAAGACGTTCATGATTTCTTCGCTGGTCGTGCTGTCGAGGTTGCCCGTCGGCTCGTCCGCCAGCAGGAGCGCTGGGCGATTGACCAGTGCCCGGGCGATGGCCACACGCTGACGCTGCCCCCCGGACAGCTCGTTGGGCCGATGCTCCATGCGGTCACCCAGGCCGACTCGCTCCAGGGCCTCACACGCCTGCCGGCGTCGATCACGCGACGAGGCGCCGGCATAGACCAGTGGCAGCTCCACGTTGTGGAGCGCCGTGGCACGAGGCAGGAGATTGAAGGTCTGGAAGACGAAGCCGATTTCCCGGTTGCGCACGCGCGCCAACGCGTCGTCCCGCATGCGGCTGACTTCCTGCCCACTCAGCCAATACTCTCCAGCCGTCGGGGTGTCGAGGCAGCCGATCAGGTTCATCAACGTGGACTTGCCGGAACCCGACGGGCCCATGATGGCGACGTACTCGTTGCGCCGGATGTCGAGAGACACGCCGCGGAGCGCCCGCACCAGGTCGCTTCCCATGACGTATTCACGAGTCAGTTCCCGGACGCTGATCACCAGGTCGGCCATGCTCAGTCGCCCCCGTCCCGCGGGCTCTGCCGCACCTGCGTGCTGTCACTCAAGTCACGGATCACCTGGTACGGCCCGGCCACGATCGAGTCGCCCGCGGCGAGACCCAACAACACCTGAAAATGCTCTTCGCCAGCGATGCCGACCTCGACGGGAACGAAGTGTGCTATGCCGTCCCGCACGATGAACACGCCCTCGGTCTCTTCGGTCCGCCCCACGGCGGCCGAATCCTGCTCGACGGACTCGTTGGGCAGCACCTCGTGATCCCGCACGGTGAGGGAGATGATGGGGATGGCCAACACGTCCTTCTGCACGTCCGTTACGATGCGAGCCGTGGCGCTCAGGTCAGGCCGGATGTCCGACGGCGGATCGGCCAGGGTGATCTCCACGTCGAAGTCCACCGCCCGATCGCTCGACCCCGCTGCGGTCTGGGTCGCCGAGAGTCTGGCACTGTTGGAGATCTTGGTGACGTACCCCACGAACGAGGTGTCCGGGTACGCGTCGATGGTGATGCGGACCGAATCGGAAGTCGCCAGACGCACGACGTCGGTCTCGTCGACCTGGACTTCGGCCAGGATCTCCGACATGTCGGCGATGGTCAGCAGGAGCGCGGTCTCGCGGGAGAACGTCCCCGGCACCGCCACCTCGCCCACCTCGACCGGGAGACGCACCACGCGGCCCGCCATCGGTGCCAACAGCCGGGTCTTGGACAGCTGCTCGCGCGCTTCGACGAGGCTGGCCCGGTACTGATCGACCTGGGCCACGCTGGCCTGGTAGTTGGCTTGCGCCACTTCCTGAGCGGTCTGGGCCTGCTCGAATGCTTCTTCGGAGATCAGTGCGGTGTTGCCCTCTCGCAGGTCCCGGGCCCGCCGCAGCGTGCGTTCGGACTCATCCAGGTTGGCCTGGGCCCGAAGCCTCGAGGCTTCACCCGACGACAGCAACGCGGCGGCCCTGCTCACGGCCGCCTCGTAGGGGGCGGCTTCGATCTGCACCAGGAACTGGCCCTTCTCGACCCAGTCACCCTCCTTGACCCCGATCTCCGTGATGCGTCCGGTGATGTCCGCGCTGACGTCGACCTTGGTCTTGGGCCGGATGGTACCGCTCGCGGTGACCGTGGCCACGAGATCCTCGCGACCGACCTCGGCCATCCGGACGATCTCGCCACGGTCGCCTCGCTTGGCGGCGCTCATGAAGACCACGACGATGACGACGACGACGGCGATCCCCGCCAGCCCCAGCTTGGTGCGACGAGACATTGCTACTCCTCTAGCGTAAGGGACGCCCGACCGCGAACTCCAGCGCGGCAAGGGCCCGGTGATATGCGTACACGGCGTTCACATAGTTTCCTTCGGCCGTGGCAACAGCGTTCTGTGCGTCCGACAGTTCCGTCGCGTTGCCGCTCCCCAACCGATAGCGGTCCTGGGCCAGCCGGAGCTGCTCCCGCGCCGCCTGGCGACTGGTTTCCTGAATCGCCACGGCCCGGAAGGCCCCCTCGAGGGCCATCCAGCGCTCGGTGACCACGGCCTCGACTTGCAGCGCGGCGGCCCGAACCTGTTCGTCGGCGTCCTGTCTCGACGCCTCGGCCCGCGCCACCCCCAGTGACCGGCCGAAACCGGTGAAGATCGGCAGGCTGACCGTCAGCGAGGCCGAGAACGGGGAGCTGGTGAAGTCGAGCGGGAAGACGGCGTTCTGGTCGAGAATGGACTGCTGCGTGGCAGGCGTCAGCTGGCTGCCATCGGACGTCAGGCCGAAATTGGCCGGCGAGCAATCCGCCAGCGGCAGCTGGGGGCTGGCGCCGTTGTTGATCGCGTTCTGAGTCACACACGACGACTGGCCGTTCTGGGCCCCGAACAGGTTGGCCGACAGCAGCTCGTTCTCATCGGTAAACTGCTGGGTGAAGCCGCTCCATGCTGCCCGCGCGGTCACCGTCGGCAGGAAATCACTGCGTGCCGCCTTGGCGCTCCACGATGCGGCGTCCTCCCGGGCCCGGAACGCGTTGAGCGCCGGATTGTCCCGCTCGGCCATGTTCAAGAGGGTGGGGAGGTCCCACGTGGGCTGGGTCACCTCGAAGGTGGAACTCATGCCGATGTTCAGGATCGAAATCGGCGGCGAGATGCCCATGCGGCGGAACAGCTCCAGCTTGGCGGCGGCCTCGGCTTGCTCGGCCACGATCAGGCCCGACTCGGACTGCGCCTTGGTGGCTTCCGCCTGGCGCACGTCGAGCAAGGTCGCCTGCCCCAGTTGGAAGCGGGCCTGGGCCAGGTCGAGAAACACCTGGTTCCGCTCGACCTGCTGGCGCGACACCTCTACCTGAGCGCTCGCCTGCAGGGCTGTGAGATACTGATCGGTGATGTCGCCCACCAACGCCACATCCGCGTTGTTGATGTCGGCCTCCACCGCTCTGGCGTTGGCTTTCTCGAGTCCCGGGCCGGTCACGGTCCGGCCGCTCAATTGCCAGTTCAACCCCATGCTGTAGGACGAGCTGACGAACGACGGGGCCCGGTTGGTCAGGCCGCCGCCGAACCGGGATTCACCGGTGCCGGTGTAGGACAGCCCACCCTGGACATTGAGCGATGGCAGGAACAGGGTACTCCAGGCGTTCCGGACCGCCCAGTTGGCCGGGTTCTGATCGTTCAAGACCTGGCGGTAGGCTGGGCTGCTGCCCCGGGCCTGCGCGATGGCTTCCTGGAGGCTCAGCGTCGCCCTGATCTGGGGGCGGGGAGCCAGGGTCGGTCGTGCGGCGGTGGTATCCTGGGCCGCGGCGCTGGCCGGAAGCCCGAGGGCCAGGGTGACGAAGGGAATCCAACGGCGCATGGTCGTTCCTTCCACGAGTGGGGGTTGAAACACCCGAACATACGGGCCGGAGGCCACAAGGGTTTCACCTTGTGACGACCGTGTTTGTGCTGCGTTGATAATGACTTAGAGGCGGCAGGCCCGACCGGATTTCAGTTCCGCAGCCGGACCACGGATAGCGAGGTCCCAGTGAAGTCGATCCGCAGGATGCGCCCCCGGTTGTCGAGGGTGATCAGGGCCGCGGTGTCACCCGACACCCGTACTTGCAGGTCTTCCTCGGCAACGCGGGTGGCACTCACCTGCCTGCGGCCCCCGGTTCTCGCCAGATAGGCCATGACCGCAGTACCCGAGGGGGAGGCCAAGTCTACCAGCAGATAGTGTAGCGCGAATACGCTGTCCACCATGACGTGAGCCGTGGCGCCGCCTGGGAACTCGCGCGCTTCGCGGTCGCTCCCGACAAACCGATGAATGGTGATCCTGCCCCTGTCCTGAGCCCCGAGATAGCGTTCCGATCCGCCGGGGCCATCGACTTCGAGCTGGAATACGGTGAATCGCCCGGCGTCGCTTCGTTCCAGCACAGCGGTATAGGTGGTGTGGGGGTTGATGGCCGGGTAGCGCGCCAGGGCGGTGATGGTGGTGCCAGCCACGTTGCCGTCCGGTCCCCGTCCCGATCGCACCGAAAACTCCTCGCGACCGATTTCGCGACCGTCGACTCTGATGGAGAGGACGCCTTCGTCGATCACCTGGGTGGCGCTGGCGGGTGGGGGCGCCAGGCATACCGCAGCCAGCAGGCCTGTCAGACAGGCGGCCGTCGTGGGTCTCATGTTGGAGGCTCCACCACCCGTTCCACGATCCGGTCGAGAATGAACTGCAACAGTCGTTCTCCCTTCTCGGCGGAGGCCAGGGTCGGGTACCCGGTGGCCTCGTGTGGCGCCGTCAGGTATGACGCCTTGCCCCCCCGACGGTACTTGGCGCGACTCTTGGCGGTCGGTGCCCGGTCCTTGGCGTTCTCCATGCGAACCAGATCAGGGGCGATGTAGAGCAGCAGGGAGGTGTCGAGTTCCCCTCCGTGTTCCGGACCGCCCGGCCCCTCCAGCAGGGGTCCAAAGTCCAATCCGAAGATATCGACGACCTTGACCTTCGCCCGGTCGACGATGATGGTGCTGAGGGCTTCCTGGTGCGGCTCATATCCCTCGGCGGTCAGCAGGAGAAACTCCAAGATCCCTGCCCCAAGTTCCCAGGATTCGATAAGTTCGTTCATGACCCGGTGCAACGTTTTCCCACGGACCCCGGCGGTCAGCGTTCCGGGCTGCATGCGTGTGACGTTCACCCCGAACTCGATAGTGGGAGCCCGGACAATGCCCGTGCGGACCGAGAGGTCGTCGGCCAGCCGCTCGACGATGAGGGTGTCCCCGCCCACGGGGAGGTGGGGCCCGTGTTGTTCCGTGCTGCCCACCGGAACAATGAGGCACGGGCGCCGGGACAGTCGTTCTTCGGCGTCTGGCGGCGTGAGCTCCTTGAGCCGCCAGGGCCCTTCTTCGTGAACGGTCGCGCTCAGGGGGCTGGCCTCCTCGTCATAGTTGTGATGCTGCTGACCGGCGAATGGTTGCGCCGGCCCGGGCTCTGGTGGTCGGTGGCCATCGCGCTGGCGGTCCTTGCCGCCGGGTGGTTCCTGGCCTCCGCCCGTGGACGCCGTCCATTCATCCTGGTCCTGACCGGCCTGGTCATGGTGGCCGTCATGGTCCTGACGGGCCGGCGGCTGACATCCATCGAAACCCGCTGGAACGGGGTCCGAG
>JBDHIK010000213.1:0-3275 GCA_039587475.1 Gemmatimonadota bacterium | reverse complement strand
GAAGCCATGGTCACCGGGGGCTCCGAGGCGGCCATTACCGGACTCACCGTGACCGCCTTCGCCAACATGAAGGCGCTGTCGTTCCGTAACGACGACCCCCAAACCGCCAGTCGGCCGTTCGACAAGGAACGGGACGGCTTCGTGCTGGCCGACGGCGGGGCCATCGTGGTCCTCGAGAGCCTGGAGCACGCCGAGGCGCGGGGCGCCACGATTCTCGGCGAGGTGATCGGATACGGCCTCAGCGGCGACGCCCACCACATCACGTCGCCGCCACCGGGGGGGGAGGGCGCGGCCCAGGCCATGCGCGATTGCCTCAGCGACGGTGACATCGATCTGGCGGAAGTCGGCTACATCAATGCCCACGGGACCTCCACGCTGGTCGGCGACATCGCCGAGACCAGGGCCGTGAAGTCGGTGTTCGGCGACCACGCTCGGAACCTGATCTTCGGTTCCACCAAATCGATGACGGGCCATCTCCTCGGCGGGGCGGGCGCCTTCGAGTTCATCGTGTCTCTGCTGGCCGTGACCCACGGCAAGATCCCGCCCACGATCAACCAGATCAACGCGGATCCGGACTGCGACCTCGACTCGGCGCCCAACGTCATGGCCGAGAGGGACGTCAAGATCGCGCTGTCCAATTCCTTCGGCTTTGGCGGTCACAACGTCACCCTGGCGGTGACCGGAGTCTGAAGACCGGCGGACCACCCGGTCCGTCCGGCGATGTCCTCCGTGCCGGTTGCCGCCCCAGCGCACCCCGTCTGGCCCTACCGCCCACCGACCCCGTCTGCTAAGTTCCAGCGTCGTATGATGTTGACGCCCCTGACGGAGGTCAGATGACTCTCGACCCCGGATCCTTTCAGGACTCGGCCCTGGTCGCCATTGCCGAGAAGGTGACCGCCGGGGTCCGCCTCGACGGCGCCGACGCCCGTGCCCTGTATGGTTCCGCCGACCTGCTCGGCATCGGCCGTCTGGCGGACTTCGCCAACCGGGCCCGGAACGGGGACCGGGTCTACTTCTCGGCCAATCAGCACATCAATCCGACCAACGTCTGCATCCTCCGGAACACGTGCACATTTTGCTCGTTCGCCCGTATTCCGCGGGAAGACGACGCCTATACCAGGTCGCTCGACGAGGTCTACGAAGAGGCCAGCCAGGCCCACGGCATGCCGACCAGGGAGTTCCACATCGTCGGCGGCTTGCACCCCAAGCTACGCCTGGAGTACTACACGGACATGATTCGGGGGCTGAAGGAGCGCCACCCGGAGGTCTCCATCAAGGCCCTGACGGCCGTCGAGATCGCCCACCTGGCGCGAATCGAGAAGTCTTCCATCGCTGACGTCCTGGTCGCCCTGCGCGAAGCCGGTTTGACCTCACTGCCCGGGGGAGGCGCCGAGGTGTTCGGGCCCGCGGTCCGCATGACCATCGCCGAGCGCAAGCTCTCCGGTGAAGAGTGGATCGACGTGCACCGGTCGGCGCATGGCCTGGGCATCCCGTCCAATTGCACGATGCTGTACGGCCACGTCGAAACGGTCGACGACCGGATCGCCCATCTGACCATGCTGCGCGACCTGCAGGACGACACCGGCGGGTTCCTGACCTATATCCCCCTGGCCTATCACCCCGACCACAACAAACTCGGGGCGGAACTGGGACGCGAGGGGACCGCCACGACCGGCTACGAGGACCTCAAGAACATTGCGATTGGTCGTTTGTTCCTCGACAACATCGACCACGTGAAGACCCATTGGCCGATGGTGACCCCGTTCATGTCGCAGATCGCCCTCGAGTTCGGGTGCGACGACGTGGAGGGCACCGTGGTGTACGAGCGCGTGTACCACGAGGCCGGGGCCACCACGCAGATGCACATGCACTACCTCGACCTGGTCGAGTTGATCCGCCGGGCCGGCAAACGCCCGGTGGAACGGGACTCCCTCTACCAGCCGGTGCGCGACACCTTCGAGGACGTGGCCGTGGCTGGAGTGGTGGAGGTGGCGTGAGGCTGGGGCGCATTCCCTGGATCAACTGCTACCCCATCTATCGGGCCATCGACCGCGGCGTGGTGCCCATGCCGGCGGATTTGGTCACGGCCACCGCGGCGGAGCTCAACGATCTCCTGGCGGCGGGAGAGTTGGACGTGAGCGTCGTGTCCGCGGTGGAGTACGCCCGGAATGCGTCCGCATATCAGCTCCTGCCGGACCTGGCGATCTCGTGCGACGGCCCGGTGCATAGCGTCGCGTTGTTCAGCCGCGTTCCGCTCGACCAACTCGATGGCGCCACCATTCTCCGGACGGCCTCGTCGCGGACCTCGGTGCTGCTGCTCGACTTGCTGTGCCGGCACCGGTGGGGCATTGCGCCGCGCTTCGCATCGGTCCGGGCGGAACCGCAGGACCTGGCCGGTCTGGCCGCCATGCCGCACGACGCGGTTCTGGTCATTGGGGACGCGGCGCTACAGCTCCAGACGGCGGGGCACTACCCAGTTGTCGTGGATCTCGGCGACGCGTGGAAGGCCTGGACCGGCCTGCCGTTCGTGTTCGCGGTCTGGGCCGCCCGGCGCGAAGCCCCGGCGGATCTGGTGGGTGAGGTCGCCAGGCGGCTTCTGGAATCGCGCCAGTGGGGCCTAGGCCATCTCGACGACCTGGCCACCGAGGCGGCGCGGGACACGGGAGTACCCCTGCCGGTCTGTCGGTCCTACCTCGGCGACATCGACTACGCGTTGGGAGAGCGCCATCTGGAGGGGCTCTCTGCATTCTTCGCGCGCCTGGTCCGGGACGGTGTCGTCCCGGACGGCGCGCTCTCCTTCATCTCGGCAGCGTGACCATGGCGTACGACGTCGACCGAAGCTCGCGAGAGTTCAAGGACTACCTCGACATGTATCAACAGGCCAGCCTGCTCGAGTTGGGGCAGAAGGCCGACGAGATCCGGTGGCGCCACCACCCGGACAACGTGGTGACGTACATCATCGACCGGAACATCAACTACACCAACGTCTGTGTTGCGGACTGCGCCTTCTGCGCGTTCTACCGTCGCCCCAAGCATCACGAGGGCTACGTCCTCAGCTACGAAGAGATCGGTGAGAAGATCGAGGAGTGCAAGGCCCTCGGCGGCGTGCAGATCCTCCTCCAAGGCGGGCACAACCCGTACATCCCGTTCGAGTGGTATCTCGACCTGATGCGGTACATCAAGGAGCACCACCCCATTCACATCCACGGATTCTCTCCGTCGGAGGTGGTGTTCTTTGCCGAGCGGTTTCGTCTGGAGATGCCGGAGGTGATCCG
>JBDHIK010000212.1:0-5791 GCA_039587475.1 Gemmatimonadota bacterium | reverse complement strand
CGGCCGGCCTTATTCCTCGCGCCTTGGTCAAGGTGCGGCAAGATCGTCCAATCCGTCCAACCCAAAAGTGCCTGTCGCGAGGGTGTGTGGAGTAGCCGCGAGCGCCGTGGCGGTAGCCGCAAGGCGCCCCGACGCAGGCGATGCAGAGCATCGTCGAGGAGGGGCAACGCCGCGGACGCTGACAATGCGCCGCGAATGCGACGCACAGATTCACGACAGGCACTTTTGAAAAAGTGGCGGGGCCGACGGGAATTGAACCCGCGATCTCCGGCTTGACAGGCCGGCACTGACAGAGATCTGAACTGTTATAAAAAAGATACTTAACGACACTCAAAAAACGCCATGTAACCACTGTGTAGCCACCACCTGAGGCATTTCTTCACCGCGCCGCCGTCCCGTCCGTTTTCCCGTCTCGCGCACTGGTCGCTCATTACCCAAAGGTCGGCAGTCCGAATCTGCCCCCCCGCTGAACGGTCCACCGAAGCGGGCAGCACCAGAGCGTGGACTCAGAATCCAGTGAGCCTTGCGCTCGTGAGGGTTCGGCTCCGACAAACTACGTTGCCACGTCACCACGCTGTACATACGAACGAGGAAGAAGACGAAAACCTGTAGACACGGCCAGCGCTATTGGAGATGCCCATTTTGTGCCCATTCTGTACCCGCGGGAATTCCTCCTGCCCAAGCCCGCAGCCACGGTCAGGTTCACCTAGAGTGCCATCTCCACAGCGTGGAAGTCGCAGGTTCGAATCCTGCTGCGCCCACTTGTTTCCACCTGTTCCCCTGTCGGCATTCTTTTGCGCCCCGCTCTTCGGAACATCGCGGTCTGTACATTCTGAGGCTAGAATGCCTCGCAGCCTGACCCACAACGCTCCGACATCTCCATGGAGGCCTATATGTCCCGACCAAGTTCCTTCTTCTTAGCCGTGCTGGCGATCCTCCTGATACCTTGCATGTCCGCCTCGGCTCCCGCTCAAGACAAGCCCAACATCGTCCTCGTTTTCATGGACAACTTCGGTTGGGGCGAGCCGGGATTCAACGGTGGCGGTATTGTGCGCGGCGCAGCTACGCCCCGCCTTGACGCCCTGGCCGCCGAAGGCCTCCGGTTGACGAACTTCAACGTCGAGGTGCAATGCACGCCGTCCCGGTCGGCGCTGATGACAGGGCGGTACGCGATTCGCAGCGGCAACGCGACGGTTCCCATTGGTGAAGGCGTCTATGGCCTGGTGCAGTGGGAAGTGACGATGGCCGAAATGCTGTCCGAGGCGGGTTACGCGACAGGCATGTTCGGAAAGTGGCATCTCGGCCGGACCGACGGCCGTTTCCCTACCGACCAGGGCTTCGACGAGTGGTATGGAGTGCCGAACTCGACCGATGAGTCTGTCTACACCTCCACGCCCGGATTCGCCGAGAGCGGCGTTCAAGAAGCCTACGTCATGGAGGCGCGCAGGGGCGAGACGCCGACCCGAGTCCGCCCCTACAGGCTGGATTACCGCCCGTTGATCGATCGCGACCTGACGGACAGGGCAATTGACTTCATGCGGCGCCAGGCAGAAACCGACAAGCCGTTCTTCGTGTACCTGCCCTATACCGCGACTCATTTTCCGACGCTGCCGCATCCGTATTTCGAAGGGCGCTCCGGCAACGGTGTATGGGCCGACCTGCTCATGCAGATCGACAGCTACACCGGCGAGTTGCTGGATGTGATCGACGAGCTCGGCGTTGCCGACAACACGATCTTCATCTTCACGGCAGACAATGGGCCAGAAGCGCTGGGTTTCGAGAGTTCGAACATGACCGTCGAGACGGCCGTCCACGGGTCGCCGGGGCCATGGCGGGGCACGCTCTTCACGGGGTTCGAGGGGGCGCTGCGTGTTCCGTTCGTGGTTCGCTGGCCGGGGCGTATTGCCCGCGGGCGATCCAGCGACGAGATCGTTCACGCAATGGACCTGTATCCGACCCTTGCAACCGTCGCAGGGGGCACCGTGCCCGACGATCGCCCGATCGACGGACAGGACATGTCGGCCTTCTTCCTCGGCGAAGAGCAGGAGTCGGGTCGCGAGGGATTCATCGTCTACATGGGTACCGAGATCTTCGGTGTGAAGTGGCGGAACTGGAAGCTCCACTTCATGGAGCAGGATGCGTGGTCAGGTGTACTGCGTTCGTACACGATGCCCCGGGCGTACAATCTCCTGACCGATCCCCAGGAGCGTGACAATGTGCTCTTCCCGAACACGTGGGTGCCCAAGGCGGCGCTCGGCCAACTGGAAGATCACGTTGCATCGCTGCGAGCGTATCCACCCATTCCCGCCGGCGCGCCGGATCCGTATGAACCGGGCAGATAGGGAAGCTCCCCTGCACGTCGTTTGACGGGTCCTGTGACAATCGGCGTGCAAGACTCGCCAAAGGTGTCTCAGCATGAGCAAACAGCAGAAGGAACTGCCTCCGCACCGATTGCTGCAACCGACTACCGCGAGGTGGTTTCTGGTCGTTATCACTTCGCCGGCGACGTCCCTTGGCGGCACTTCCCGCTCTTCATCCTCAACAAGGCCACGTCGCTGGCAGCCGTCATTTTCGTGGCCAGCTCGTACCTGATCGGCAAGGTCATCCGCTGGCACGACCACGACAAGGCCTTGCGGCTGGTGGTCATCAAGTTCTGTGGCCTGATGGGGTTCTTTCTGGCGGCGGTGCACGCCTTCTTCTCGCTGGCCCTGTTGTCCCCGGCCTACTACGGCAAGTACTTCGATGAGGGGGGCCGGCTGAATCTCGAGGGTGAGATCGCCATGAGCGTCGGTGTGCTGGCCCTGTTGTTCCTCCTCGGGCCCGCGGTGACCACGCTACCAAACATGCCCAGGGAAATCGGCGGCTGGCGGTGGAAGCGAAACCAACGATTGGGCTACGTGGCCCTGGCCCTCGTTGTGGCGCACCTGATGGCCCTCGGCCTGAGAGGCTGGCTGGCACCGAGTGGATGGCACGGCGGGATACCGCCCGTGAGTCTGATTGCCGTCCTCGCGGCGCTTTTGCCATTGCTTGTCAAGCGCAAGCTGGTGCACGACAAGAAGGCCCCATCCGCGCAGGCGGAATGATCGGCCGGCGGGTGAACCCCGTCTGTCGTCCGAGTGATCCTCCGGTCAGCTTCCCGGCGTGTACCAGATCGGCGAGGTGTAGGCCCGCTCCTGATGCACCATCTCCACTTCTGCCGGAACGTCGATGCCATAGTACTTGGCGTCGTAGGCCGTCCACCGCGGAGTCGGGATTTCCAGAACACGCACGTAATAGAAGGCGCGCTGGTTCGGATCGAAGTCAGGATCTGACCAAACCGTGATCAACTCACTGTCACCGATGGTATTGGTCCAGCTGGCGTTGGCGACATCTACCGTGTTGCCGACCGGCGTCAAACAACGGCCGTCGGGGCCGATTTCGCGGCCGTCGGAAACGGCGACATCGTAGACTCGCTCTTCGAGATCACCGGCGGCGGTCACCCAGCCCTTGATGATCTGGACGCGGTCGAGGTTGGCGCCGATCGGGTCCTTGAGCGCGGCAATCAGGAACGAAGGAGACCTGCCGTCAGGTGCGTCGACCAGGTCGCCGCCCATCGGCACGCCCTTGAGATAGCCGATCGTTGCAGGTTGACGTGTGACCGCGTCGGCGCTCTCGAAGTCCCAGCCACCGAAAAAGCGCACCAGCATGCGGGGGCCTGTGGTCGCGTAGGTTTCCTTCCGCTCCATGGCGTCGAATAGCGCCTCGCGGGTGTTGTCGGTCGCCCAGACTCCCTGGTACCCGGCGGCGAGTGTTTCCCAGCCGAGGATTGACAATTCCCCGAACGTCGCAAACGGGTGGGTCATCCGTTCCGGACTCGGCTCCATGGCGGAGGTCTTGCCGAAGTAGTTGTCGTCGTCGGCGGTCGCCAGACCCGTGTGGCTGTCGGTCGCTCCCACCAGGCCGAACTTGAACGGGTTGATGCCGAGCTCTTCCTCCAAGAGCAGGCCTCGCTTGAGACCGCTGCGCGCGTATTCGCCCTCCAGCATGTCGTCGGTCTTGAGCTCGCTGAGGTTGAGGTTGCCCTTGTCCCAGGTGCCGAAGTCTGCGAACTCGTCAGTGGGCGACAGGAACGGGTGCGCCTCGCCGTCACCCTTCATCTGAGTGGCCTCGTACAACGGCTCCCAGCGGGCGCGCCGCGCCGCATACTCGGGCGTGAGGGGCACGTTGCCGACCGGATTGACGAGCGGGAACATCATGCCGTTGGACATATTGCCGTTGTGGGCGATTGCCAGCACGTCACCGCCGGTCTTGTCTTCGTAGGCTTCCAGTACGCTCCACAGGTCTTCGGGGTTCGTGCTGCCGTCGGGAGGATAAGTGGTGAACGGGACCGTCTGGGAGGCCTTGTCGGCACCGTCGCGGTAGACCACCACCCGGTGAAGGTTGTTCCCCGGGGGTACCTGGGACGTCCATTCGTAGCCGATGAACGCCGTGAAACGGCCCGGCTCGTTGTAGGTCTCCGCCGCAGCGATCGTATTCAGCCAGGCACTCTTGTAGGGTCTGCTGTCGGGTTTGTAGAAGATGGCTTCCGGGAATGTCCCGCGAGAAAAGCGATCGATGATCTCGACCGCCGCCGTCGCTCCGTCGCCCGCCTGCACCAGGTCGAACCAGCGCTTTCCGGTGGGGTCGGAGAGGATGTGAGCGGCCCCGGAGAACAGGTCGGGGAAGAAGCCCATGTTGTCGGAATGATCGGCGACCACGAGGAAGTCGAGCGGCCGACTGAGCTTGACCCGTTGACCCGAGGAAGAAGTCACCTCTTCTCCCCGGGCGAACCGGTAGGCGTCTTCAGGCCCGAGGCGAGCACCGAAAGCGCCCGCGTCCATCGAGAACGAAGTGTGCTGATGCGTTTCGCCCCAAAACACTCGCGTCGGGATCGCGCCTCCGGCGTACGGGGAGTACGGGCGTTCGCGGTAGGCGTTTCTGAGAATGGCTGGGTCAGGCGTCCCGGCGTCCTGCGAGCCCTGCTGCGCCCTTTCCTG
The DNA here is from genome assembly GCA_039587475.1 of Gemmatimonadota bacterium. GTDB lineage: Bacteria > Gemmatimonadota > Gemmatimonadetes > Gemmatimonadales > GWC2-71-9 > N074bin45. The sequence continues at coordinate 776 of JBDHIK010000212.1, read as the reverse complement.
CTCCCCACGCTGTGCCGCAGAGGGGTTGATCGTGACCGCGACTGCCAAGATCGCCGCGATTCCCATGAGCGCCGTTGGCCGCGACAGCGGGCTGGAGACAGATGCGGAGAAACGTCGGAACATGACCCTTCCTTTCGGTAGAACACTGGCGGCACGAGTAATCGACACATACGATATCCGGACTCTCTACGAGTTGCACAACCAGGAATCGGAGCAAGGCATGAGAACGAGAGCGCGATGGGTGAAGCTTGTCGCCTTTGCCATATTGGTACTGACGCTCAGCGCGGTCCGCGCGCAGAACCACGCGGGTCCTCCACAAGAGATGCGCGAGCCGCCGAAGATCTACTCACCCTACGTCGAGCGAGTCGCCGCCGACGCCAACTTCGCCGAGGGCGTCTACTGGGGTGACACTCACCTGCATACGTCGTATTCCACGGACGCCGGCATGTTCGGGAACACGCTCGGTCCCGACGCAGCCTTTCGCTTCGCCCGGGGCGAGGAGGTCCTGAGCTCGCATGGACTGCGAGCCCGGCTGATTCGTCCGCTGGACTTTCTGGTCGTGTCGGACCACGCCGAGAATCTGGGGCTTGCGCCTTTCATCGCGGAGTCGAACCCCGAGCTGCTCAAGAGCGAGTGGGGGCGGAATGTCCACGACATGGTGAAATCCGGCAATTCCCGCGAGGCGTTCCAGACGTGGCTCAGGTCTGTTACCGCGAACGAGGATCCGATTGACAACCCCAGGATGATGCGCTCCGCCTGGGACCGCGAGATCGCCT
>JBDHIK010000062.1:0-27422 GCA_039587475.1 Gemmatimonadota bacterium | reverse complement strand
GCCCCGCGCGACAACGCCTCCAGGCCCACGGCTCCACTCCCGGCCCAGAGGTCGAGGACCCGGGCCCCGGGGAGGTGGGGCCCCAGGATACTGAGCCAGGCCTCCCGCACCCGGTCCGAGGTCGGCCGGAGGTCGCCTTTCGGCACCACCAGTCTGCGGCCCCGAAACTGCCCGGCAATGATCCGCATGGCAGATGAATCCCTCAGCCGGCGAGGGAGGTCGCCACGCCCTGGTGCCCACTGCGGCCCTGAGCAGCCTCTGCCGGGCTGATGGCCACCAACCGAGCCTGGAGATTGCTGCGTCCCCCCCAGTCGTTCCGTTCCAGCTTGAAGGCCACGTCCACCGGGTCGTCTCCCAGCCAAGGCACCCGGTCGGCCCACTGGAAACCGATGGCGTCGAGATGATTCGACCCCTGGGTCAGGACTCCTTTCAGATGCCCAGATCCCACCACCGACCGCTGATTGATCTGCACGCCCCGCACACCGAACACGGGGCCCGGATTCCCCATGCCGCACGGCTCGAGATGCCGGCACAGACGTTCCAGATCATTGCTGGCGTCTGCCAGGGAAATGACGAGGTCCACGCGCTGTTCCGGTCCCAGGTCGTCGGAGGTCAGCCGCTCACCGGCGAGACCCGTGAAGCGATCTCGGAACGCCTCGAGTTGGTCCCGCCGAATGGTCAGCCCCGCAGCCATGTGATGCCCTCCGAAGCGTTCCAGCAGGTCCCCGCAGTCGGTGAGGGCGCCATGGAGATCAAACCTGGAGATGCTGCGGCCCGACCCCTTGCCGACATCGTCGTCGAACGCGATCAGGAACGTGGGTCGGCCGTAGCGTTCGACCACTCGGGACGCCACGATGCCCACAACCCCCGGATGCCACCCTTCCCCGTCCAGCACGAGCGCGTGCGCCGACGGCAGATCCGGATGGGCTTCGACCTGTTCGAGGGCCTGGTCGAGGATGTGCTGATCCAGGGCCTGCCGCTCCCGATTCAAGTCGTCGAGGTACCGCGCCAGCCGGTCCGCCTCGGACTGATCGTCGGTGACGAGCATCCGCAACCCGTCCATCGCCGCCCCAATGCGGCCCACCGCGTTGAGCCGCGGGCCGAGGATGAACCCCACCTGCCCGGCTCGGATGTCCCCCTTGTGGAGGTCGCACACGCGGATCAGAGCACGCAGCCCAGGCCACCGGGTGCCGGACAACATCCGCAGCCCATGCTTGACCAGAATGCGATTCTCGCCGACCAGCGGGACGATGTCGGCGACCGTGGCCATGGCCACGAAATCGAGCAGGTGCAACGGCAGGTTGGCCGGCAGGCCCAACGGGTCGACGAGGGCCTGCACCAGCTTGAAGGCGATGCCGGTCCCGCAGAGCATCTCCAGGCCGGAGTCGTCGTCGGTCTGCTGCGGGTCGATGACTGCCGTGCCCGGTGGGAGGACCGGTCCAGGGAGATGGTGGTCGGTCACCACCACGTCGATGCCACGGGACCGGGCCTCGGCCACCGTTTCGACCGCCGAGATCCCGCAGTCGCAGGTGAGGATCAGCCCGACCCCGGCAGCGGTGGCGGCCTCCAGACCTGCCGGCCCGAAATCGTACCCGTGTTCGACACGGTGCGGGACGAACGGCACGACCTCGGCCCCGGCCACCCTGAGCGCCCGGGTCAGGAGCGCTGTGGCGCACTGGCCGTCCACGTCGTAGTCCCCATGGACCATGATGGGTTGTCCGGCCTTCACTGCGGCGACGACCGCCGCGACAGCGTCGGTCATGCCGGTGAGCGTGTAGGGATCGGCCAACCCCTCGAGCGGGGGCCGGAGAAACGCCTTGGCGTCGCCGGCATCGACGAAGCCACGCTGGACCAGCAGTTCCGCCAGGGGAATCGGGAGTGTCAGCGCCTCTGCCAGTGCGGCCGACTGGCCCACGTCTGGACGATCGCACACCGCCCATTTCGGCGGCGGGAGCGAAGGCCGGGTCACGACCGGCTACTCGTCCTTGCCGGAATCGTACAGGATGACGCCACACACCTCGCAGCCCCCCAGGACCGACCCGTTCTTGATCTGGCTCCGGCGGTGCAACGGCACCGTCGTAAAGCAGGCCCCACAGGCGGGCCCGCTCAGGGCCACGACCACCGTCGTGCCGCGTGAATGGAACAGGCGGTCGTACTTGATTCGCAGGGGCTTGGACAGGTGGCTGGCACTGGCCTCGCGCTCGCCCGACGCCGTCTCCTGCTCCGACAGAACGGCCTCTTCCCGGCTCAGCAATTCGGCCCGGGCCGGGTCCTGCCCCTGACGCAGGGCCTCCAGGGCCGCTTCGGCTTCCTCCACCGCCCCTTCCAGCGCCTGGACCGTTTCTGACAAGCGGAGCCACTCGCTCTCTTCCTGCGCCAGGACCGAGCGAGCCAGATCCAGTTCGGCCATGAGGCCGGCGGCCACTTTGCCGGGTCGCGTCAGTTCGAGGCGCTGGCGGCGCCGCTCCTGCTGGTGCCGGTAGGCCTCGATCTTCTCTTCCAACTGGACGCGTCGGTCCAATGCATCGGAAGCGGCCCGGCGTGCTCCGGCCACGGCCTCTTCGCCCTCGGACACGGCACGGTCGAGGACGGCGACCTCCTCATGAATGTCCGCCAACCGCGTCTTGACGTCCTGCAGGGCAAGGTCTTTTTCCTGCAAATCCAACAACATGGCAAGATCTGGATGCATCGGGCTCCTTCTTCCTCAACCGGTCGGTGACGTAATCTAACGGCCTCGTGGGCCGCCCTGGGCGAATTTTCGCTGCATGTAGCGCCGTTTCCATTCCGCGGGGAACCGGGCCTGCAATTCCCTGGTTCGGCGCTGGCGTTCTTCCAGCAAGGCCTCCTGCTCGGAGGTTGGAGCCTGCTGGAGTCGGTCCGCCAGCGCATCGAGTTCGCGAAAGAACGGCCGCGACTCCAACGCCTGGCAGGCGTGTGCAAACATGGTATCGACGTTCTGGGCCTCCAGGTCCGCACCGGACTCCTTCAGGCGCGACCAGGTGGCCCGCGCCTCATCCGGGACGTCCGGAGGCGGGATGGTCAGGTAGTCCGCCCCGTCCGGTCCGGTCAACGCCTGGAACAGGTCGCGATAGTCCTCTCCCTCGATCCACTCCGGCCGGACCAGCTCCCCTGCTCGCTCCAACCACACCGGTGAGTGGAGCATGATGGCGAGCAGATTTCGCTCCTCGCGCTCGCCATGGCGGCGCAGGCCTGATTCCCGGGTCCGGCGCGCCAGCGGTCGTCGCATCGGCCCCTGGGATGCGTCCTGACTCAGGACCGCCTTGGCCACCCCGGTCAGCTCCGACAGCCGGGTCAGGTACAGCTCCCGGGTAATCGAACTGCTGGTCGCCCTGACGGTCGGCATGAGTCGATCCAGCGCGCGACGGCGCTGCTCGATGCCCTCGAACCATCCCTTGCGCTGCAGGATCTGAATCTTCCGCTCGAGCACGTCGATGGCATCATCGACCACCTGCTCGATGGCCGCTCGACCCCCGGACTGGGCCAGCGTGTCCGGGTCCTCTCCCCCCGGGAGGGTACCGACCCGAACTTCGAATTCGTGGCGCAGCAGCTCGTCGGCGGCACGGAAGGTAGCCCGAAGGCCCGCCTGGTCACTGTCGTACAGGACGACGACCCTGGTGGTGTAGCGCTTGAGCAGTTCTGCCTGGTCCGGCGTGAGGGCCGTGCCCAGGGGCGCCACGACGTGATCGATGCCCACCTGCATCAGACGCAGCACGTCGAAGTACCCCTCGACCAGCAGCACATGCTCGTGTTGCCGGATCGCCTGCTTGGCGTGGTGCAGATTATAAAGGAGTCGGCCCTTGTGGTATATGGGTGACTCGGGAGAATTCAGGTACTTCGGTTCCCCTGGGCCGATGAGGCGCCCACCAAACCCGACCACCCGTCCGCGGCCATCGTTGATGGGAAACGTGAGTCGGCCCCGGAATCGCGGGTAGGTACTGCCGTCGTCCCGCCGCACGACCAGTCCGGCCTCCACCAGCACCTCGTCCTCGATACCAAGCGCCTTGGCGTGCTCCAGCAGGGCGTTCCCCTTGGGGGCGTACCCCAACCCCAGCGGGATCGCCGCCGAAAGGTCCCAATGGCGTTCCTGAAGATAGGAACGCGCTACCCCGGCGTCGGGGGACTCGCGCAGTTGTGCGGCGAACCAGTCCTGTGCCACCGCGACGGCGCTGAACAGAGGCTCTCGGGGATCGGGCCCCGACCGCTCGGTCGACTCGGGGACGGTAATGCCGACTCGGCGCGCCACTTCACGGACCGCCGTGGGGTAGTCCATGCCGAATCGCTTCATCAGGTACGTGAAGACGTCGCCGCCCTCGTGACACACGTAACAGTAGAAGATGCCCTTCTTCGGAATGACGGCGAAGTTGCGGTGAGTCCCCCCGTGGAATGGGCAGGGACCGCGGTAGTCCGTCCCGGTACGTTTGAGTTCAACGGACTCACTCACGAGTTCGATCAGGTCCGCGCTGTCGCGGACCTGCTCGACGATCTCGTCCGGAATACGGCTCACGACCGAAACTCCACGATCGTCACTCCCGTGCCTCCTTCTTGCGGTCGAGCATGGGCAAACCCATCCACCCGGGTGTCGTGTTCCAGTACCTGGCGGACTCGGGCCCGGACCACGCCGGTGCCCATGCCGTGAATGATGCGCAGATACGGTTGGCCGGCCAACACCGCATGATCGATCGCCGCCAGGGTGGCGGCCTCCGCCTCATCACCCGTCAGGCCTCGAAGGTCAACCTCCAGGCGGGCCGGGGCTGGCGCCACCGTCACCTCGGCCGGGGCGCGGCGCGGTTTGTCTGCCAAGACCCCGACGATGTCCCGCTGCCGCACCGCGGTCTGCACCGCCCCCGCCGCGACGACCCAGCGACCGTCCCCGCGCTGCTCGACGATCGTCCCCTCGAGCCCGGAGGACAACCGCACCCGCCGGCCCAGCGCGACCGGCGCATCCGATGGTTCTTCCGCGTCGTGACCGCCCACCGTCGACGCCAGGGCATCGGCCTGGGCCTGGACGCCTTCCTCTACAAGACGCCTGGCCTGACGCGCGGCCTCGGCATCCGCGGCGCCTCGCGCCAGCCCGAGGGCCTCTTCCACCCGCTGGCGCGCCGCCAGCAAGTAGGCCTTGGCCCGGGTCCGGCCCTCTCGTTCGGCCTCCCGCTCACGTGCCTCCAGGGCAGCGGCCCGGCCGTCGAACTCGGTCTCGCGCCGCTGGAGTTTGGCGCCCCGCCGTTCGAGATCCTGCGCTCCGTCGGACAGGCGTTGCTCCTGGTTCCGGACGGCGCGTTCCCTGAGTTCCACCGAGGCCAGCAGTGTCTCGAGCGCGCGACCAACCTCCGGAAGGCCGGCTTCGGCCTCTGCCAGGACAGCGGCGTCGAGGCCCAGACGCCGCCCAATCGCCAGGCCATACGACCGACCCGGAATCCCCTTGCGGAATCGGTACGTGGGCTCCAGGGACTCGGGGTCGAACTCGAGGGATGCATTGACGACTTGTGGAATCCGCTCGGGCAGTTCCTTGAGGGCCCCGAGGTGCGTCGTCGCGATGGTGGTGGCGCCACGTCGTGTCAAGGCTGAGAGGGCCGCGGCTGCCAGCGCCGCACCCTCGGTGGGGTCAGTCCCACTGCCCATCTCGTCGATGAGCACCAGCGTCCTCTCGTCCGCCTGTTCCAGAATGTGGCGCAACGCGAACAGGTGAGCGGAGAAGGTGGAGAGGTTGGCCGCGATGGACTGGTGGTCACCGATATCGGCGAAGCACTGACGAAACACCGGCAGCCGGGTTCCTGGCCCCACCGGTGGGATGAGTCCGCTCTGGGCCATGGCGGCAATGAGACCCACGGCCTTGAGGAGAACCGTCTTTCCACCGGTATTGGGGCCACTCACCACGACGGTGTGCTCGGAAGCCTCCAACGCCAGTGAGAACGGCACGACGGGATCTGCACCATTGAGTAACAGTGGGTGCCGACCTCCCTGGATGGTGATGTGACCGGTCCGGTCGACGGCGGGACAATGGCCGTCGACGTCCGCCGCGTATGCGGCTCGCGCCTGCAACTCGTCGGCGGCAATGCACATCTCCAGCGCCGCGGTGAACAACTCGACATCGGGACGCAAGAGGTCGGTCAGTTCTCGCAACACCTCGAGAACGGCGCGTTCTTCCGCGACCTCCGCCTCGCGGAGGGCGTTGCCCAGTTCGATCGCGGCGGTGGGCTCGATGTAGAGGGTCCCCTGGCTGGCGGACTCGTCGTGAATGATGCCCGGGGGACGCTGTCGCTGGTCTCGACGCACCGGTATGACATAGCGGCCACCACGCACGGTCACCGCGCCGTCCCCGTCGATACCACGCAACACGGTCTCGAGCTTGCCGATCAGTCTGCCGCGCGCCTGGTGGACGGCCTTCCGCGCGGCGGCCAGCGCCGGACTGGCGGTATCGAGCAGGCGACCGTCGTCGTCGACCACCCGTTCCAGTCGTCTGGTGATGGTGGCCGCGGGAACGGAGACGATGAGGGACCGGAGTCGAGGGGCCGCTTCAGCCACGCGCCGCAACTCGGCCAGGGTGGTGCCGGCGGCGCGGCACAGACGTCGAACGACCACGAGGTCGCCCGGCTCCATGACGCCGCCTTCGAGTCGCAGGCGTGCCAGGACGGCAGTGGCGTCGGGCGCCGCAGGGATCGACAGACCTTCGCCGCCGCGGACCAGGGCCGCCGCCTGGGAGACGTCTGCCAGCTCGTCGGTGATGTGGGAAGGATCGGTGTGCGGACGACGCGCCTTGATGCGTGCGGCCGCCGCCGCTCCCGCAGCGTGGGTGGCGACTCGCTCGAGGACGGCTTCGAATTCCAGGACGTCGAGGGTGTCTCGACCCCACACCCTGGCCACGAACGGCAACGGGGTGCCGGCGGTCATGGCCGCCGGCACCCCGGTCTCTCGGGAGAGAACCGCCACCTGATCATTCGGCCTGCAGCTCCTCACGGACAATCTGATTGATGACCTTCCCATCCGCTTTACCGCGGAACTGTCCCATGAGCTGTCCCATGAGAGGGCCAATCGCGTTGGCTCCTCCAGCGATGGCGGCGCGCACGGCCGCCCGAATCTCCTCGGGGTCCACCTCGGCGGGAAGAAACGCTTTCAGGATCTCGATCTCGGCCTGCTCTTTGTCGGCGAGGTCTTGGCGGTTCCCCGCACGGTACTGCTCGACCGATTCCTGCCGCATCTTCACCGCCTTGCGCAGGACGGTTTCGATGTCGGCGTCGGTGAGATCCCGCTGCTGTTCGATCTGGTAGTTCTTGATCGCTGCCAACACGGTGGTCAGCACCAGCGTCCGAGCCTTGTCGCGCGCCTTGCGGGCTTCGATGGTCGAAGCCTGCAAGGTCACCGCCAACTTAGCGTCGGCCACGCGGTCCGCGCCGGTTCTTACGAATGGCCGCATTCAGCTTGCGCTTGCGCTTTTCGCTGGGCTTCTCGAAATGGCGATGTTTCCGGAGGTCCGAAAGGATCCCCGCCTTCTCGCATTTCTTCTTGAAGCGTTTGAGCGCCCGCTCGAAGCTTTCATCCTCATGGATGATGACTTCCGCCATGCGTCTCCATCACCCCCTTACGAGGCCGATAGGCCTAAACTGTTGCAGCAGTAGAAGGTAGGTAAGCCGGCCCCGGTGAGCAACCCCACCTCATCCCGGGGGCCACCCCATGGGCCGCCCGCCCAGGAGATGGACGTGTAGATGAAAGACGCTCTGTCCGCCGGCTAGCCCGGTATTGGTCACCAGCCGGTAGCCGTCCTCGTCCAATCCCAGTTCCGCGGCGATTTCCGTCGCGACCGCCATGACCCGGCCCACCAGACGCTCACCCTCCGCACCGGTGGCATCACGGACCGCCTCGACGTGGTGCCGAGGGATGACGAGAACGTGATGCGGCGCCTTGGGATCGATATCGCGAAACGCGACCACGTCGTCATCCTGGTGCAGGATGTCCGCGGGAATGTCTCCCGCCGCCACTTTGCAGAACAGGCAGTCGGTCATCGTCTTTCTCCTCGTTCAGGCGTGTCGAAGGGCCGCCGCCAGCGTCGCGGCGGCGACGGCGGCGGTTTCGAACCGAAGCACGTTGGGAGACAGGCCAACGGCAAGGAAGGCGTGTCGCTCCAGGAGCGTCTCCTCTTCGCCGGTCCAGCCGCCCTCCGGCCCGACCGCGATGCTGACCGGGCGATTCCCGATTGTCTCGACCGGGAACGGTGCGCCATGGCGTGCCGCCCAGCGCGTGCCGTCCTCGTGCGCCAGGCCGGGGGCCTCGACGAATTCCCGGAGGGTGACGGGAGGCAGGATCTGTGGCAACCACAGTGCCCCGCACTGCTTGATGGCAGTGTCGGCTCGCCGTTGCAGTCGTTCCACGTGTGTCGGTCGTAGCCTCGTCGCCACCGTTGATGAGCGCTCGGTGATCACGGGGACTACCGTTGTGACACCGAGTTCCGTCAGCTTCTCCACCATCCAGCCGAAGCGGTCACGGTCACCAGCGCCCACCGCGACCGTCGTGACGGCGGGCCGGCCCACACGGCGCAGGGTCGCCACCTCGACCACCACCTCTGCCCCACACGACGCCACGACCCCCTCCGCTTCCGTGCCGGCTCCGTCGACCAGCCGGACCCGATCACCAACCGCCGTTCTCCGAACGCGGCCATGGTGAGTCTCACGGGCGTCGAGGGCGACGGTCGTGCCGGGCTCGAGGGACCCGGCAGGGGCCAAGAGGGTCAACACCGTTTCGCCCCGACGGCCCACCAGCCCTCGTCGACCGTTTCCAGAACCGGTACCAGGCGATGCGCGGCCAGCGCCGCCCGGAAGTCATCAGCCTCGTCCACTTCCATGCCCGAGAAGATCACACACCCGCCATCGGCGAGTGTCGCGAGGATGCCCGGGATCAAGGCCTCGTTCGCCAGACGGAGGATGTTGGAGACGATGAGTTCGGCCGGGCCCAGCAGCGGCGCCAACGCCCCCGCGTCGCCCGCGACGAACGCGACGGTGTCGGTCAGATCGTTGCGTCGGGCGTTGCGCTGCGCCACCGGAATGGCATCACCATCGGAGTCGATGCCGGCGGCGCGAGCCGCACCCAGCTTGATGGCGGCCAGGGTGAGGATGCCGCTGCCACTTCCGAGGTCGAGCACCCGGTCTCCCGGCTGCAACAAGCGATCGAGCAGGAACAAGGCTGCCCGAGTCGAGCCGTGCTCACCACTGCCGAAGGCCGACTCCGGATCGAGCGCCAGGCTGGGACCGTCTTCGTCGAATTCGTCCATCAGCCAGGATGGAACGATCGACAACCGGCCGACCCGCCTTGGTCCCAGCCCGGCGCGCCACTGGGTACTCCAATCGACCGCCTCGAGGGCTCGCGGCTGGCCCACGGTAATCCGCTCGCCCCATTGCCGGCCGGCCGCTTGGACCAGCAGGCCGGCCGCGCCCTCATCCTGGACCGTGGCCACCAGGGCACCGTCAGAGCGCTCTTCCAGGGCCTGATTGGTATGCGCCACCAGCCACGCCGCGACGGCGACCGAGTCCTGGGATTGGGCAGGGTGGACGTCCACCGCCCACCAGGTGGTCATGCGCCCAGGGCCTCCTTGATCCGCGACCAGAAGCTGCTGTCGGGTTGCGGCGCGTCGCCTTCGACCTCTGCCAGCTGTTTGAACAGGGTCTCTTGCTCCTTGGTAAGGCGTTCCGGTGTCCAGACATGAACGCGGACGTGCAGATCGCCCTTGCCGCTTCTACCGAGTCGCGGGAGCCCTTTGCCCCGCAGGTGCAGGATTGTCCCGGTCTGGGTCCCCTCGGGGACCTTGAAGGCCTCGTCGCCGTAGGGCGTGGGGACGGTGAAGGTGCCGCCCAGGGCCGCCTGGGAGAACGACAGCGGCAGCTCGTGGATCAGATCGTCGCCCCGTCGCTCGAACCGTTCGTCCGGCTGAATGTCGAGCACGACCAGAAGGTCGCCCGGAACGCCGTTACGAACGCCCGCGGCGCCCTGCCCCCTCAGTGTCAGATAGTTGTTGTCCGCGACCCCGGGCGGGATATCCACGGCGACCTTGCGCTCACCACGCACCCGGCCTTCGCCCCGGCAACTGGGGCACGGGTCGAGGATCAGCTGACCATCGCCGTGGCAGTTGGGGCAGGGAGCCACGGAGACGAACTGACCGAACATGCTCCGCGTCGCACGGCGAACTTCTCCCACGCCACCACAGGTGGTGCAGGACGTGGGTTGTGATTCGGGGGGGTAGCCCTTGCCGGCGCATGTGTCGCAGGGTTCGAGCGTGCGGAGCTTGAGCGTGCGCTTGGCACCGGTCGCAACTTCCTCGAGCGTCATCTTCACGGTGACACGGATATCGCTGCCGCGCCGGTTCTCGCCGGCCGTGGCCTGGGCACCGCCACCGAAGATCGACTCGAAGCCGCCCATGCCGCCGCCGAAATCGCGCATGAAGATGTTGAGCGCTTCGGAAAGATCGACATGGTGAAAGCCTCCGAAACCGCCTCCGGCCCCCTTCTGCAGACCCGCCTCTCCGTAGCGATCGTACAGGGCCCGTTGCTCCGGGTCGCGCAGCACTTCGTACGCTTCGGTAATGCCCTTGAACTTGGCCTCGGCGTCCGCGGCATCGTTGCGATCGGGATGGTATTCCATCGCCAGGCGCCGATAGGCCTTCTTGATATCGTCTTCGCTGGCGTCCCGGGGGATGTTCAGCAGGGAATAGAAGTCGCTCAATCCAGGAGTCCTTCGACCAGACGGCTGGTGTGCTCGACCAAGCCGATGATCTTGTCATATGGCATCCGCGTCGGTCCGAGGACGCCGATGACGCCAGAAAGGTCGCCCCGCGAGTAGGCCGCGGTGACCAGGGTCAGGTCGGACAGTGCCGGGTCGGCGTTTTCGCCGCCAATGGTAATGGTAACGCCGCCACGGGCCCGCCGTTTCAAGACGTTCCGCAGCACCTCACGGCGTTCGGTGATCTGCAGCAGATGGCGCATCCGCTCGTTGGACGCGAACTCCGGCTGGTCGGCCAACATCTGCGCTGAGCCGAGATGGACCTCGGGCGACGCCATGGTCTGTGCCAGAATATCCTCGCCCTCGGCCAGGAAGATGTTCAACAGGGCCCGGTGCTCCTCGCCACCCGACGCGTCACGCAGGCGTTCGGCCAGGGACGACCGTATGGCGTCGAGGCTGAGGCCGGCCAGACGCTCGTTCAGCACCTGCGCCACCTGCGCCACCGCGTCCGGCGCGATCGTGGCCGGGATCTGCACGAAAATGGTCCGCACCACGCCGCTGTGGAGCGTGAACACCAACAGCAGCCGGTCGGAGGAAACCCGCACCAGCTCGAGCCGCTCGAGAATCACCTGATCCATCGCCGGCGCCAGGGCGACACCCAGTTCCATCGTCAACACGCTCAAGACCTGGGCGGCCCGGTGGAGAATGTTCTTCATCTCCGAACTGCCGGATGGCAGCTCCGCCGCGAGCGCCTGTTGCTCCCGCTCGCTCGGGCGAGCGTACTGCATCAGCCCATCGACGTAGGTCCGGTATCCGAGGTCGGTCGGAATCCGGCCGGCCGAGGCATGCGGGTGCAAAAGGAAGCCCTTACGCTCGAGTTCCCCCATGGTGTTCCGCACCGTGGCCGCCGAGACGCCCAACCCGGACCGGCGCGCCACAGCCTGGCTGCTGGCGGGCTCCGCGGTCTCGATATAGGCCTGAATGACTGCTTCGAGCACCCGGTGTTCGCGGTGACTGAGGCCAAAGAGTCCTGACATGCCGGGCAATTTAACTACGGCGGAGACACCTCGCCCACCAGGGCATCGAGCCTGAGCCAGCCCTCCGGGCGTAACACCAGCCGGTCCTGTCGTTCCCGGGCCCACCCCTGCCCTACCCAGCGGTCCCGAAGAGCGGCGGGGAGTCGCTCTGACACGACCCCTTCGATGGTCCGGAGTCCCAGGTAGACGTCCTCCAGGGCGACGGCTTCCGGCCCGAGGTCCTCTGTCCCGGCGATGGGACTTCTCTCGTCGGCCATCCGGCTCTGATACGCCGCCCAGTCGCGAACGTTCCATTGCCGGTGGCTGCCCCACGCCGAATGGGCCGAGGGCCCGAGACCGATATAGCTGGCCCGCCTCCAGTAGGCCTGGTTGTGCCGAGCGCGCTTGCCCGGCCGGCCGGCATTGGACACTTCGTAGTGCTCGAACCCCGCCGCCTCGAGGACCTGGTTGGCTTCGAGAAACTCGGCCGCGTACCGGGCCTCCGGCGGGACTGCGGCGATGCCGCGACCGACCCACCGAGCCAGGGGCGTGCGGTCCTCAACGGTGAGGCCGTACAACGACACGTGGTCGGGCTCGAGTTGAAGCGCCTGGTCCAGATCGGCAGCCCAGTCGCGTCCCAGGGCCACCGGCAGCCCGAAGATCAAGTCGACCGAGACTCTGGCGATACCGGCCGATCGCAACACCGCAACGGCTCGAGCCACCTCCCCGGCACCGTGGCTTCGGTGCATCCATGCCAGGACCGCATCATCGAAGCTCTGCACCCCGAGCGATACCCGGTTCACTCCCCGATCGACCCAGGCGCGCGCCAAAGCCGGCGTGACGTCATCGGGGTTGGCCTCGAGGGTGACTTCGGCGCCCGATTCCAGGGGATGGCCACTCAGGATTCCATCGATGAGCCGAGCGAAGTCATCGACGGCCAACAAGGACGGCGTCCCCCCGCCGAAATAAAGCGTCGCCAGCGACCGAGCCTCATCCCACGCCGGGGAGTCCTGCCACATGCCCAGCTCCGCCAGCACCGCATCCACAAAGGCCGCTCCGGGGATGGTCCGCCGTACCGCGATGGCAAAGTCGCAGTAGCTACAGCGCCGAACGCAGAACGGAATGTGAACGTAGAGGTGCACGCGAAGTCCTCTGGGACGGAGGCGTTGTGGTGCAAGCTAGTGGAGGAAGCGAAAGAGGGTCCAGCCGGTCACCACCCCCGGGCCTCTCGACCGCCTCCTGCGTTGCGCTTGACGAACAGGCGCCCCGGCAGTTGCTCGACCCAGCCGGACAACTCCAGGGCACAGAGTCGATCGAGCACCTCCCCCACCGGTTGGGCAGTGACCTCCGCGACGACGTCGAGGTGAACCGGGGCGGAGCCCAAGGCCTGAAGCAGGCGGCGTTCTTCAGTGGGAAGGTCGGGGTCCTCCTGCCCTGCGGCCCCCTGCCCCCGGGGAGACACGTCGGCGTAGTGCTGCAGCAGGTCGTCCGGCTCCAGGAGTGGCCCGGCGCCATCCCGTATCAATCGATTGGTACCGACCGACGTGGCGCGGGTGATGGGCCCGGGGACGGCCATCACCTCCTTCCCCTGGGCCAATGCGGCGTCGACGGTGATGAGGGCGCCCGACCCGGAGGCGGCTTCGACCACTACCGTCACCTTGGCCAGGCCGGCGATGAGGCGATTGCGCCGCGGGAAGCTACCGGCATGGGGACGTTCTCCCGGCGGGAACTCCGTGACGAGGACCCCGGTTTCCGCCACGCGCCGGTAGAGCGCTTCGTTGGCCGCGGGATACGTGACGCCGAGCCCGTTTCCCAGCACTCCTATGGTGAGGCCTCCGGCGTCCAGCGCCCCCAGGTGGGCCACGGCATCCAATCCCCGCGCCATGCCGCTCACCACCGCGAGACCCGCCCGGGATGCGGTTTGCGCCACCGCCCGGGCGACGCGCTCGCCGTAGAGACTGTGGTCGCGGCTGCCAACGATGGCGACGGAGTCCTTGGCGAGCGCCTCCACCCGCCCCAGGGCGAACAGCAGCAACGGTGGAGTGGGAATGGTGGTCAGTGCGGCGGGGAACTGCTGGTCCCCGGGGAGGAGGCATGTTCCTCCCAGGTCGGCAGCCCGGTCCAGCTCCCTGGCGCCATCCCGCGGCAACCGCTGGGCCACGGCGGTTGCGCACGCAGGAGAAATCCCCTTCACGGTGCGTAAAAATGCGAACGGCGCCTCGAGGGCGCCGCGCGGCGAACCGAAAGTGGCCACCAGCCGGTGGAACCGACCCGGCCCAACGCCGGGCGTCAGCGCCAGAGCCACGTACGCCTCCCGGTCTTCACGCATCGTCGGTCTTCACGTCGTGCACGGCAGACCACATGGCTTCCTCGAGTTGTCGCACGCCCGCCCCGGTGACACTGGAGATGTGCCACACGCCGAGGGCATCGTCGGCAACGATCGCGGGGGGCGGCTCGTCGGGCGGCCACAGGTCCAGCTTCGTGAGCACGACCAGGTGCGGCTTGGCGAACAGGAGCTCGCTGTGCGCGCGCACCTCGTTGCGCAGCTGCTGGTACTCGACCTGCGGTTCGAGCGCATCCGATGGAATGAGGAAGGCAAGGATCCTGGTCCGTTCGATGTGCTGGAGGAACGTCGTGCCAAGGCCCTTCCCTTCGTGGGCTCCCTCGATGATCCCGGGAATGTCGGCCAGCACGAAGGACCGGCCTTCGTCCAGCCCCACGACCCCGAGATTGGGTTCGAGGGTCGTGAAGGGATAGTCCGCGATCTTCGGTTTCGCCGCCGACACCACCGAGAGCAGCGTACTCTTCCCGGCATTGGGTTGGCCCACCAGGCCGACGTCGGCAATCAACTTGAGCACCAGCTCGATGGACCGCGATTCACCTTCCCCACCGGGCTCCCACTCGCGCGGCGCCCGATGGGTGGCCGTAGCGAAGGAAGCGTTGCCGCGTCCGCCCCGCCCCCCGCGAGCGACCAGGAGGCTGTCGCCGTGCTCCAGCACCTCCCCGAGGAACTCTCCCCGGTCCACGTCGTAGACTTCGGTCCCGGGCGGGACCGGGAGCACGGCGTCGTCGGTCGACCGCCCCGTCATGTTCCGGCCCTTACCATGCTCGGCCCGCTCGGCCTTCCACTCCGACCGGTAGCGGTAGTCGAGCAGCGTGCTCAGGTTCCGGTCGGCCCGGACGTACACGCTGCCACCACGGCCCCCGTCTCCTCCATCCGGCCCTCCCTTCGGGGCGTACTTGAAGCGGGCAAACGAGCAGGCGCCCGAACCTCCGGTTCCGGCCGCGACGCGAATGGTGACACGATCAATCAGCATGGTGTTCGACCCGGCGGCGGACTTCGTTCCAGAGATTGCGGACCTCGGTCTGACGATCGGCCGGGAGGTACTCCGCCACCACGTCGAGTACGGCATCGATGCGCCGCGAACTCCCGCCGGCGTTCAGCGTGCCCCGAAGATGGGAATGCAGCTGGTGGGGTGCATTCAGCATCGCGGTTTGCGCCACGGTGCACAGTTCTCTGGTGACCAGGTCGAGTCCCTCCCTGCTCAGGGTGCGGCCATAGCCCTCGGTGACCATCCAGGCATCGAGTGCCGGGTGCAGGGCTCTCACGTTGGCCCGCAGGCGCTCGTAGTTGCCGCCGTACACGGTCCGACAGGTCTCCTGACCGCTNNCGTACCAGGGTCTGTCTGCGGCGCCGGGCGGCCGCTGACCGCACGCCAGATCCCCATTGCCATGAGGGCCCTGGGCCAGCCGACCATCAGCACCGACTGGAGGATGAGTTCGTCGCCCCACTGGGCGGGCACGTCCTGGCCCGTGAGCCGTTCCGCGGCCGCTTGCATGCCATCCCCGGACGCGATGGCGATGGCGAAGCGGATGAGATGCTCGCTCGGCTTGTCGAGTATCGATGTGTCGACCATGATGTCCCCCGGACGTGCGAAGCGGCAACCGGAAACGCGCTGCGTCAGGCCGAAAAGCGCACGGCACCGGCGGCCCGCAACGCTCCCGTGACCTCACCCCGGGTGTTGGTGATGCCAACGGCGCCGTGGCGGGCCATGGCCACCCCCCAGTCGTCTCCGGGTGGAGACCACAGGCCACGCTCGGCCAGGGCGTCCAGAATGGCAATGAGGGCGATGGGGGCACTGCGCATGCCGCCATCCTCGACCTTGAGGGCGATGCCCAGCCCCCCGGTCACGACAGAAGCACCATACACGCCTTCGGCGCCGATCTTCGCGACAATGTCGCCTCCGGCGGCAGCCATGATGTCGGTGCAGGGACGCAACTCACCTCCCACCAATCGCGGGTGGCCGGTCATACAGCCCACCACCCGTTGCGGAGCGGGCGCCGAAGCAGCCCCCAGCCTGGCGTAGCCCAGGGCCATGGCAGACAACGGCATGCCGAAGCAAACCGTGTTGCAGCCATCGAGGCCAAGGACGATCTCCTCTCGGGGAGCATTGGTCCATTGGCCGATGACATCCAGATGTCGTTCCTGCACCGGATGGCCCTGTCGGTAGTAGCCTTCGGTGGGCCAGCCGTGATGTCGCGCCAGGGCCAGCATGCCCGCGTGGTTGCCTGAGCAATTGCTCCAACGTGGCGTCAGGGTCTGACCGGTGGCGGCGACATCTGCGGCAACGGCTTCGGACAGGGGCGTGTGGCCCCCGCACCCCAATTGGCGTTCCTGGCACCCGATCTTCTCGAGAAACCGGTCAACCGTGGCCAGGTGCACCGGCTCGCTCGAATGCGAGGCGCACGCCAGCGCCAATTCGTCGTCGAGAAGACCGAAGGCGTCGGCGGCTCCGTCTTCGAGGATGGGAATCGCCTGGAACGGCTTGGCCGCCGAGCGCCAGAAGGTGACCAGATCGGGGTCACCGCTCCAGGCCACACGGCTGCCGTTGGCATCCACCACGACGGCCGACACCCGGTGGATCGATTCCACCAGGGGGCCACGGACCGTCTCGACCTGGAGTTGTGTCATAGGGGCATGAAGTTAGCCTATTCGCACCCGGGGAGAAGTGGATCGTCTTGCTGCGGCCCTCCGCCTCATTAGCTTTCCTCTATGCACATCCGGCCTTGGCAGTGGGCAGGGGCCCTGGTGGCCATCAGCCCTGCCCTCCTTTCCGCCCAAGCCTCACCGTACATCCCGCTCGACGACCCGCGGCTCCCGCTCATCGAGCTCCTCATCACCCGGGGGGACATCGAGGACCCGTCCCCCATGGTCCGTCCCTTTCGCCGGGTCGACCTCCTGCGCGTCATCGACTCGGCAGGGCTGGACTCGTCGACGCCCAACGGGCAGATGGCGCTCGAGCTGCGGCAAGCGTATCGCCAGGAGGACGCGGAGGCCTGGGGCCGGGTCGAGGGACGGGCCGGGGCCCAGGCTTACAGCAATGCCCGCATCGATGTCTTGCACCCGCAAGGGCCCCAGGGACTGACGCCCTATGTCGACGTCGGCCTCACCGGGGTATTCGGGCCGGTCGTCGCGGTGACCCGGCCTGCCATGGAGCCGCGCGTGGTCGACGACCCGACCTGGCCGGGACGCACCAACCTCGAAGTGGCGTTTCGCATGCGAGAGGCGTACCTGTCGGCGCAATTCAAGTGGTTCTCGATCTTCTTCGGAGACCTGCAGCGACAGTGGGGCCCCATCGGGCAGACGGGCATCCCGCTCAGCAACTACAGTTACGCACGCACGTCCTGGGGGCTCATGCTCGGGAAACCGTCCCTCAACCTCCGTGCCCTCGGTGCCGAGTTGCGGGACGAAGTGGACAGCCTCGGCAATACCGTGCACCGCTACTGGTTCGGCCACCGATTCGCGTTCAACCTGACCAAACGATTCCAGGCCACACTGTGGGCGACGGTGGTGCTTGCCGGGGTCGACCAGAACTTCACGGCGCGCTACCGCAACCCGGTCAGTATTCTGTTGCTCTCCAACACCTACGGCCTGGGCGATGATGGCAACATCATGGTCGGCACCGACCTCTGGTGGCGCGCCAACGACTGGTTGACCCTCGAGGCGCAGATCGGCATCGATGACGTCCAGTATCAGGACCGCAGCTCCGCCAGTCGATTCCCTGATCGCCTGGCGGGCACCATCGCCGCCTATGGCCCGTTGGGACGACGTCTCTCCTGGCGCGTGCTCTATACCCGGGCCTCGAGTCTGGCCTTCCGGGCGCAGAACCCCTTCCAGAATTTCGTCGACGCGGACGTCGGCATCGGACGCAACTTTGCGGACAACGACCTTCTCAGAGCGTCGATATCCATTCCGGTGCGGAACCGTTTCGTCGTGGCACCGGAAGCGGTGATCCTGCGTCAGGGAGAGGGTTCCCTTACCGATCCCATCCCGTCGGACCCTGGGAGCGTGCCCCAGATCTTCATCGGCACGGTGGAGACGACGTACCGCCTGGGCCTGTCGTTCTCAGGACGGAGTGGTATGCTGGAGCTGCAGACCAACGTGGGTGTCAACAACGTCCACAACGCCGGGCACCAGGCCGGCCGGACCGTCACCGAGTTCCGCGGCTGGCTGCAGGCCACCCTGGCGCTCGATTGGCAAGGAGTCATCAAGTGAAACGCTCGTCGAGCCCACCGGCCCTGGCGCGGGACCGTCTCCTGCAGCTGACCGAGGCGATGCGGGGTCGACGCATCGTCGTGGCGGGCGACCTGATTCTGGACCGGTATCTCATCGGAGACGCCGACCGCCTGTCACCGGAGGCCCCGGTCCCCGTGGTCACCGTCCGCGAGCGCCGAGAAGCGCTGGGTGGTGCCGCCAACGTTGCGGCCAACGTCCAGGCCATCGGGGCTGACTGTGTCCTGGTCGGGGTCGTGGGAGACGATGCCCACGGGCGAGCACTTCGTCAGGAACTCGTCACCCACCAGATCGATGACCGGCACCTGGTGACCGTCCCTGACCGGCCCACCACCTCAAAGACGCGGGTCTTGGCACGGGGGCAACAAGTCGTGCGGCTCGACGACGAGGAGTCCGGCCCCCTGGACGAAGCCCTGGCGGCCAACCTCATTGCCGGCGTGGAACAAGCGCTCGCCGGCGCCGACGCGCTGCTCCTTGAGGACTACAACAAAGGTGTTCTGACCGAGCCCGTCATCACGGCCACGGTCGCGGCGGCCGCAAAGCGCGGCCTCCCGATCATCGTCGACCCCAAATTCCGGCACTTCTTCGCCTACGGTGGAGCCACCGTCTTCAAACCGAATCGCGGTGAGCTGGAGAGCGCCCTCGGCGCGTCGAGCCACATCCCCAGCATCGCCCGGGAAGTGTTCGACGTGTCTGGAGCGGGTGACACGGTCACGGCCTGGGTCGGCACGGCCCTGGCCGCGGGAGCCGGTGTCCGGGAGGCCGCGTCTCTCGGCAATTTCGCCGCCGGGATCGAGGTCGGAAAGGTCGGCGTGGCGACCGTCTCCCCACGAGAAGTCATGGCGCTCCACGAAGAGCGCTTCGACCAATTGGGCAAGTTGCGGCGCGAAGGACTCATCTAACAGCAGACGCCCCGTCGCCGTGATACGGCGACGGGGCGTCTGGAATGCGGCGGATAATTCCGGGGTCCGGTTTACGAAGGATTCGTAGTATCGAGTTGGTGACCCTCGTATCCGCCATTTTCCAGATAGTCTACCGACCGGTCGGCATCGGCTGGGCCGCGCTGGGAACTGACGCGGTAAAGCAGGAAGAGCAGTCCGACGAGCATTGCCGGTACTACGATATTGGCCAGCGTGCTCAACGGTGCCTCCACTCATGCCTCTTTCTTCGATGGTTCCCTTGGGGGCGGTTCAGGCCGTTCCTCCGTCTCTCGTGCTGCGGAGAGACACCGAAGCATCCCTTCGACGGCGACCTTGCCCCTGAGGACTTCCGCGCCATCGAGCTTTTGCTTCCGTTCGGCCATACCCACCTCCGGACCGGTGACTGTTCGGTGAATGGGAATTACAAATCGCATGCCACCCACCCAAACCCACCGGCCTCACGAGAAAAGCCGCATGAACAGTGGCCGACGGGAACACGACGCAGGTGCCGGGGCCGGCCCTGGGCGAGGCGTGGAACCTCCAAGTGTGGCGAACGGCATGCCCCTTCCGCCTCGGCCCAGAGCCGAAAACGCAAGAAGTTGCACCTACGCCAGCGTCATGTGGCCGGGACGGCCGCAACCGGGATGTGAGTGGGTCTGGAAAGGTGCCGGAACGATCCGGACGCGCCCCTACTGGACGGTGACTGTCGGTGCCGGAGAGGTGAGGGCCGTTCCGTCGACCGTGGCGCCGACCATGGCAGCCGTCCCCGCCGTCGTGGCGGTGAATGTGGCGGTATAGCTGCCATCACCAAGATCGGCCACGGGGCCGAAGGTGCCCGAGGAGGTTCCGCCGGACAAGGTGAAGGCCACGACGCGCCCCCCGGTGAGCAACTGGTTGCCGAACGCGTCCCTGGTCACGAGCGTCACCACCGTTGCCCCGCCCACGGCCAGAACCGGATCGGCCAGTGAAACGGTCGACGCGGCCAGGGAGAGTGTGTCCGGGACCACCGTGATGACCGGCGGAGTGGCGTCGGCGGGCGCCGAGGCGATGGTGGCCTGCACGGCCGTGGCCGAACCCGCCACCAGGGCCGTGAAAGTCGCCAGATAGCTGCCATCCCCCAGATCGGTCACCGGCCCCACCGTACCACCGCTCTGGCCCGCCGCCCCACCGACCACGAACGTCACGGCACGTCCGGCGCCGCGAATGTGACGATTGCGCGTGTCGCGCGCCTGGAGATGCAGTTGCACCACGCCCCCGGCCGGGACGGTCACGGCATTGGTGCCGTCGGCCAGGACCAGGCTGCTATCCGGGTCGATGGTGCCGACCTCCACGGTCGGCGGAGGCGTGGCAACCGGTGTCCCGTCGATGGTGGCGCCGATCTGGAGCGGCGTTCCCGGGGAAATAGCGGTGAACGACGCTCCGTAGGTCCCGTCCCCGTTCGACGTGGTGGGACCGATGGTTCCGGTACTGGTCCCACCACCCGCTTCGAAGACCACCTGCAGCCCCAACGTATCGTTGTCGATGGGATTGCCGGCCGCATCATGCGCCTGCAGCTGAAGCGCAACCACGGTCCCGGCGTCGACCAGGCTGTCTCCGGTGCTGACGACCGACATCACGGCGGAAACGTCACCCGGCGTCACGACGACGGTGGGAGCAGGTGAGCTCAGGGGGGCGCCATCGACAGTCGTCGCAATGCTCGTTGCCGTCCCGGCCAGTTCGCCGATGAAGATGGCGTTGTAGGTACCGTCCTGGTTGTCGACGGTGGCGCCGATGGTCCCGGTGCTGCTGCCCCCTGAGGTGGCGAACCCGACGGTGAGGCCGCTGGCGAGGAGACAGTTCCCGGCGGCGTCCCGGGCCGTGAAGCGAATGGTGATGGGAATCCCGGAGGGGATTCGGTTCCCGGCGACCAGTCCCTCCACCACGGTCGAGGACTTGCCGAGGTCGACCGGGCCGGCGGCGCACACCACGGACACCGAAACGGAATCGGAGAGCGACAGGCCGTCGATCGTCGGTCGAATCCAGTTGGGCTGGCCGCCGTCCACCGTGGCGGTGACGCTGGCCTGATAGCGGCCATCTCCGAGATCGACCGTAGGCCCGACATCCGCGAAATCGAATGGTCCCGCGGGTCCGACCAGCGGGAACGTCACCGTCGCCCCTCCGGCGTCCAGATCGTTCCCCCAACGATCCCGGGCAAGGAGCCGGACCATGGTGATTTGGCCGAGATCGAGGGCCGAGTCGTCGATGGAGACGGTCGAGGAGTCGACCGAGGCGCTGTCGGGCGCCACCCGAAGCCTCGGGAGTTGCGACACGCCGAGAGAATCGAGCATCTCGACCGTGGTGCCATCGATGGTGGCCCCGACGGGGGCCGGCGGCCCGGAGGCCCGGGCCAGTACCCACCCGGTGAAACTGCCGTCGCCGTTGTCGATGACCGGGACGGCGTCGGTGAGGCCCCAACTGGCGCCCCCGACACTGTCGATCCAGAAGGTGACGGCCAGCCCGCTGGCGGCGAGATCGTTGCCCTGCACGTCTTTGACTTGCAGCGTGACCGCGGTCGAGTCGCCAGCAATCAGCAGGGTATCGGCGATGGTCACCACGGAGTTCTGCGGCGACGGCTCCAGGGGCACGACCGTGACGGTCGGCAGGGGCGAGGTGATGGCCTCTCCATCGATGCTCGCCCCGATGGTGACGGGATCGCCGGCGACCGTTCCGCGGAAACGGGCTGTGTAGCTGCCGTCGCCGAGATCGACGGTGTCGGCCTCGATGACGCCGTCGCTGGAACCAGGAGCCTGCTGCACCGAGAAGACGACGGTCCGGCCGCCCAGCGACAGGGGCGCTCCACCGGCATCACGCGTGCGCAAGGTGAGGGTGGCCGCGCCACCAACCGCGATGGTGTCGCTGGAGCTCTCCAGTTCGGACGTCGCGGGCGACGGGGGACCGGCCGTGACGGCCAGGGTCGGCGCCGGCGTGGCGACGCGCTGTCCGTCGAGCGTCGTGAGCACCACGACTGCCGTTCCGACGGCCTCGCCGGTGTAGAGAGCACTGTAGCTTCCGTCACCGTGGTCGGTCACGACGCCGATGGTCCCCTGGCTGGTGCCGCCGGAATCGGCGAACGTGACGCTTTGCCCGCCGTCGAGGACGCGATTGCCGGCTGCATCGCGCGCCTCCAGAATGATCTCAACCGAGGCGCCCACGTCGAGCGTGGCGTTGCTCACCGTCACCATCGACGTCGCCGGAGAGCCGGAGCCAGCCACGACCGCAATCGTCGGAAGCAGCGTGGTCACGGAATCCCCATTCAAGGACGCCGTGACGGTCATCGGCGTTCCCGCCTGTTCACCCACGACCGTGGCGGAATGGGTTCCGTTCCCCTGGTCCATCGTTCCGGACACCCGTCCGGTACTGGTGCCTCCCGACAGCCCGAACACGACGACGTCGCCACCCCGCCACACCGGTTGTCCCGAAGCATCCTTGACGACCAGTTCCACGGCCACCGTGGCCCCCGAGGCGATGGCCGACGCGGAACTCGTCACCGTGGAGGTCGCCGGCGACCCGGGTTGGCCGCTCCCGGTGGGATCGTTCGCACAGGCTACCCACAGGAGCACCGCGGCGCCGAGCACCCAGGTCCGCCGCATCACTGACTCACTGTCGCGCTACACGTCAACACGAATACCGCCTGGGTCACGCTGCCAACCTGGACGGTGGCGGATTGCGGATTGGCGCTCGACACGGTGCAGGTACTCGGCAGGTCCCGCAGAATCACCTCGTACGTCCCCGGGGTCAGCGCCGAGAAGAGAACGCTGTCGTTGGGACCGATGGCACGGCTGTGCCGGGCGCCGCTTCCTTCGATGACGACGGTATAGGCGGAGGTCGCCGCCCCGCTCGTCTGGGTGATGACCTCGAGTCCTCCGGTGGTCGGTGGCAAGGTCGTGGCGCTGGCAGAATCCGCTGGGCCCTCGAGGCCCGTGACTCCGAACGCGCTCACCAGGTAGCCATACGTCGTCGAGCCGGTGAGCCCGGTGTCCCCGAAGCCGGTGGTCGTGACCACCGTATCCAACCCGGCCCGCCGGACCCGGTAGCCCGTCACCTGGCCGCTGGGCGCGGTCCACGCCAAGTCGATCCGGGTGTCACTGACGGTGGTGGCCGTCAGACTGTCTGGTGCGTCCGGTCGTGTCGTGGCCGTCAGGGGAGCGCTGGGACCGGACAGCACGCCCACGCTGGTGCGCGCCTCGACGGCGTACTGGTAGCTGGTGTTCGAGGCGACGACCGTGTCCGTGAAGGTCGGGGCCACGGTCGAATCCCAGGAGGCTCCATCCCGCGTCACGAGATACACCACCACTTCGGGGCCGCCCGAGTCCCACGCCAGCGATACCGCCCTCGATGTCGTCTGCGCCTGCAACCCCGTCGGCGTGACGGGATCCGTCACGGCGGACACCGTGTCGCTGGCCGCACTCTCGACCGACGCGTCGTTGAGCGCCGTCACGTGGTAGCGGTAGCGCGTCGCGGGGTTCAGGGAGCCATCGATGAAGGTGGTGTCCGCGACGACACCCGGCTGAACCACACCATCCCGGTACACCCGGTAGCCGGGGATCCCGGTCACGAACGCCCAGGCAAGATCGATCTCCGACGAGCTGCGGGCCGAGGCCACGAGACCGGTAGGCGCCAGCGCCAGCGTGGTGAGACGCACCACACTGGTCGCCACGCTCTCGGTCCCTTGCCCGTTGACGGCGGTGACGGAGTACTCGCGCGTCTCGTTCGGCGTCAGGGTCGTGTCGCGCCACGTCTCCAACGGCATGGCCACCGAATCGAACACCACACCGTCACGGTAGATGCGATGGTGCGTTACCCCATGGACCGGGTCGGCGCCGGCGATCCAATCGAGACGGACGGATGTCGACCCCAGGACGGTTCCGGAGAGACCGGAAGGGGCGGTAAACGTTCCACAGGCAACCGAGAAGACCACCAGTGTGGAGTCGTGCACCGGCACCGCGGCCGAGGCGGGACCGCTCTGCAGGCCGCAGTTGGATGCCAGGCCGGTATACGCCAGAGTGTGTGAGCCGGGGGCCAACCCGGCCACTCCGACCGTGACGTTGGTGGCCACGTCGATGGTCCGGGTCCCGTCGATGACGATCTGGTAGCCGTCCGGGTCGGGCGGGCCGTTTCCGGTGGTCACGTTCCGCAGGTGGAACCGTTCGACGCACGAGACCGGATAGTCTGCGACGGTCGTGTCCGCGGAGAGCACCGTCACCGGGCGCGCGCTCCCGCCACCGGGGCTGCAGCGGTTGGCCAGTGGTACCAGGTCGGCCAGGTGGCGCCCGTCCGCTCCGCTGGCGGAGTACAACGGAAACAGTCCACCGGCCACGGCGGAATCGCTGGCGACGAGCGTGTCGCGGGTCATGGCACTCGAGCCCAGGACCGCCTCCGCCACCGTAACTTCGTGCCGCACCGGGGACCCCGAGACGGGGTCGGGGTCGAGGAGGGTCGAGCGTGACATCACCGCGCCCAGATGGATGCACTGCACCTGGAAACGGGCCTGGACCGTGTCCCCGGAATTGCTGATGACCGATCGATCCATCGGTCGGGCCACGGCACAGTTCTTCTGCACGTCGCCGATCCGCAGCCGGTACGCTCCGGTGGCCCCGTTCCCTGGAGGACGCGGATTGAGAGGGATCAGCGAGTCCAGCAGCACCGAGTCGGTGACGCCGATGGGGATGGGCAACGCCAGGTTCGGCGCCGGCGGCGGCTCCCGGTCGTCATCGAACCACTTGGGCGAGGAGCCCGTGGTGTCGATACGCTCGAACCGGATGTCGTAGCCGTCCGGGTCCTGGTCAGGCCCGCTGGTGACGACTCCGGCGCGAATGGCGCCGAACGGAATGCAGAACACGAAGAACTTCGCCTCGGTCGTATCCTTGACCCCACCGATGCCGAGTGCGCTGTGCGAGAAGCCGGACACGACCCCCCTGGGGATGTGGTACGCTCCGGGCGTGCAGTTGCCCTGTACCCGCACCAGACTGGTGATGTGCGGGAACGCATCTCCGGACCGGACGTCGTCCAGCAGAATGGGCGAGCCGCGGGCGAAGCTGCTGTCGCGATAGGACGTACTGTGGTCGCGCCCCAACAGGGCGTTTCGGACGTCCCAGTCGGGCCGCACCCGGGTGCGGTACCCCGGCGGCAGGTCGGACCCGGTGGTCGAATCCGCGACGCGGAGCGGACCGTCGCTGAACGCTTCCAGGATGGGGATCACGTACAACGGCACCGTCTTGGCGAACGACGCCAGCTTCTTGTCCATGATCTGGATCTTGAACCCGATGTTCAGGTCGATGCCGTGATCGATGCCGGCGCGCCAGTCGTAGGCCGGCGCGGTCATGTCCGCGGCCGCCTTCAGATAGGGTTCGATGTTGACGAAGGGACCGGCCACGTCGTACATGCGGAGGAACAACTCGGGCACCACCGCCACCTTGGCCTCGACCGACCCCTTGATGGCCAGGTCGAGCGGGGAGGCGGAGAAGTTCCTGCTGCTCCCTGACAGATCCCTCCACCCTGAGCCACGCCGCCATTCGGCGCCGGCGCGAACCTCGAACCCGGTGTGAAAGTCCCCCGTCAACTCCACGGCGGCGGAGGCCTTGAGCTCCGCCTCGGCCTTGAAGGACAGAATCAGCTCTCCGGAGACCGGGATGTAGCCCGCGAAGGTCACGAAGCGCTTGCTGAACTTGATCAGTTTCTTCTGAATGACGCTGTCTTTGGAGGCCGCCAGCGAACCGGTCACGGCGATGGCGTACTTTTCGATGTCGAACTGGACCCCACCCCCGAACAGCGCCCGGAACTTGGTGAGGCCCTGGAGGAAGCTGAAATCGGCGTCCAGGTCCATGATGACGGGGAACGAGATCGCCCCTTCCTCAATGGTGAACGACACTTCCACCTGGGCCGTGCTTCCGGGAGTCATGAACGCCAGCTTGACGCCACTGAGATCGACACCGCGCCCCGCGCCGATGGCCTGAACGCCGTCGGCCACTTCGAGGACCTGGGTCGGCCCCCAGAAGATGTTGCCCTGCTGATTGGCGGCGCTGTCGTCGAACACCCGGCTGGTGGTCGCAAAGCGACCGACCTCGATGGCCTCGCTCAGGTCGGCATCCGAGGTCTCGACGGTCGCTACATCGCCCGAGACCGACACCTGTTCGACCCGTCTCAGGAATCCGGGTCCCTGGGCGCCGATGATCACCGCCACGGTATCCCAGTCCGGCATGGGTCCGCTGATCCGCTGGAACCGATAGGTCCCCGAGGCCCGCTCGGCGCTGTCGGAGAGCAACAGGATTCTGGTGGAGTCGAGGACGGCCAGGGAGTCGGCGGCGACGAAGTCACTGCCGACCGTGATGGCGGCTCGTCCGGTTTCGCCACCGCTCGTCGCGGTGATCGTGGCCGTCCCGACGTCGAGCGCGGTAACGAGCCCGGTGGCATCGACGCTGGCGACGGCGCTGTCGGTGCTGGCCCAGACGAGGACCGGGTCGGCGACCCGGCGCCCGGCGGAATCACGAACCGTGGCCGTGAGCTTCATCGTAATGCCCACAGCGAGATTGGTGGAAGAGGGACTGACCACGACGGTGGACGCATCGGCCCCACCGGTCCCAGGCCCCATCGGGTCCTCCCCGCGGCAACTAAGGAGCAGGGACACGCCAAGGACCAAGCCCAGCCCACGGGGGGTGCGGCTTAGAAAGGCCGGCCATGCCATCGTTACCATGGGTCCTCGAACAGCGACGGGGGGTAGATCACGAACCTGCAGGCCGGAATGAGGACCCGCAAGCTCGGATATGTGCGTGTGAGGGTGACGATCGCTCCGCCACGTTCCGGAATACAGCACCGTGTGTACCACGCCGGCCCACGGGGCCGGACCCGACCACAACCGCGTCTCATCCAGGGAAAGCGACGCCGGCTCCCCGATCACATCACCACGAACCGCAGCCATTGTGGCGTGTGAGCCTCAAGGTCGCGGCTCCGCACGCCACACAGGGCCGTGAGCAGTGTAGCACCAGTCCCATGAAACGACCGTGAACCGGCTATGAGACGGTATGGGATTGACGATGTGCGTGGGGCTGGCGGGAGGCGCGGGGAGCCACGAGGTGGTGAGGCCGGGCGCCAACGGGAAGTGCAGTGGGCGATGAGGGATGCGAACCCCCGACCTCGCGCATGTGAGGCGCGCGC
>JBDHIK010000211.1:0-4081 GCA_039587475.1 Gemmatimonadota bacterium | reverse complement strand
GGGGCTATCGGGATCGGGTACGATGGGGAGAACGCTGCCCGCACCGGCCCGAGGACAGTCCGCACGGCCTTCACCTTCATCCACGGGCCGGGAGTAGACGACCCGGTGATGGGGTATGCCGAGGAGGCGTCATACAAGGTATTCTTCATGACCGACGCGGAGGGCGGGTTTGTCGTGGCCGGGCGACCCGACGGCACCGATGCCACGGACGATACCCGATACATCGCTGGGGGCGGGCGATACAACGGAACGACCGGGCAGCCCATGACCTTCAATGCCGATCGTTGGGATGTGGACAGTCTTGGTTTCTTCCGGAACCGGTTCTATGATCAGCGAACCGGGCGGTGGACCCAGGAAGACCCGATAGGGGTCGCGGGGGGCCTCAACCTCTATCGGTTCAACGGGAATAATCCTGTTGCCTATCGGGATCCGTTTGGACTCTGCCCGCCACCGCCCTGTGAGGCTGCGTTCCCGGGCTGGCATCCGTCTATGAGGGGGCTCTCGATCGGAGACTTGGCGTATCTTTCCCAGCCTCCTCAACCCACCTTGCTCCGCCACCCGAGTATATCAATCACCCTTGGGGGATTGACATACGACACGTACACAGGCGTATCTGCGAACCTCGGAACGTTCATTGGGATATCCGTGAATCTGATTGAGAAAGGCAGCGGTTACGACTCTAATGCCCCGAAAGTATCAATCGGCACCAAGAATTTTGGTGTTACCTTAGGAAACGACTACATGGCTATCCATGTCGGAATTGGGTTCGGTCTCCCCATCTCACTACCGCTCGACCCCGAATCTGATGTGTTTACGGGAGAGAGCCCCCTGAGATCCATCGACGAACCTGTTGCGCAAGATGCTACCAGCGTCCGAGCGCCTATCCACGACGAGCCTGATTGATGACTGCGATGAGCAAGTGTCTCAGCTGAATCTCGACGAGCTGTACTACATCGGAATCATCGTGGCCTGGGGTGCGGCGTATGTTGTGGACACATGCTTCTTGCAACGGCATCGAACGACAGGCAGGCCTGAGTGGCAGAGGAAAGCTCTACCAATAAGATGGCTAAGGGCGGACCTCTATACTGCGGCTGGCCAGCCATACCGAAAAGCCATCCTCGTACTTCTTGTGGCGATGTTTCTATTCGCGTACCTAGCAATGGTCAGTTGATTGTTGAGCCCATCCCCCGCAGTAGAACATCCGCCCCCGGTTGAACAGCGCAAGATGCCTGTGATGTTGGCCATGGCTACCAAGTTGGCGGGTGGGGTAGCCATGACTAGCTGGACGATCTTCGGCGGAGCACTTGTCGGCCTTCCGATCATTCGCGTCGGGAGCACTCC
The DNA here is from genome assembly GCA_039587475.1 of Gemmatimonadota bacterium. Lineage (GTDB taxonomy): Bacteria > Gemmatimonadota > Gemmatimonadetes > Gemmatimonadales > GWC2-71-9 > N074bin45. The sequence continues at coordinate 2,740 of JBDHIK010000211.1, read as the reverse complement.
GCTTGTTGGTGCCGAGTTTGGAACCAGCCCTTTGGCATTCGCCTTCTTGTTGACAGGATCTGTATCGACTGCCTTCTGGTATGGAGCCCGCCGCCAACTCCCATGGTTCCGTCACATCGGGGCAGCGTACTGGTATGTGGTGGGCCTTAGCGGGTATGCTATATCTGAGTGGCTGGTAAATAGCGGCATAGACCCGCTACCACCAGATTTCTACTTCTCGTGCGGGCTATTCGGCATGATCACATTCTTCTACATGTACCTTAGCCCGGGTGTAAGACACTACCTAGGTGACGGTGACCTCAAGGATGAGCCTCCGACAATCTGAATGGTACTCTACGGTAGGGCATAACTCTATTTCCATTGCCCCTCACTGTCCATTGATCCCGATCTGATCCGACTCTCGCTACTCCCCAGTCCGGCAGATCGCACGAAGCATCAGAGATGTGCCGGCGATTAGGCAGAACCCATCTTTGAGGTTGCCTGATAGGGGTGTGTCAACTGTGTGCTAACTCTCTCGCGCAACCTGGCGCTCTTCCATGATCCAGGACACGCAGACCGCTCGCCCAAGTCCCTCATTCTTCCATAGATGCGCAAAGAGGCCCCCCGGGGCGCCTTAGGCATCGACAAGCCCGACGTGTGGTGCACTGGGCCCTCCCGGCCACGCCCGAGTCCTACTATCAGGAGGCGGGCCGGGCCGGTCGAGACGGCGAGCCGTCGCGTGCGGTGCTGCTGTACCGGAAGGGCGACGGCGCCTTCCACCGCCAGCAGCACGGCGTCACCTTCCCGCCCCGCCGTCTGGTGGAGGCGCTGTGGCAGGGGCGGGCCCACGCCGGCGTGCCCGACCCGGTGCGGGAGTCGGCGGAACCGGCCGCGACGTGAGCTCAGGCCAGAAGGGGGCAGGGTGGACTGGCGCCCCGTGGTCCGGCGGCGCCGGGCGGCGCGGGCCCGGCTCCGGGCCATGGAGCGCTACGCCACGGCGTGGGGCTGCCGGCGCCGGGCGCTCCTGGCCTGGTTCGGCGAGCGGCTGGGGGCGTGCAGCGGGTGTGACCGGTGCTCCGCTGCTCGGTAAACCGCCAAACTGGCGGCATCGGTCCACCGGCCCTAACATGGATGCGGAGGCGCCCATGTTCCCACGTCGACTTCTGTTCATGACCTGCCTTGCCGCCTGCGCCGGCACCGACCCGGTGACCGTCTCCTCGACCGACGGCCCCCGCTTCACCGTCACCGGCGTGGTGTACGACTCGCTGGCCCGTGAGGTCGGCGGCGACTGGGCCGCTCCCGGCGTCCACCTCTCGGTCAACGGCGTCCCGGTCGTGTCCGACGCTGCGGGCCGCTACCGCGCCACGGGCGTGGCGGGCGGGCGCGACCTCCCGGTGACGCTGGCGTCGGCGGACTTCGCCCCGCACACCGTGCATGTCACCATCGACCGCGACCGGTCCCTCGATATCGGGCTCGAGCGCCAGGCCCCGCTCATCGTCGGCTTCTACCCGGCAGGGGACAGTACCCGGGTGGCGGTGGTCGACCTGCAGAACCGGAAGACGGTCGAGCGCTGGCAGCGCACCCGGGTCCGGCTCTCCGGCGCGACCAGCGAGACCCAGGCCGGCATCGAGTGGATCTGGACCCCGGTCGACGACCTCACCTGGTTGGTGTCGCTGCCCAACACCGCCGGCGCCGACCACTTCGACTTCGAAGTGCACGACGTCGCCGGCTTCGTCTCGTCCGCCACGTGCCGCGTCTCGACCGGCTGCGACCACCTGGAAGCCCACGGCATTCCCGAACCCTGATCCCGAGACATATCCGATGCACCTTCTCCCTGCGCTTCCGGTCCTGGCCCTGGCGCTCGGGTGCCCTCAATGCCATCACCGACGTGGCCGGCGTGCGCGTGGGCCAGACCACCATCATCGAGGGCGACTCGGTGCGCACCGGAGTGACGGCCATCTTTCCGCACGCGGGCAACCCCTACCTGGAGCGCGTGCCCGCCGCGATGGTGGTGGGGAACGGCTACGGCAAACTCATCGGCGTCACCCAGGTGGAAGAACTGGGCGAGCTGGAGACTCCGGTGCTCCTGACCTGCACGCTGTGCGTCTGGCGCGTCGCGGACGCCATGGTCGAGTGGATGCTGGCGCAGCCGGGCATGGCTGGTGTGCGGTCGCTGAACGCCGTGGTCGGCGAGACCAACGACGGCTACCTCAACGACATCCGTGTGAGGCCGGTGCGGCCCGAGCACGTGGTGGCGGCGCTCGAATCGGCCGACACGGGTGCCGTGGCCGAGGGGAGCGTCGGCGCCGGTACCGGCACCGTAGCCTTCGGCTGGAAGGGCGGCATCGGCACGTCGTCCCGGGTGCTGCCCGAGGCCCTGGGGGGCTGGACCGTGGGCGTGCTGGTGCAAAGCAACTACGGCGGCGTCCTCCAGGTACTGGGTGCGCCGGTGGGGAAGGAACTGGGGCAGTATGCCTACCGGCGCTTCGTCGAGGACCAGTCGGGCGACGGTTCCATCATGATGGTCGTCGCCACCGATGCGCCGCTCAGCTCCCGCAGCCTGCGCCGCCTGGCGGAGCGGGCCCTGTTCGGCCTGGCCCGGACCGGCTCGTCGGCCTCCAACGGGTCGGGCGACTACGTCATCGCCTTCGCCACCCATCCGGACGTCCTTCGAACGCCGTCGCGGAGCGTCCCCGAGCGGGCCGACCTCCCCAACGACCGCATGTCGCCCTTGTTCCAGGCCACCATCGAGGCCACGGAG
>JBDHIK010000061.1:0-16489 GCA_039587475.1 Gemmatimonadota bacterium | reverse complement strand
GTCGATGGCGTGGTGGATGCCCTACAGTTCATCGCCGACCTCAAGATGCGACCCTACTCCGAAAGCCGGGTAGGCCGGCGGGTCGTCGTGGTGGGTGGTGGCAATACGGCGATCGACGCCGTGACCCAGGCAAAGCGGTTGGGCGCCGAACAGGCGACCATCGTCTATCGACGCGGCGAGGAGGACATGCCCTGCTACGCCTATGAGTACGAGCTGGCCAAGCTTGATGGCTGTGACTTCCGTTTTCACGCGACTCCCATGGCAGTCATCGGCGACGGCGTGGTGGAGGGACTCGAGGTCGACACCCCCGCCGGGTTGGAGGTGGTGCCCTGCGACATGATCATCCGCGCCATCGGCCAGCGGCCTCCGACCTTTGAGGTCCCGGCCGACCACCCGAAGGTGCTGGTCGGTGGTGACCTCGCCAACGGCGGAGCCGAAATCGTGAACGCCGTCGCCGAAGGCATGGCGGCGGCGCACAGCATCGATGCCATGCTTGGCGCAACGTCGGGGGGACCCCATGGCTGACTTGTCGGTGGATTTCGCAGGCGTCACGTCGCCCAACCCGTTCTGGCTGGCCTCTGGGCCACCGACCAATACCTATGGGCAGGTGGCCCGCGCGTTCGATGCCGGCTGGGGCGGGGCCGTCTGGAAGACCATCGGGGAGCCGATCCTCAACGTCTACTCGCGCTATGGCTCGGTGGACCTCGGCGCCGAGCGCATGATGGGCTTCAACAACATCGAGCTCATCTCCGACCGTCCTGTTGAAGACAATCTGCGCGAGATCGCGCAGCTCAAGCGCAACTACCCCGACCACGCCGTCATCGCTTCGCTGATGGTCGAAAGCACCCGGGAAGCGTGGCACGACATGGTACGGCGCACCGAGGATACCGGGGCGGACGGCCTGGAGCTCAATTTCGGCTGCCCGCACGGCATGAGTGAGCGCGGCATGGGGTCCGCCGTGGGCCAGGTGCCGGAGTACACCCGTGACATCGTGGAGTGGGTAAAGGAAGTGGCTACGACCCCTGTCATCGTGAAGCTCACGCCCAATGTCACGGATATCACCTTCGTGGCACGTGCCGCGGTCCAGGGCGGTGCCGACGCGGTGTCCCTCATCAACACCGTCAATTCGATCGTGGGGATCGACCTCGACAGCCTGACACCCCGGCCGGACGTGAACGGACAGTCCAGTCACGGTGGATACTGCGGGCCGGCGGTGAAGCCGATTGCTCTCCACATGGTCTCTGCGGTGGCGGGAGACGAGGTGGTGACACTCCCGGTGTCGGGCATCGGCGGCATCGCCACCTGGCGGGACGCCGCGGAGTTCATTGCGCTGGGGTCGCATACGGTTCAGGTCTGCACCGCCGTGATGCACTACGGCTTCCGCATCGTCGAGGATTTGGCCGACGGTCTGTCGGCCTGGATGGATGACCGGGGCTACGCCACCCTCGCCGATTTCCGGGGAGCCGCGTTGCCCAAGGTGGTCAAGTGGGAGGACCTCGACCTCAATCACCATCTGGTCGCCCGTATCGATCAGGCCAAGTGCATCCAGTGTCAGCTGTGCTGGGTGGCCTGCGAGGATGGCGCCCACCAGGCCATTCGGCGCCACCCACGGGAACGCGGTGGCCCGACGGTGGAGATCATCGACGAGGCATGCGTCGGCTGTAACCTCTGTGCGGAAGTGTGCCCGGTCGACGGGTGCATCACCATGGAGCGTCTGTCACACGGTCATGCGCCGGTGACCTGGCGTCAGCTCCAGGCCGGGGAGGGCCAGCTGGCGCCGCGGCCCGAGAACTTCCACACGGCGGTCTGGCGAGCCTCCCCCTAGGCTGCGTACGCGCCGTCCCGGAGTCTCACCGGCGTTGCGGCCAGGGTCCCAACGACTGGGAGGGTGGTGCTGGCCCGGTTCGCGCCGACCCGCGGTGCGGCATATTATTGCCCCATGCCAAGTCCTACTCGCGTGATCCGGACGCTGTTCGCCCCACCGCTGCTCATGGCGGTGATGATGCTCTCTGTGACTGGGCTCCAGGCACAGGAAGAGGCCCCGGCCCAGGCCGCCCCGCCGGATACGGTGGCCGCGCCGGTCGTCGTCGACCAGGGGAACATCTCCCGGCAGGCACAAGCGGATGGCGACCTGTTGGCGGCGATCGCTGCCCAGGCCGACCTGGCCGAGGCCATCGCCCGCTTCGATTCCGTCATCGGCATCCGCGAAACCACGATGGACAGCCTGGAACAGGAAACCAGCATCCAGCTGGAGAGCCGGCGTTCGACCGGCCGCCTGGAAACGCGACGCGGTCAATGGAACCGCATCGGTAGTGGCTGGGACGGTACCAGGTCCCGCCTGGACGCGCTGGCCTCTGACCTGCAGATCGGTCTCGATACTGTCGCCGCCGTTCGCGAACGGTGGCAGACGACGCGAGACTCTACCAACGCGGTCGAGCTTCCCGAGGCGCTCAACGACCGCATCGCCCAGATGTTGTCACAGGTCGATAGCACCGAGTCGCTCCTGCGCAGGGAACTGAACACCATCCTGACATTGGAGGATCGGGTTACTCGCCTGCAGGGCCGGTCCTCGCAGGTCCTCAAAGAGATCGACACGGCGCTTGGCGCCGCCCGCATTCGCCTCATCGCTCGAGACAGCCGGCCGCTTTGGGCCTTGCTGGTCGAGCGCCCTGCGGATACACCGTTGTTCGAGCAAGGGAAGAGCCTGTTCAGCGAGCTGTGGGAGGGGGCCCAGGCGGCGCTATCCGAGGACGTCGACCCGCTCATCTGGCATGTGGTCCTGACCCTGGCGTTCCTGGTCTGGTTCACCTACGAGTCCTTCCGCAGTCGGGCCTGGTCCCAGGATGACGAAGGTCTGAAGGTTGCGCGCCTGGTGCTGCGTCGACCGGTCAGCGCGGTCATCGTGTTGTCGGTGCTGCTGCTCCGGGTGACGTACCCGGCGGCCCCGGTCCAGTTCATCAATCTCCTGACGCTCGTGGTGGTGGTCCCGCTCTTTTGGATGCTGCCGCCGCTGGTGCCGCGCACAATGCGCCCGGCGCTGTATGCCTTCGGCGGTGTGTTTCTGTTCGCCATCTTCGTCGAACTGCTGGAGCCGTACAGCGTCTGGTGGCGCCTGGCACTCCTGGTGGGCAACACCATGGGGGGCTTGACCCTCGTGTTGGCCCTGCGCGCCTCGCCGAAACTGATAGATCAACCGTCGGCGTGGCGCCGAGCCTTTCGCCGGCTGGGATATGGAATCGGAGTCGTGCTGACCCTCGCTGTTCCCGCCAACGTCTTCGGCTTCACCGCCCTGTCTCATGTGCTGGTCCGGGGCACCTATCTGGCCATCTATTACATCCTCCTGGTCCTGGCCGCGACCCTGATTCTGGAAGCCACCTGGGTGGCGTTCCTGCGAACACCGCTGGCCCTCAAGAGCAACGCCGTCAAACACAACGTCCGCTTGCTCCAGCGTCGCGGAACCAAGGCGCTCCGGCTGGGTGCGGCCGTCGTCTGGGTCGGCATGTTGCTCCAGGTCTTTGGTGTGTACGTGCCGGTGACGACGTGGCTCGTGGAGAGCCTGGGCCATGTATGGAGCTTCGGGGAGATCTCGCTGTCGCTCGGTGGTATCCTGGCCTTCGTTGTCACGCTGTGGGCCGCCGTCCTGCTGTCACGGTTCATCCGGTTCCTGCTGGAAGAAGACGTAATGGCAAGAGTGGAGCTTCCCCGAGGAGTGCCACGGGCGGTGACCATCCTCGTGCACTATGTCCTGCTGACGGTTGCCTTCCTGCTGGCTGTTTCGGCTGCGGGACTGGATCTGGCCAAGCTGACGATTCTGGCTGGGGCGTTCGGTCTCGCTATCGGCTTCGGCATGCAGAACATCATCAACAACTTCGTCTCGGGCCTCATTCTGCTGTTCGAACGCCCCATCCAGATCGGGGACACGGTGGAGGTGGGAACACTGTTGGGCACGGTCAGACGCATCGGCATTCGCTCCAGCACCATCCGGACCTACGCCGGGTCGGAAGTGATCGTTCCCAACGCCAACCTGATCTCCGCGGAGGTCGTCAACTGGACGCTGTCGGACCCGCGCCGACGTGTCTCCGTCAAGGTGGGGACGGCCTACGGGACCGACCCTGAACGGGTACTCGCCATCCTGACCGAGGTGGCGGCGGCCCATCCGAAGGTGTCCTCAGACCCCAAACCCTGGCCCCTGTTCCTGGGGTTCGGCGATAGCTCTCTCGACTTCGAGGTCCGATTCTGGGTCGAGCAGTTTGACGATGGTATGCAGGTGGGCAGCGACGTGACGGTGGCCGTCAACACCGCTCTCGCCGAGGCCGGGATCGAAATCCCCTTCCCTCAGCGGGATCTCCACGTCAGATCCGTATCACCGGAGGCCCAGCAGGTTCTCCCGAATCCCGACCCACGTCCGCGGCAAGAGGCGCCATGACGCCTAGCGCGTGAGCGTCCCGCCGTATCGGGTGATGATCTCGTCCCACGCATCGCTCGCGGTGATTCTCAACAGGGCCCTGTTCACGGCCTCGCGGAGGGGAGACTGCGGACGGAGCGCAATGGCGTAGGACTGCTCCTCGAACTGCCCTGGGAGGATCGTCAGGGCGTCGTCGAACTCGTTGCCGACCACGTAGAGCAGCAGGGGCGCATCGTACACCACGGCATCGAGGCGACCCCGCGCCAGATCGGCCAGCGCCTCTTCGAGCGTTGCGGTGCCACGGGCCTGGATACCCAGCCGGCGCAGCGCCGTGGCGGGGGCGGACGCCGAGACCGTAGCGACACGACGGGTCACCAGGTCCGCCGGGCCCTGAATGTCACCCGCCAGGTGACTGGCGGTGAGCGCGCTGGCGATGGCGGCGGTGAAGCCGGAGATGGTGATGACCCCGGCGAACATCCACACGAACCCGAGCGTCCGGCCCGCGGCGGACACGGGGGCTTTGTCACCATATCCGACGGTGGTCATGGTCACCGCGGCCCACCAGAAGCCCGACCCCAGCCCTGAGAGCCGGTTGCCGCCGAACTGATCGGGGTTTCGGCGTCGTTCCAGCAACCACATGCCGAGGCCCACCAGCATCAGCAGGAAGAGCAGGCCGCCGAGGGCCTTGACGAAATCTGCCGAGAACACGGCCGCTCCGATACCGTGGAACGGCCCTCCAGCTCGTCTCGGGACGGCGATGGCCAGTCCCGACGCGAAGAACGGGTGACTGAAATCCAGGCGGGCTTCCCGATCGGCCGTCATGCTCAATGCCGCCACCGCACCGTCGATGGTCCCTGCGGACACCGAGTCGACCATCTCGGCCAGCCCCATTGGCTGGAACCGGTACCGCAGGTCGAGCTCTTCCGCGATCAGCCGCCACAAGTCGACGCTGATGCCATGCCACTGACCCTCTTCGTCGAGCATGGCGAACGGCGGTACTTCGCGGGTCCCCAGGATCAAGTCTCGCTGCTGGGCAGAAGCCGCTGACGGAGGGAGCAGGACGGCCAGGCAGGCGATCAGGAACGACAGGCCCGGGAGTCGGACACGACTGGCCATGCGGAACTCCTGGTTGGGGAAGGGCGAAGACAAGCTGCAGTCAGAAACCGGGCCGGGCAAGTCATCCGTCGATACTGCTATTTTCCGGACCAGGGCAACCTCAACCCCGGCGCCGTCCCCCGATGTCATTTCTCTCGCGCGTACAGCAACCGGATCCCTTCATCACGGTCGAACTCCGTCCCCCCAGACGAGATCTCGAGCGGGGCCTCAGCATGGAATCGTGGATGGACATGCGTCGGGCCGTCGAGCGGCTGGCGGAGCGGGACACCGCCCTGTTCTTCACCGACAATGCGGTGGGAACGCGCGAAGAGGAGAACCTCCATCATCTGGTTGCCAATCTCGACACCGAGTCGCCACGGGGTCGCATCTGCCCCTTCCTGACGACGAAGCACACGCTGGAATACTGCCAGTGGTTCGCCGACCGGGCCGTGGCGGAGGGTCACGAAGCCCTGGCCGTTCTGGGTGGTGACAAGAGTGTCGGGCCCGACCGCTGCCTGCCCCACGCCTACCTGCTGCGACAACGGATCCGGGCCCGGCACCCCTCACTGGCCCTGGGTGGCTGGGCCAACCCGTACCACCCCGCGGCGGACCAGGTCGGGTATCTCACCGCGGAAGACTTCACGGCCGATTTCTATCTGACACAAATCGTGAATCACCACGAACTCGACGTGGTGGAGCGCTTTGTTCGGGAAGCCGACGATCGAGGCTTGTCGCTTCCGGGGGTCTTCGGGGTGTTCTACTACCGGAGCGCCAATCCCCGGACCCTGTCCATCCTCAATCGCTTCCTTCCCGTGCCGGCGGAGGCCATCACCCGGGACTTCGACTCAGGGGCGCACCCGGACGAGGTCTGTGCCCGGACCATCCGGGGGCTCAGGGACCTGGGGGTGACCCGGGTCTATGTCAGCAACCTGGATCCGGCAGACGCGCCGGAGCGACTGAAGGTGATTGAAGGCCTCGTCAGCGCCCGCTAGGGATTCCCTCGAGAATGGTCAGCGCCGCGGCCACCGCGAGGTCGGGCGCCACGACCTGAAGGCCCTGCACCATCGGCTGCAGCGTGTGCGCCAGGTCCACTGCGATGGCGATCCCCTCTTCACGCTCCCGTCCATCGGCCTCGGCCTGCTGCATGCGTTCGACCAGGGTTGCCGGCACCGGGACCTCCGCCAGTTCCTGCTCGAAGAACTCGGCTTCCCGCGCGGAACGGAGCGGCCAGATCGAGGCGATGACAGGGAGCTGTCGGCCCGACCAATCTGCCAGAAAGGCCCCGAGGGCGTCCGGATCGAAGATGGGTGCGGTCACGGCGAACTCGGCACCGGCCTCGATCTTCCAGCGCAGACGAGAGAGCTCTCGCTCCCGATCGAAATTGGTCGGGTCGAGGCGCACGCCGGTGAAGAACCGCGTCGGCCGTCCGATGGCGTTGCCGCCGATGTCCTGACCATGGTTGAGGCAGTTCACCACGTTGACCGCCCCGATCGAATCGATGTCGATGTCCGCCGGCGCGTCCACCCCGGCGGCAATCGGTTCGCCGGTCACCAACAGGACGTTGGCCAGTCCCTGGGCACAGGCGCTCAGCAGGTCGGACTGGATACGAGGCAGTCGTCGATCCCGGCACGAGTAGTACACCAGTGGCTCCACCCCCTCCGGGCGGGTGACCAGAGAGGCCATGGCCACCGGCGACATGCGGGCTTCGGTCCGCGGACCATCGGGAAAGGCAACGAAGTCCAGTGCCGCCTGGTCGAGCTGACGCGTCGCCTGGTCGATCCTCGCCACTTCCCAGCCGGTTGGCAGGGGCAACTCGACGCCCCGAACGAAGCGGCCCGACAGGAGCCCGGCGGCCAGCCCTGACTTGGTCTCGGCGGGCAGCGGCGTCGGCATGCGGGCGCTCTCGACCGGATGAACGATTCGCCGTGTCGGAGGGGCCGCGAGCGGGTCGTCCCGGCCCACGGCCTGCCGCAGCGCCTCGATGTGCGCTGGGGTGGTTCCGCAGCAGCCCCCAAGCAATCGGGCCCCACTGCGGATCGCACGCCGGGCCCACGCCACCAGGTAGTCGGGAGAGGCCAGATAGATGTTCCGGCCATCGACGGTATGCGGCTGCCCGGCGTTCGGCTGCGCGGAGATCGGTTGCGAGACCGCGTCACGCATCCCTTCGATGGCGTCGAGCACGGACAGGGCCTCGCTGCAATTGACGCCTACGACGTCGGCGCCCGCCTTGGCCAAGGCGGTCCCGGCCTGACCGGGCGCGACGCCTTCACGGGTGACGCCCCGTTTGGCCACCGCCACCTGTGCCACGATGGGCAAGTCGGAGATCGACCGGATGGCCGCGATGGCCTCCTCCATCTCCGGCAGATGCCCGAACGTCTCGACGATGAACAGGTCGACGCCGGCGTTCGCCAGGACGCTGGCCTGTTGTGCAAAGACCTCCCGGGCCTCGCTCCGAGCGATGGGCCCGAAGGGCTCGATGTGGACGCCAAGTGGCCCGACGGCCCCCGCCACCCACGCCTGTCCCGCGGCGGCGGCTCGGGCGATCTCGACACCCCTGGCGTTGATCTCTTCCACCGCGTCGGCCAGGCCGTGGGGTGACAGCCGAAACCGGTTGGCGGCAAAGGTGTTGGTCTCGAGAATGTCGGCCCCGGCCGCGGCATACTCCTCGTGAACCTCACGGACCAACGCCGGCTTGGAGAGGTTCAACTCCTCGAAGGCCGTGTTGAGGAACACGCCCCTGCCGTAGAGCATGGTGCCCATCGCGCCATCGAACAGCGCAATTCCGGAGCCCGCGAGGAAATCCCCGAAAGGCTGTTGTCCGGGGAGGATCGGTGGCGAGCGGTCGTCGGTGTCGGTCATGGTGGCTGAATCGTGCCGTGGGTCCGGGAACGGGTCAAGGGCGGCCTGGTTCAGCTTCCCGGTCAGCGACCCCGAGGACCTGGCCGACCACCTCTCTGAGGCGATCGCGGTTGTCGAGATTGATGACGACGACCTGTTGCCAGGTGCCCAGTGCCAGACGACCGTCGATGACCGGCAAGGCAAGGCCCGTCTTGAGCATAGCCGAGCGGACGTGAGAGAAGCCGTTGCCGTCTCCCCACCGGGCATTGTGAGCGTAGGCCCCCTCACGAGGGGCCAATTGCTCCAGTGCTCGGTGCAGATCCTCCAGCGCGCCCGGTTCGAACTCGATGGTCGTGACGGCGCCGGTCGACCCCACCGCCTGGAGCGTGACCGTTCCCTGGAGGATTCCGGAATCGGCGGTCATGGCCTCGACTTCCGGCGTGATATCCCAGACGCCAAACTCGGCGGGGAGCTGACGAGACCAGATGCGGTGACTGGCAACGAGATGCGGCATGGTGTTGGGCTCCCGGACATTGAGGTGGGAAGGATGATTGCGAAGGTCAGCGGTCGGGGCCGTCCCTTGCTCCCCTCCACGCGCCGGTCCACTATACCGCATGGCCGCCCTCACCGTCGTCGAGTTGCTCGAGCGCCTGGTGGCGTTCGACACCACGAGCTGTAACAGCAACCTTCCCCTGGCAGACTTCGTCTGCAACTACCTCGACCGGCCTGGGGTACGGATCCTCCGGCAACCGTCACCCGACGGCACCAAGGCCAACCTGGTCGTCCTGGCCGGTCCCGAGGTCGATCCCGCCCGGCGTCAGGGAATGGTGCTGTCGGGCCACATGGACGTGGTGCCGCCCGGCGAGACCGGTTGGACCTCAGATCCGTTCACCCTCCGGCGTGACGACGGGCGCCTGGTGGCCCGTGGGGCCTGTGACATGAAGGGTTTCCTGGCCTTGGCCCTGGCTCGGATGGCCGCCACCGACTCCGATGCACTGCGCCATCCCCTGGCCCTCCTGTTCACCTTCGATGAAGAAGTCGGGACATTGGGCGCACGACATTTCGTCGAGTCCGGGCTGGACGACCTCGTTCTGCCGCGTCGGGTCATCATCGGCGAGCCCACCGGGTTCTCCGCGGTGCGCATGCACAAGGGGCATCTGCAGTTGGCGATAACGGTGGAGGGGAAAGCGGCGCATTCCGGGTTCCCTCAGTCCGGAGACAATGCCATCGAGCCGATAGGGCGTGCGGTGACTGCGTTGACAGACCTGCGCCTGGCCATGGAGCACGAATCTTCGCAACACAGCGACCAGTTCCAGCAGGTTCCGTTCGTGACTCTCAACGTCGCGCGGATCGCCGGTGGCTCGGCGACCAACGTGATTCCCGATCATTGCTCCCTCGACGTCGGCATCCGGCTGCTGCCGGGGATGACCAGCGGGCCGGTGGTCGAACGGGTCCACGACACCGTGGCGACGGCGCTGCCGGGTCGAGCCTTCCGCCTGGAAGTTCTCAACGAGAGTCCGCCGATGCTATTGCCCGAAGACAATGATCTCTATCGCCTGCTGTGCCGCAGCGTGGGACAATCGGAGTCGCGGAGTGTGTACTTCGCTACCGATGCCGGCTGGTTGTCTCGAGCCGATTTCGATTGTGTGGTATTTGGTCCGGGCAACATGGATACGGCGCACAAGCCCGACGAGTGGATCCCCGAGGGGGATCTGGTCAGAGGGGAGGTCGTTCTCGAGGACGTGATACAGGACGCGTGTTGCCCGGCCCCGGCTGCCGGCTAGACTTCGCTCTCATACACCCGCTTCTTTCCAGGCTGCACATGTCCGACATCATCGAGGCCGATCTGACTTGGACCGGGACGTCGTTCGAATCCGGCGTTCAGGTGGAAATCGACGGTGGTGTGATCCAGCGCGTCGGCCCCCTCGGAGGTCGAGCGACGAAGCGACTGCGTCGTCGGGCCCTCCTCCCCGGGATGGTCAACGTCCACTCGCATGCCTTTCAGCGGGGGCTCCGGGGTCGCGGGGAACGGTTTCCCAGCGGTGCGGGATCGTTCTGGACCTGGCGCGAGGCGATGTATGGCCTCGTGGAGACCATGCACGAAGAGGCCTTCTTCGATGTCTGTCTCCAGGCGTATCGTGAGATGCTCCAGGCCGGTATCACCACGGTCGGCGAGTTCCACTACTTCCACCACGGGGGACGGGGGCGAGACTTCGCGCTGGACCGGACAGTCGTTCGCGCCGCCCGGGAGGCGGGCATCCGGCTGGTTCTTCTCAACGCGTACTACCGAACAGGCGCGATCGGTCAGCCGCTCAACGACGCGCAGCAGAGGTTTGCCACCGACGATCTCGACGCCTATTGGCACAACCTCGATGAGCTTGCCGAGTCGTTGGATTCCAGTCGTCATACCCTGGGGGTGGTGGCGCACAGCCTTCGGGCCGTGCCATTGGAAGACCTTGTGGCGCTTCACACCGAATCAGTGCGGCGAGGGATGGTGTTCCACCTGCACATCGAGGAGCAACGGCAGGAGGTGGCGGAATGCATCGAAGCCTACGGCCGCCCGCCGATGCAGTTGCTCAACGAGTTGTGCCAGTCGACGGAGAACGTGACGGGGGTGCACTGCACCCATACCCGGTCGGAAGACATGGAGACCTTCCTGGCTCGCGGAGGGACCGTGTGCATCTGTCCCACCACAGAGGCCAATCTCGGCGACGGCATCCCCGACCTCGTGCATGTCGTGGGGGCGGGTGGGCGAATCTGTCTGGGGACCGACTCCAACGCCCGTATCTCCATGCAGGAAGAGATGCGCTGGGTCGAGTACGGTCAACGGCTTACGCATGAACGCCGAGGGGTGCTGCGCGGGGCTGACGGGGCTGTGGCCCGATCCCTGTTGGATCTGGCTACCGTCAACGGGGCCCGGTCACTTGGGATCGATGCCGGGCGCATCGCCGCAGGGGCCCTGGCCGACTTCACGACCCTCGACCTCGATGCCGGGCCATTGGCGGGTTGGGATCCCGATAGCCTGCTGGCAGCCTTCGTCACGGGGGCCGATGCCTCTGTCATCGGCGAAAGCTGTGTGGGCGGGCAGTGGCTAAACGATTTATAGATAAGGAGTTAATGGGATACGTTCCAAATACATGTTGCACTGTGGAACGTTTAGTGCTACCTTGAGGCAGGGATGGGAGGTTCCCGTCCGAGGAGGTAGCCGCCCATGTCGCCAGAAGGGTTGATGTTGCTGGAATCGGGGGCCCGGGTGTCGTCGGCCCTGATCGTCGGCGTCTTCGCGGTCGTGGCGGTCCGAACGGTGCTTCAGGCCACCGACCGGCGGCGCGCCGAGTCCCAGAGCGAAATGGACCGCCTGCGCGGTGCTCTCGAGGATCTTGAGTGGCGTGTAGACCGCCTGTTCGATCACCACACCAGCAGATTGATGGCGCTGGAGCAGCGACTGGACTTCACCGAACAAATGTTGCGCAAGCCGACGACCTCTCTGGAGGCGCGGCACTAGCGGGCAGGCCGGTCCCGGCCTGCCCGGCCTCCATCAGGGGGTCATTTCCGTCGGCCGCTTCTTGAGGAGAAACACGCCTTCACGCGAGCTGGTGACGACGATGGTGCCACTCTCGAAGTACGGGTAGTTGCTCCAGCTGCCGCCGAAACCGGGTTCGTTGTCACCGTAGGGAACGGTGTCGAAGAAGGCCACTTCCACCGGGTGCTCCGGGTCCGTGATGTCCAGCACGCGGAGGCCACTCACGTAGTTCGACTGGTACATCAGGTCGCCGCGGACATAGAGGTTGTGGTCGCTGGCCCGCGTGACACCGAAGTGCTCCCGCACCATGACCGGGTCGTCGAGATCGGACACGTCCCAGATGAGGGTGCGCGTCCCCGGAAGCTCGCCCGACAGCTCGTCGCCCTCGTCGTTCATGTAGAAGTAGCGATGGTCGTCGGTGAGCCAGCCCTGGTGGGCGTAGACCGCGTTGGGATAGCGGCCGGTGGACAGGGCCAGGGGGGCGTTCTTGTCGCTCACGTCGGCAATCGTCAGGGCGTTCTCGCTGGAGCCGAAGCAGACTTCCTTGCCCTGGTGCTCGGCATCCGGCCCATGGTACACGACGCATTGGGCATCGTGGGTGTATCCAGTACCTCGCATGCCGGCGTTGGTGTCGGCGTAGCAGCCGGCGAAGGTCGGGTTGGCGGGATCCTGGATGTTGATCATGTGGAGCGCGCCACCGCAGGTCTCCCCACCCCCGCTGGCGCCCACGGCGAAGGCGTACCCCGTCTCCTCGTTGATGACGATGTTGTGGCTCGAGGCGATGCCGTCGTAGTGCGCGGTCTCGGCGAACGTGGCCGGCGCGTCGGTCACGTCGCGTAACTGCCGCAGGTCGAAGACCTGCATGCCGTGCGGGCCGGCGCCGTCCGCCACGATGAAGGCGTGGTCGTTGTAGACCTTGATGTCGCGCCAGAAGTTGGCCCGGGACCCCTCGTGCATTGCGAGCTCACCGACCCACACGGGGTTGGTGGGATCGGTGATGTCGAGGAAGACCGTGGCGTCCACGCGCCCGACGATGGCGTACTCCCGCCCCGTCTCCGGATCGGTCCAGCCCCAGAGGTCGTTGACGAACACGCCGCGCTCCGCACCGAGGTCGCTGGGCGGCACGAAGGACAGCAGTTCGACGTCGGTGCACTCGAAGGGGCCGGCCATGCCCTCTTCACAGCGCACCTCCTCGCCCACCATGGCCGTCATGTCGTCGAACTGGTCCGCCAGCACGCCGTCGGGAATCCAGCCGTCGCCGGTGCGCCGGTAGACGTGCCCCGCGCCCATCGCCAGGTCGGTGCCCAGCGCGCCCACGACAAGGAGATCGAACGTGGCGCTCAGTGTGGCGCCGAAGGCGGTATTGGGCCCCAGGTCCGCCGGAGCCATCGGGTCGTGGTGATCCCACGCTCCGTCGCGGTCCCGGACGAAGTGATGCATCTGGCCCCGCTGCCCGTAGTGGCCCGGCTCGCCGACCCAGAGCTCGTTGCTGGAAATGGCCAGCGCGCGCCCGAAGGATTGGCCGGCGCTGGAGTCGGGCATGGCGGAGCCGGCGTCCGACCAGACGTCGCCGTCCCGCACGAACATGGCGATACCGTTCTGGTTGGCCCGCGACCCCGGCCCCACCGCCAGGTAGTCCGCGCTCAGCGCCAGGCGCGTCCCAAAGCGCAGGGGGCGTTCGAAGGGCGACTCGAACCGGGCGACCTCCTGCCAGGCGGACGCCGACTCGTCGTACCGCAGCACGTAGACCCGGCCCCGGCGCCGTTCCGCGCGCGGGGCGGCCACGACCAGATCGGTGCCGTTGAAGGCCAGCGCCTCACCGAACCGGTCGCGCGCCGCACCGTCGTCGGCGGCGAGGATGGCTTCCTGCTGCCAGGTGCCGTCGTCGCCGCGGCGGAAGACGTAGACCGCTCCCGCCGCCCGATCCTGCCTCGGCGCACCCACGAAGAGCCAGTCACCGTGGACGGCCACCGTGGCCCCGAAGGCCTCGGCCGGGACACTGTCACCCGGCGGCGTGGCCACAACCCTGGCCTCCTGCCGCCAAGTCTCGCCGTCCTTGGTAAAGAGATAGACCGCCCCGGCGCCGTCGTCGACCTCGGGAGACACCACCGCCAGAGTGCCGCCACCCAGCGCCATGGCGCTGCCGAACTCGTCACCGACCTCGCTTTCGGAGGCGGTGATGAGGGCCACCTCGCGCCAGCCGTCGTCGCCGTGGCGGAAGACATGCACCGCCCCCGCCCGGTCGGCCTTGAGCGGAATGAACGAGGACATCCCGGTGCGACTGACCAGGATGTCACCGCCGTCGATGGCCAGAGCGGTGCCGAAACCGATCATGGCCGGTGCGGCTGGCCGCGCCGTCTGGGCCGCACCCGGGGCGGCAGCGGCGGCGAAGGCGATGATGGCGGCCAGTCGGTGCAGCAGGGAACGTGAGCTCATGGAGACCTCGTGCAGTGGACCTCGGAAATACCCAATCCTCAAAGGATAGCCACCTCTTGCTGGAGGGCACAAACCGGGGTGGCCATGGGGCGAGCCCGTCGCTTGCCGACGCCGGCCGAATGGCCCATTCTTAGGGCCGTCCCTTCGATTGCCTCTGAACAGAGACCCCATGCCAGGTAACCTCCGGGTGAACGTGCCGTTCCCCCTTCAGCGACCCGCTTCCAACCCCACTCCCTGACCATGGCCGAACTCATCGATCGGCTCAGGGGAATCTTGGGCGAGCAGTACCACATCGAACACGAGATGCCTGGCGGCGGCATGAGCCGGGTGTTCCAGGCCCGCGAGGTCGAACTCGACCGCAAGGTGGTGGTGAAGGTGCTGCCCCCCGAGATGGCCGCCGGGGTGAGTATCGACCGTTTCCGCCGTGAGATTCAGCTGGCCGCCAAGCTGCAGCACCCGCACGTGGTGCCGTTGCTCACGGCCGACGCCTCGGGCGACCTGCTGTACTACATCATGCCGTTCATCGAGGGTGAGTCGTTGCGCCAGAAGCTGGAGCGCGAGGGCGAGTTGCCGATCGGCGAGGCGCTGAGCATCCTGCGCGAGGTGGTCGACGCCCTCGACTACGCACACAGCCAGGGCATCGTGCACCGGGACATCAAGCCCGAGAACATCATGCTGTCGCGGCGCCACGCCGTGGTGACCGACTTCGGTGTCGCCAAGGCGGTGGCCGAGTCGGGCCGGAGTTCCCTGACCTCCCTGGGCGTGGCCCTTGGCACGCCAACCTATATGGCGCCCGAGCAGGCCTCGGCCGATCCCCACACCGACCACCGCGCCGACCTCTACGCCGTGGGCGTCGTCGCCTACGAGATGCTTGCCGGGCGGCCACCGTTTGCCGGCCCCAATCCCCAATCGGTGCTGGCGGCGCACGTCACCCAGGCGCCCGAACCGCTGTCGGCCTATCGCGCCACGGTGCCTCAACCGTTGGTGGATGTCATCATGCGCTGCCTGGAGAAGCGCGCCGCCGATCGCTGGCAGAAGGCCGATGAACTGATTCCCCAGCTGGAAGCCCTGGCCGGGAGCGGCGGCGTGACCCCGGCCAGCGGCGGAGTGACACCGACCTCGACCCGGCCGGTGGATGCCGTCAATCTCCAGGCCGTGGCCAGGGAGGCGCATCCGGTCCGCGTGGCGGCGCTCTTCGTGTTGGCGGCGGTCGGCGTGCTGGCCATCGCCGAGAAGCGCCGCGCCGTACAGCAGGCCACGGGGATCTACGACTCCGGAGTCGACAAGGGCCTGCATGGCTGGTTCACCTGGCGCCGGGCCATTCTGGGCGGCCTCGGCGCGTTCGCGGGCCTCGGGGCCGTGACCGGCGGTTACGCCGTCATGCGGGCCATGGGGATTGGCCCGGCTGCGACCCTCATCACCTCCGGGGTCCTGGGCGAGCGGGACAAGCTGGTCCTGGCCGATTTCGAGAACCGGACGTCCGATCCGATGCTGGGAGCCTCGGTCACCGAAGCATTGCGGATCGACCTGTCGCAATCGCCGGTGGTGAAGCTGCTCGATGACAGTGAAGTCCGGAGTGCTCTGGAGCGAATGGAGCGTGATCCCGGTTCAGCCGTCGATGAGGAAACCGCGAGGGAAATCGCCGAGCGTGAAGGCGCGAAGGCCATGGTGGTGGGCGACATCAGTACCCTGGGCCAGGGGTTCGTCCTGTCCGCCAAGGTCGTCGCTGCCCGTGACGGGTCGGTGCTCACGGCACACCGGGAGACCGCGGATGATGACGGCGAGATCATCAGTGCGGTGGATCGTCTCTCGCGAAAGCTTCGCGAACGGGTGGGAGAATCACTCAAGAGCATCCGTACCACCGACCGACTCGACATGGTCAGCACGTCGTCCCTCGAAGCACTCCGCCTCTACCGAGAATCCAATGTGGCGGTGACCGATGGCGACATCGAACGGGGTATCGAGTTGCTCCGGGCGGCGCTGGCCGAGGACAGCACGTTTGCCATGGCGTGGCGCCGGCTCGGTGTGGTGATGGGGAACAACCTGGGTGACGACCAAGAAGTCGTCGACGCCATCACCCGGGCCTACCAGTTGCGCGACCGTCTCCCCGAACGTGAGCGCCAGTTGGCCACCGCCTATTACTACAGCAGCGTCGATTATGACCAACAACGAACCGAGAACGCCTACCGGGC
>JBDHIK010000210.1:0-3473 GCA_039587475.1 Gemmatimonadota bacterium | reverse complement strand
TGGGCCGAGTACCTCGACGGGTACCTGGACCACGGAGGGCCGCGGGATTTGATCGTTCCCTCGCCCCTCATGCCCCACTTGCTGTTCGACTGGCTGATCCGACGGGCCCGCGCCCGGGAGCCGGACCGGGCCGTCGACGTTCTTCCGTTGGCCGCCCCGCTCGGCACCCCGTACGAGACGGTGGCGCCGGACGACACGCGCTACGTCTCTTACGCCGACTGGTTGTGTCCCACCCACTGCATCGAGCCCCACATCTGTCCGGTGACCCGGGGCCCACGCACCTGGGACATGGCTGAGGCCGTGCGGTCGGCCGCTGGCGGCGGCGCCGCAGTGGTGTTCGAGTGCCGACACGTGGTCTTCGGCGTCGGCGCGGTGCCGGTCAGCCAGGTGGTGCACGGAGACCGATGTGTGGCGGAGACGGGCCGGGAGGGGCCGGCCGACGTCCTGGTGGGCACGGTGTCCGCCTGCCATGGGGCCGTCAACCTGCTGCGGCTGGGGCCGCCGGTTTGAGGCCGGGAACTGCCGGGACGCGGATTATATTGCATCACCGAGTACCCACCACGGACCCTTCGCACCGGTACCACTCATGACCACGACATCCCAACACGATCTCATCATCGTCGGCGGCGGCCCCGCCGGGCTGTGCGCCGCCCTGTATGCCGGACGCGGCATGCTCGACACCGTGCTGCTCGAACGCGGCATTCCCGGGGGCGAGCTCCTCAATACCGAACTGATCGAAGACTATCCCGGGTTCGAGAGCATTCTCGGCCGCGAGCTGGCCCAACGAATGGCCGACCACGCCAAGAAGTTCGGGGCCGATATCCGCCAGGAGGATGTGGAGTCGATCGAGAAGGGAAGCGATGGGGTCTTCTCAGTCACGACCACGCGCTCCCATGTCTTTCGGGCGCCCGCGGTGGTCCTGAGCGCCGGCGGAGCGCCGGTCAAGCTGGGAGTTCCCGGAGAGGTCGAGTACGCCGGACGAGGGGTATCGTATTGTGCGGTCTGTGACGGGGCCTTCTTCAAGGGCGAGGTTCTGGCGGTCGTGGGCGGTGGGGACGCCGCCGCGGAAGAGGCAGACTACCTCACCAAGTATGCTTCCAAGGTGTACATCATCCACCGGCGGGATGAGTTGCGCGCTTCGCGACTGTTGCAGCAACGGGTGTTCGCCAATCCGAAGATCGAGATGGTCTGGAACAAGGTCGTCACCGAGATCGAAGGCGCTCCGAGTGGTGTGACGCAGCTGGCGCTGGAGGACACGGTGACGGGTGAAACGAGCAGTCTTCCCGTTGGAGGCGTGTTCGTGTTCATCGGCTTCACACCGAACAGTTGGCTCATCAAGGATCACTACGAACACGACGCGGCAGGCTACGTCGTGACCGACATGTCCATGCAGACGTCGATTCCGGGCCTGTACGCGGCGGGCGACCTCCGGGTCCAGGTCACCAGGCAGATCACCACCGCCGTGGGTGACGCCACCACCGCGGTCATTGCCATCGAGAAGTACTTGAAAGAGCGCGCCCAGGAGAGCGTCGTCGAAGCCGTATGACCGGTGCGTCCGATGGTCCCGTGGTGGTCCCGATCCCGAACGGGCAGTACCAGGAGAATGCCTACCTCGTGGCCGACCCGGCTTCCGGAGGCGCGGTGCTCATCGACCCGGGTGAGGAGGCCGACCGGTTTCTGCGGGAGATTGACGAACGCGGCTGGCGACTCGAGGCCATCTGGCTGACGCATGCCCACGTCGATCACGTCATGGGGGTCGGCGCGGTCAAGGCCGCCACCGGCGTTCCAGTGTTGCTGCATCCCGCTGACCGGCCGCTGTACGACCATGCGGCGGAGCAGGCGCAGTGGCTCGGACTCAAGGTCGATCCGCTGCCCGTCCCTGACCAGGACCTAGCCGCTGGCGACACCCTCACGGTCGGCCGATTCCGGTTCGACGTGCGCCACACGCCCGGACACTCGCCTGGCCACGTCTGCCTGATCGGTGACGGCATCGTGTTCGGCGGCGACGTACTGTTCCAGGGGTCGGTCGGCCGGGTCGACCTGCCCGGCGGGGATGCCGGCGCACTCCTCGCGTCCATCCGGGAACACCTGATGACGCTGCCCGACGATACGGTCGTCTACAGCGGCCACGGTCCGCCCACGACCATCGGCGACGAACGGCTCCACAATCCTTACGTCACCGGAGTCGTGCCCCTTGCCTGACCTGGATTCAGATGCAGGATCAGTCGCGGCACGCCCGCGCCCCGGGGAGATCGTTGATGCTCCGGCCTGTAACCGATGCGGCTTTCCGGTGCGCCGCACCCCCTGGGGGTGCAAGAACCCCTGCGGGAATTGCGGCACGGTATACCCGCTGGGGGATTGCTCCGATTGACGATCCCCGCGGCGTCGATCGGGGGCATCGCCGACGGCCCCGGTGAGGCCATCACCGATCTCCGCCGGGGGCCGTTACCCGCTCCGCTCAGACCCGACGCCCGCCTCCACGTTCTGGACATCACCAAGTACTTTGGGCCGACGACCGGTGGGATCCGAACGTACCTGCTGGAAAAGGCGCGATACGTCGACCGCCACGCGGACCATCGACAGACGATGGTGGTGCCCGGCCCGCGGAGCGAGATCGTCGAGACGGCCGGTGTCCGCTGTTATCGGGTCCGGAGTCCGACCATCCCGTTTCAGTCGCAGTACCGGGCCCTGATCGCCGTTCGTGCCATCCAGCGCATCATCGAACACGAGCGCCCGGATGTCATCGAGGTGGGGAGTCCGCTGCTGGTACCGTGGCTGGTGGCCCGGGCCAACCGCCGCCACCGCGCCCCTGTCTGTTGGTACTACCACAGCAATCTGATCCGACTGACCGCCCCGCGGTCCCTGGAGACACCACCACGTCACCGTTGGCGCGCCGGGGTCGCCAGGACATATGTGGCCGCCGTGGCCCGGCGCGCCGACCGAGTCGTCGCGGCTTCGGAACGTGCCGTTGCCGACCTGCGCCTGGCAGGCGTCGATCACGTGTCCTGTGTCCCACTCGGTGTCGATCTCGAGCGCTTCCGTCCAGCCAGTGCGGACACGGTGGCCGCTGTCAGGCGCAGGCTGGGATGGCCGGACGAACCGGTCGTCCTCTACGTCGGCCGCCTCGCGAAGGAGAAGTGTCTCGACGTCGCCGTCCGCGCCTGGTCGGATCCCGCCCACGCGCCCAAGGCGACACTGGTCGTGATGGGCGAGGGCCCCAACCGCGCCCGGCTGGAACGGCTCGTGGCGGGGCATGACCGGATCCGCTGGCACCCCTTCGAGGCAGACCGGGATCGGGTCGCCGCTACGATCGCTGCGGCCGACATCTATCTGGCCCCAGGGCCGGCGGAGACGTTTGGCCTCAGTGCGACGGAAGCGATGGCCTCAGGGGTTCCGGTCGTGTCGGTCGCTGAGGGGGCGGTGGCCGACCTGGTGACCCGCTCCGGCGCCGGAGCGGTGTACCGGGTGGGAGA
>JBDHIK010000060.1:0-28774 GCA_039587475.1 Gemmatimonadota bacterium | reverse complement strand
TCACGTTCGCCAACGAGTGGGCAGAAATCAGTGGGCGCGACGAGCGCCTCATCGGCAATTAGGAGGTCAGGATGATCATCGCGGCCGTATTGATGCTGTTCGGGGGTGGCGGGGGCCTTCAGCTCCTCCCCTTCGACTTCTCCCAGCGGGTGGAGCAGGCCGTCCCCGAAGGCGCGCGTCGGGATTCGATCCTGGACCTGTACAAGCAGTCTCTGGAGGGCATCGAGGACTATGGCAAGGACGTGCAGGATCAGTTGGACGCGTTCTTCAATGTCCTCAAGGGCCATGACATGCCGGTCGACTCTCTCGTGCCGTTGGCGGCAGAGGTCAGGTGGGATTACATATCGGCCGCCCAAAAGGGAATCGAGTGGCGCCGCCAGCTGGTGGATCTCCTCTCTCCCCAGGAGTGGGATCAAGTGTTTGCGGACGAGTGAGTGCGGCGTACGCAGGTGGCAGTGCGCAGTAGCAGTGAACTCAGGGGAGTGAGTAGGAGTTGAGACCAGGGCTTGCGTCCACGATGTTGGGATGCCAGCCCTTTGTGGTTCCCCCACTGGGGGAGGGGCGCCGCCCGGCTAGGACGCCGGAGATCCTCATGGGAGATTCAGGGCCGCTTCATAGCACGGGCCCTGACTAGTCATCGTCCGCATCAGGCACACCTTCACGGAAGCTGAATCTTGCGCACACCCAACCCCGTGGTACTCGTGTTGCCGCTCCTCCTCGCCTGCTCGTCGGTGACGAAGGATATCGCCGTCGAGAGCGAAGTGGGGCCGGCTTCCGACTTCTCCCGCTACCAGACCTACGACTGGGGTGACGCCACGACCGTCCTCAACGACCCCGACGGCCACTGGAGCGCGCCCGGGTTCAACGCCGTGGAATTCATGGTGGCCCAGATCGACACCGCGCTCCAGAAACGGGGACTGACGCGCCAGGCCACCGACTCGGACCTGCTGGCCTCCATCGGCACCGGGATCAACATGGAGTACGTCGATTCCGCCAAGATGGCCACTATCCCCAAGGGCGCCCTGGTGCTGGTGCTGGTGGACAATGCCTCGGGGAACCTCGCCTGGATGGGAACGGCCACCGGCAACGTCCAGGGCCATCCGGACGACGACACCGTGCGAACACGCCTTACCCATGCGGTGTCCGAGATGATCAAGCAGATGCCCAAGTAGCGGAGGAGCAACCCTCCATACCGCAGCGGGAATGGGAGGCCGAGCTCGCGGAGGAGGGGGACGACGGAGAGGTGCGTTCCCTCTTCTGGCGGGCCGGTCGCGGTCGTCCCGGAGAGACCGAGTTGATCATTCGTTTCCACCCTCGAGGAGGTTGCATCCATGCCGGATTCTTGGCTGTCGCAGGCCCGCGCCAACGCCGGATTGCTCACCATGCTCGGTGTGGTGCAGATCATCATCGGTCGAGCGATGAAGATCTTGTCGCGGCCGACGGGGATGGGGAGCGCCGGCTGGAAGAACAGCACGTTGGTATTGGCCGACCCGTCCACCATCGTGCCGCGGACGACACCGAAGTTGTCCTGCAGGGTCATCGACCACAGACTGGTCAGCGGATTGTTGAGTTGCCGATCGATTTCCTCGAGGCTGGGGAGCTTGTCTTCCTCATCAGCATCCTGCGCGTATACAGACAGCGGTGGGGAAAGGGAGAGGGCCAGCCCCACCCCCAGCACCTGGAGTCTCACTCCGTGGTGTCTTCCAGCAGCGATGCTCGCAGTCCGGCCAATTCTTCGTCACTGACGCCCAAGCCCTCACGAATGTATGAGGCCATCGAACCGTAGCGAGTGACCGCTTCGTCGAGTGAGGCGTCGATGTAACTCCCCTCCAGCACATAGAAGGCGTTGGCCCCGGACATGTCCACGTCCTCAGGTGCCACGCCTTGGGCCGCCGCGGCCATCTCCCGCAGCTGGCCCAACCGGTGCTCGATCTCCTCGGCGCGGTATTGGTTCGACAGCAGGTAATCCTCCCGCACCGTATACCACGGGACGCCAAGGGCTGAGAGGAGGACGGCGGTGGCGGTGCCCGTGCGGTGGATGCCGTGCGAGCAGTGCAGCACCAGCGGCCGCTTGGACGGGTCGGCCGCCGCGCGCAGGAGGGCGGCGTACTCGGCCTGGGCCTCGTTGATGAGGAGCTGGTGGATTTCGGGATTGATGGTCGGCGGCAGCAGGGAGAAGTCGCCGGTGCGCCGGGCCTGGTTCACGACCGCGGCGAGCTCTTCGGCATTGCCGCTGGCGATGGGAAGGGGGATCTCCCGCACGCCTTCCGGCAGGCGGTCGGTCCTTCGTGCTCGATCTCGGCCGGGGTCAGGAGGTTGACCACCGTTCGGATGCCGAGTGAATCCACCCGGTCAACGTCCGAGTCCGACAGCCGGTCCAGGCGTCCCGAGCGGTACACCTCACCCCAGCGCACCGTCCGGCCGTCGGCGGTCTGGTAGCCGCCGATGTCACGGAAGTTGGCCTGGCCCTCGAGCGGGACGGCGCGAGCGTGTTCGCCCACACTTGGCGTCGGATCACTCGCGGGGCCGCACGCCCCCGCGGCCAGCGCCACCAGGACGAACGGGACGAGGCGCCTTACGACCCGCTCAGCCACTTTCGCTCTTCTGGGCTTCCTTCCACGCTTCGTACTGCTGCATTTGCTCCGGCGTGAGGATGCCGTTCATCCCCGCCTGCATGTCGGCCTGGATCTTCTTGAGCTTGTTGGCCATGGCCAGCTTCGTTCGGACGCCCATGCGCTTATCGCCGTACTCGAAGATGGTGGCCACCACGCCCCGGACGGCAGTCCCCATAACGGGCTTCAACGCCTCGGCCTGGTCGTCCGTCAAGGACAGGGGCGCCCGGAGATCGGTGATCCGAAGCTCGGCGATGGATTCGGCGATCTCCTGAAAGATCTGGTCCATCATCGCCGTGTAGGCCGTCCACTGCTCTTCGGTGAGCGTCTCCTGCATGCTCTTCTGGTAGGTCTCCCGCGCGAACTTGACGTCGCCGATCATCTGCTGGGTGTCGGGTTCCTCGTCCTCGGCCTTGGCCGTGGCGGCGTCCATGTCGACCGCCAGCTGCTGCAGGTGGTGAGTCACCTCGGTCGTCTGTTCTTCGCTCAGGTCGAGCGCCTCGGTCATCTCGGCGACGATGTCGTCGACCTCCATGTCGCCGCTTTGGGCATGAAGCGCGGAACCGGAGAAGAGCGCCAGGATGAGTGGGAGAGCAGTGAGGATACGCAGGACTCTCATTGGATGATGCTCCTTCTACCGGACGCCCCTGGTCACAAGGCCAGGGGCTCGGTGTCGTGTTTGCGGCTTGTTACTGACGGTTGCTAGTTCCCAACGTCAGGGTCGACCTCGTACTCCCACGGCAGTTCGTATTGCAGGTACTGCATCACATCGAATGGCAGGTCCTGCATGTTCACCGGAGGCTGTGACAACGCCACCGTTTCAGGCCGGGCATTGGACAGCCCGGTAAAGGCCGGCCCATGCGCCCGCTCCGAATCGGGGTAGCGCTGCTTCCACAGCTCGTGGCGCGCCCGCATACGGTTGAAGGCCTCGTTGACGTGGAGGAAATTGACCAAAATGGGGTTCTTCTCCCGCGTGTCACTGAGCAGATCGTAATACGCGGCGCCGATGCCGCTGGCGGCCGTCGGATCGGGCGAAATCCAGTGCTTCTTGACCTGGCCCTTGACGGTGGCGCCCAAGTTGGGCCCCTGATAGATGAAAACGTAGTCCCGCCGGCCATGGGTATCGCCGTTCATGAACAGGGGGGTCTGGTCCTGGCCGTCGATAATGCGGTCGGTGGGGACGGCGTTGAGGGCCCCGCCCAGCCGGGCAAAGGTCGTGAACAGGTCGACTTCGTGGATCATGTCGCCCACGATCTGTCCCGGGGCGATGGTGCCCGGCCACCAGGCGAAGGCCGGTACCCTCACCCCGCCCTCGAGGAAATCGCCCTTGCCGCCGCGGAAGATGGTCTCGGTCATGCCCAGACCCGGCGGTGGGTTGTGCGCCATGGGGCCGTTGTCCGCCATGACGACCAGCAGGGTATTCTCGGCAATACCCAGTCTGGTGAGCTCATCCATCAGCTCACCGATGAAGGCGTCGACGTTGTACTGCATGGCGTCGGTGTAGAGTCCGCGAGCCGGCGTGAGTTTTCGTGGGCTGGGGATGAATGACGTCAGCATCGGCCACCACGCCACATAGAATGGAGTGCTGGACGCCGCGTTCCGCCGGATGAAGTCGAGGGCACGGACTTTGGTCTCTGGGTCGAAGGCGTCGAAGTCGTCTTTCGACGTGCCACCCCACTCCTGTCCCTGTTCTCCCTTGCGACCCTCGATGTACCCGACATAGCCGCGTGCCTCGAAGGTGTTGTCCAGCCGGTACGGATCCGGCGGCAACATCTCCCGCTTGAGGCCCATGATGGCATTGGCCGCTTCGCCGACCTCATTGAAGAGACTGAAGACCTGATTGTAGACGCCGAACAGGGTTTCGTCGAAGCCCTGGTTGTGCATGTAGCTCTGCTCGATGTCGCCCAGGTGCGCCTTGCCGTACATGGCCGTCGCGTAACCCGCTTGCGACAGGACTTCCGCCGTGGTGACCTCGTCACCCGACATCCCCGTGTACTCAATGGGAAATCCGATGCGGTACATACCATTCCGGATCGCCAGGCGTCCTGTCAGCACAGCGGCCCGGCTGGGTGTACAGCCGATCTCGGTGTACATGCGGGTGAACAGGATGCCTTCCTCGGCCATTCTGTTGATGGACGGCGTCTCGAAGCCGCGGATCTTGCTGATGGCCGGAATGCCGACGTCCCCGAACGACGTGTCGTCCCACATGACGTGGATGATGTTGGGCGGCGTGCCGTGCTTGGCGCGCAGCTCCGCCAACCTGGCGTCGAGAGCCTCATCCTCGACTTGCCACGCGGCGCGGTTCTGGGCCTCGAGGATGTAGTACTCGGCGTCGTGGACGATGTCCTGCGCGGCAGCCACGGAAAATCCGCCGAGGGCCAGGGCAACGGCGAGCGGGAACAAACGTCGCATCAGTATCTCCTCAATCGGTGATTGCGAAGGCGTGTTGAATTCAGTTTGAAGGCAAACGGACCTTGAAAGTACGGCGGGGGATTGGAATCGGGAACCCGGTGGTTCCCTAGGCTGTGTCCGGGCGTGCTTCCGCTCGTGGGAGTGACATGATTGGGACGTACCGTCTCACCATGAAACATCCTGAAACGTCATCCCGTACAGGGGCCCGGTGAACGAACGAACCCCATCCCGGAGCCCCTCGTGCCCTCGACCCACCAGCTGCGTCTTGCCGTCCGCAAGCTCCTGAAGACCCCGGTCTTCAGCGCCATCGCCCTGGGCACCCTGGCCCTCGGCATAGGAGCCAACAGCACCATCTTCAGCGTCGTCGAGGGGGTGCTGCTCCGCCCGCTCCCCTACCCGGAGTCGGACCGGGTGGTGATGCTGTGGCACACGGCGCCGGGCCTGGACCTGGAACAGTTCGAGCAGTCCAACACCACCTACACGTTGTACCGCGCCGAGCATCAATCCTTTGTTGACGTCGGCCTGACAAACGAATTCGCCCTCAATCTGACGGGCACTGGCGACCCCAGCCGGATTGGTGCCGGATCTGCCACCTCGCCGGCATTTCGCGTCCTCGGGGCGACGCCGATCCTGGGCCGACTGTTCTCGCCGGAGGACGACGTCTGGGGATCGCCCGACGTCGTCATCCTGGGCGAGGAGCTGTGGCGCAGCCGTTTCGGCGCCGATGCGCGGGTGCTGGGCCAACTCATCGAGTTGGACGGCACCAGTTACGAAATCGTCGGCGTCCTGCCGGCGACGTTCGACTACCCCTCCGAGGACGTCGAGGTGTGGCTCCAGCACCGGTTCGACCCGGCCACGTTGGGCAACGCCAACTTCTCCTTCGAGGCGGTGGCCCGCCTGAAGGAAGGGGTCACCTACGAGGCCGCCGCGGCAGATCTCAACCGCATCCTGGCGACGCTCCCCGATGCCTACCCCGGTCAGATCAACCGCGGCATCATGGAGGAAGCCCGCATGGCCGCCTTCGTGGAGCCACTCGACGAGGCCATCATCGGTGACATTGCCAACGCGCTGTGGATTTTGCTCGGCACGGTGGGCTTCGTCCTGCTCATCGCCACGGCCAACGTCGCCAACCTCTTTCTGGTGCGCGCCGAGGCGCGGCAAAAGGAGATCGCGGTCCGCACCGCGCTGGGCGCGGGACGGCGTGACATCATCACCCAGTACCTGTCCGAGTCGGTACTGCTCGGGTTGGCGGGCGGCGTCGGTGGGCTGGTATTGGCCGCCATCGGAACCCGCGTGCTGGTGGGGATGACCCCGTTCGACATCCCACGCCTGGCGGGAGCCGGCCTGAACGCCACGGTGCTGGGCTACACGCTGGGGATCTCGGTCCTGGCCGGCCTCTTCTTCGGAGCGGTGCCCATCCTGAAGTACGGTATGCCCAACCTGGTCACGGCACTCAAAGAAGGCGGCCGGGCCAGCTCGTCGGGCCGGGAAACGCATCGGGCCCGGAACCTCCTCGTGGTGTCGCAGGTGGCCCTGGCGCTGGTGCTGCTGGTGGGGTCCGGCCTGCTGGCGCGGAGCTACTGGCAGTTACGGAACGTGGACCCCGGATTCGTCGGCGACGGCCTCATGACGTTCCGGGTCAGCCTTCCGGAATCGAGCTACCCCGATGGGCCTGCCGTCGCCCGGTTCCATCAAATCCTCGGCGAACGATTGGCGAGCATCCCTGGCGTGGAGAGCGTGGGGACCATCAACAGCTTCCCGATGACGGGCAATAATTCCAATCAGGCCGTCCTGGCCGAGGATCACCCTCCGGCCCAGGATGAGCTCCCCACGCTGGTCAGGAGCAAGTGGGTAGGGCCGGGATTCTTCGAGACAGCAGGTGTTGCCATCCTGGAAGGCCGGTCCATCGAGCGGAGTGACCTGGAAAACCGGACCGGCTCCGTCGTGGTGAGCCGCTCGTTCGCCGACCAGGAATGGCCCGACGGTACCGCGCTGGGACGGCGCATCGCCAACGGCATCGACACGGAAGAACGCACGAACTGGTCCACCATCGTCGGGATCGCCGCCGACGTGCGGGACGATGGCGTGGCGGAAGACGCGTCCACCATCGTGTACTGGCCTCAGGTGTCGATCGACACCGGGCAATTGGCTTCGCGCCAGGGCACCATGACGGTGGTGATGCGAACCTCGGTCGAGCCGACTTCGGTGATGCCGGCCGCGCGCCAGGAAGTGTGGGGCCTGAATGCCGAGCTTCCCATCGCCGCGGTCCGCACCGGCGCCGATGTGCTCAGAGCCGATACGGCAAGAAGCTCCTTCACCATGTTGCTGCTGGGCCTCGCAGCAGCCGTGGCCCTGGTGCTCGGCACCGTCGGGATCTACGGCGTCGTGTCGTACGTGGTCAGCCAGCGCACCCGCGAGATCGGTGTCCGCATGGCGCTGGGGGCCAGACAAGGCCAGGTGAGCCTCATGGTCCTCAAGCAGGGCTTGTCCGTGGTCCTGGTGGGCGTCCTCGTCGGCATGGCGGGCGCGTTGGCCCTGACCCGGCTCCTGGCCACCATGCTGTTCGGCGTGGCCCCGACCGATCCCCTCACGTTCGCCTCCGTGGGGCTGATGCTGACCGGGGTCGCCTCGGCGGCCTGCTTCTTCCCGGCCCGGCGCGCGGCACGGGTCCAGCCGATGGAGGCCCTGCACTACGAGTGAATCGGGAAGGGCGGTGGCGCTGATCCTCGTGCCCCCGTCGCGGTCAGCCCTCCTCACGACCTGACGTGCCCCGGGCGGCGTTATTTGACACGCGCTGCCCGGGGCGTCCTTCTTCCGACACCATGACCATTTCCCGAAGTACCCGCTGGGTCCTCGGGCTGCTCCTGGCCTGGCCCACCGCCGTGCCGGGGCAGTCGGTCCGCGGCCGGCTCCTCAGCGCGGACGGAGGCGTGCCGGTACCGGATGCCCTGGTGATATGTTCGTGTTCAACTTCCTGGCCCAGGGGAAGCACCGGGTGCGCGTCCTGCGGATCGGGTACGCGCCATGGGAATCCGGGGATCTCGTGGTGGGCGCCGGCGTGCTCGATGTCACACTCACGCTTCCCCACAACCGTGTCACCCTGCCGGACGACATCGTCGTGGAAGGCAGCGGAGCCTGCAGCAACGACCCAGGCTCCGCTGCGGCGACCGCACTCCTCATGCAGGAGGCCCGCACGGCATTCCTGCTGACGGAACAGACGCTGTCGGGTCCATTTCGCCGCTTCCGGACGCGCACCTACCTGCGGACAGTCGATCCCAGCGGACGCGTCCTGGAAGAGCAGGCCTCCTGGAGTGTCCTGAGGAACTGGCCCATCCGGAGCGCGCCGGTCGACACGCTGGCACGCTGGGGCTTCGTACGCCCTCCTTCCAGGTTCCAGCGCTCCATCGGTCTGGGGCCCACGTATTTCGGCCCTGACGGGCCGATTCTGTTTTCGGACTGGTTTCTGGGGGCACATTGCTTCCGGCTGACCCGGGATGACGGGCGTCCCGGCATGATTGGTCTGGCGTTCCGGCCGTCGGAGGACCGGAACGAACCGGGGATCGAGGGCGCCCTGTGGATCGACGAACCCACGCTGGCGCTGGATCGGTTGGAGTTCACCTTCGTCAACCTGTCCGATTGGGTGCCGCCGAGATCGGCTGGGGGCAGCGTGGCGTTCGCCCAGATGCCCGGGGGCGGATGGGTCATCCGGCGCTGGCGTATGCGGGCCCCGATTGGGGGCAGCGAAGGCACGACCCGCACGTTGAGCGGCTTCCAGGAAACCGGCGGGTCGGTGGTCGAGGTCCTGGACCGGCGCGGCGCCCACGTGATGTGGCTCGAAGAGTCTCCCGCAGCGCCGGCGCCGGCCCCCTAGCGCAAGGCTCCTTCCGGAGCTAAAACTTTTCCAGGCTTGGTTACGTTTCCTTAGAGAGGGGGCGGTCGTCGATTGCAACGACGGCGGCTCGTTCCCGGCTCGCGTCTCACCCACCATCCGCACCGGAGCGCCTCGTGGAACGGAGAGATTTCGTACGCCTGGCCGGCATGGGCGCCGGCGTCATCAGCATCCCTGTCTGGGGGCAGCCCGTGCCCGATCTGGCGGGAGCCCTGACCCCCATCCCCACCGCCGACAAGAAGGTGCTGGCGGATGCGGCCCTGGAAGAGGCCCGAGCCCACGGGGCCGGCTACGCCGATGTCCGGATTGCGCGCTATCTCAATCAGTTCATCAGCGCCCGGGACACCAGAATCCAGAACATCACCAGCACCGAGTCGTTCGGCACCGGCATCCGGGTCATCGTGGACGGGACCTGGGGCTTCGCCGCGACGAACGACGTGACGGTCGAGGGCATCACCCGGGCGGCGCGCGAGGCGGCGGCCATCGCCAAGGCCAATTCGCGCTATCAGACCGAACCGGTCCAGCTGGCCCCGCAACCTGGGGTGGGGGAGGTCAGTTGGCGGACCCCGATCGAGATCAACGCTTTCGAGGTCCCCATTTCGGAGAAGGCCGACCTGCTGGCAGCCGCCAGTGAGGCCGCCCTCTCCAACGGGGCCTCGTTCATCAACGCGCTGCTGTTCCTGGTCAACGAACAGAAGTACTTCGCCTCGACCGATGGGTCCTACATCGACCAGGACATCCACCGCACGTGGCCCACGTTCAACGTGACGACGGTGGACAAGTCCAGCGGCGAGTTCAAGTCGCGCGGCTCGCTCAGCGCCCCGGTCGGCATGGGGTACGAGTACCTGTCGGCCCGTCCGGAGGGTAAGGTCCAGGGTCCGACCACCATGCTGTACGATCGCTACTACGACATGGTCGAGGACGCCGGTCTTGCCGCCGAGCAGGCCCAGGCCACCATCACCGCCAAGTCCGTGGAACCGGGGCAGTACACGCTGGTGCTGGAGCCCTCGCACATGTGGCTGACGATTCACGAGTCGGTCGGCCATCCGCTGGAACTCGACCGGGTGCTGGGCTACGAGGCCAACTACGCCGGTACCAGCTTCGCCACGCTGGACAAGTGGCGGTCCGGGTCCTTCCGCTACGGCAGCGACCTCGTCACGCTGTTCGCCGACAAGACCCAGCCCACCTCGCTCGGGGCCGTGGGCTATGACGACGAGGGCGTGCCGACCAAGCGCTGGGACCTGGTCAAGGACGGTGTCCTGGTGAACTATCAGGCCATCCGGGATCAGGTACACATCCTCGGCGAGGAGGCGTCGCACGGCTGCTGCTACGCCGACAACTGGAGCTCCGTGCAGTTCCAGCGCATGCCCAACGTGTCGCTGGCCCCGGGCCGGGAGCCCCTCAGCGTCGACGACATGATTTCCGGCGTGGAGAAGGGCATCTACATCGTGGGCAACGGCTCGTACTCCATCGACCAGCAGCGGTACAACTTCCAGTTCGGCGGCAAGCTGTTCTATGAGATCGAGAACGGCCGCATCACCAACCAGCTGCGTGACGTCGCCTATCAATCCAACACTCAGGAGTTCTGGAACGCCTGCAGCGCCATTTGTGACGAGAGCGACTACCGGCTGGGTGGCTCCTTCTTCGACGGCAAAGGCCAGCCGTCCCAGTCCAGCGCCGTCTCGCACGGCTCCGCCACCGCCCGGTTCGACGGCGTGAACGTGATCAACACTGCGAGGAAGATCTGATGCCCCGACTCAGCGAAACCGAAGCCCGCGAGCTCCTGGCAAAGGTCCTCGCCCACTCGACCGCGGATGCCTGTGAGGCCAACCTCAACGGCAGCGTCCGGGGCAACATCCGCTATGCCCGCAACACGGTCAGCACGGCCGGCCGCAACGAGAACACGTCGCTGGTCGTCCAATCCAATTTCGGGAAGCGGTCCGGCACGGCCACCATCAACGAGTTCGACGACGACAGCCTGGCTCGGGTGGTCCGTCGCTCGGAAGAGCTGGCGCGACTGGCCCCCGAAGATGAGGAATTCGTTGCTCCGCTCGGTCCGCAGGAATACCTGGCATCGCAGACCTGGAGCGACGCCACGGCAGCGATCACCGCGGACGCACGGGCCACGGCCGCCGCGGCCAGCATCGAGCGTGCCGGAGCTCGGGATTGTACCGCCGCGGGGTTCCTGCAGGACAACGCCGGCTTTGCCGCCATGGCCAACAGCAACGGGCTGTTCGCCTACAACCCGAGCACGCGCGTGAACTTCTCCCTCACGGCCCGGACTGCGGATGCCCTGGGCTCAGGTTACGTGCGGCGCGACTTCAACGACGTCACCAAGCTCGACACCGATGCGGCGTCGGACATCGCCATCGAGAAGGCCGTGGCCAGCCGGGACGCGCGTGCCATCGAACCTGGGCGCTACACCGTGATCCTCGAGCCGGAGGCCTCCGTGGGGCTGCTCCAGAACATGGTGTTCAACCTGAACGCCAGGAGCGCCGACGAGGGCCGCAACTTCATGGCCACCCCGGGTGGCGGCACGCGGGTCGGAGAACAGCTTCTGGACGAGCGGATCACCATTACGTCGGACCCGACCAACCCCGATGTGCCGGTCTCGCCGTGGCTGGGCGACGGCCGGCCCCGGGAGCGGACCACCTGGATCGATCGCGGCGTGGTGCAACAACTCTACTACTCACGGTACTGGGCCCAGCGGCAGGGGGTGCATGCCCTCCCGGCGCCAGGCAACTTCATCATGGCCGGCGGCGACGCCTCGACCGAGGATCTCATTCGTGACACCCGCCGCGGCATCCTGGTGACGCGGACCTGGTATATCCGGACGGTGGACCCACAGACGCTGCTCTACACCGGGCTGACGCGGGACGGGACGTTCTTCATCGAGAACGGCAGCATCAAGCACGCCGTCAAGAACTTCCGCTTCAACGAGAGCCCCATCATCATGCTCAACAACGTGGATGAGCTGGGGCGGCCGGAGCGGTCGCGGAACTACTTGATCCCGCCGATGCGGATCCGGGACTTCACGTTCACCAGTCTCTCGGACGCGGTGTAGGCTGGGACCTGGAGGGTCGGGCGTGGCCGGCGATTCGGAGAGGTGGCGCAGCCATCCCCTGGCCCGCGCGGCCATCGGTGCACCTGACGGACCTGCCACGATTGGTGGCATTCCGGATTTCGCCTTCACCCGGCTGCGCTATCAGTCCGGGGACTGGGACGTGGACGAGCGCATGCCGTCCAACCTGCTGCATTCGCTGCTCGAGTACACCACCATCGAGGTGGATACCCGGGAGCGGGTGGTACCGCTCACCAGCGATGCGGTGCTGGACGCGCCCTTCGTCTACCTGACGGGTCACCGCCTGGTACAGTTCACGGCACGCGAACGGGACGTCTTCCGCCGCTACGTCACCCACGGCGGCTTCGTCTTCGTCGACGACTGCAACCACGACATCGACGGGCTGTTCGCCCGGTCGTTCGAGGCCCAGATGGCAGACCTCTTCGGGCCCGACGCCCTGCGCAAGCTGCCGAACGACCACGCCCTGTATCGCGCGTTCTTCCGGTTCGGTGACGGCCCGCCCGCGACCTCCATC
Organism: Gemmatimonadota bacterium; assembly: GCA_039587475.1. GTDB lineage: Bacteria > Gemmatimonadota > Gemmatimonadetes > Gemmatimonadales > GWC2-71-9 > N074bin45. Next base: position 16,265 of record JBDHIK010000060.1, on the reverse strand, counting down.
GAGCTGAACGGCTGGGGCGACGACCTCATTCATGACTACCTCAAGGCCATCACCGTCGACGGACGCATTGCCGTGCTCTACAGCAACAAGGACTACGGGTGTGAGTGGGACTACGACTTTCGCAACAAGCGATTCTACGCCAACGACAACACCCGGTTCGGCGTGAACATCATCGTCCATGCCATGACACGATGAACCACTCCGCCACCACACCCATCGTCCCGACCTCCGAGGCCGAGCTGGCACAACTGCTCGGTCAGATGGAACGGCTGCGCCAGGAAATCGCCACCGTCATCGTAGGCCAGGACCAGGCCGTCGAAGAGCTCCTCATCGCCTTCCTGGCCGGCGGCCACGGACTGCTTGAGGGGGTACCGGGCCTGGCCAAGACGCTGATGATCCGCACCCTGGCCGCAGCCGTCGACCTGACGTTCCGGCGCATCCAGTTCACACCGGACCTGATGCCGTCGGACGTGGTCGGCACGGAGGTGCTCGAGGAGGATCACGCCACGGGCAGGCGCTTCTTCAAGTTCGTCCAGGGGCCGTTGTTCGCCAACATCGTGCTGGCCGACGAGATCAACCGTACCCCGCCCAAGACCCAGGCCGCCCTGCTCGAAGCCATGCAGGAGGGCGAGGTTACCTACGGCGGGACCACCTATCCGCTGGACCGGCCATTCTTCGTCCTCGCCACCCAGAATCCCATCGAGCAGACCGGAACCTATCCCCTGCCCGAGGCCCAACTCGACCGCTTTCTGCTCTACATCCGCGTCGCCTACCCGGCGGAGGGGGAAGAGGTCGACATCCTGCGGCGCACCACCGGAACGGATGAGGCCGCGGTGCATCCGGTCATGTCCGGCGAGGAGATTCTTCGGGGCCAGGCGGCCACGCGCCAGATCCACATCGGTGACGATGCCCTGACGTACGCCGCCCACCTGGTGCGCGCCAGCCGGCCCGGGACCTCCCCCATAGGCTACGTTCGGGAATGGGTCCACTGGGGCGCCGGTCCCCGCGCAGGTCAGGCCCTGGTCCTCGCGTCCAAGGCCCGGGCGCTTCTCCACGGGCGCCTTGCGGTCACCCTCGACGACCTCCGCGCGGTGGCGGCGCCGGTCCTGCGCCACCGCCTGATCGTGCACTTCCGGGCCGAGGCGGAGGGCATCGACGCCGACGACGTCACCCGCCGGCTGCTGGACGAGACGCCGCCTCCATCGAGCCCGCTGGGGTAGGGTCGCCATGACCGCTACCCCGTACGGCGCCTATCGATTCCTCGACCCCAAGACCCTGGCCGGGCTCGACAACCTCGAACTGGCCGCACGCACCGTGGTGGACGGCGTCATGTACGGAGTCCACCCGAGCCGAACGCGCGGTCCCGGGCTGGAGTTCAGTCAATACCGGAGCTATGAGCCGGGCGACGATCCGCGCCGGCTGGACTGGAAGTTGTTCGGGCGCTCGGACCGCTACTTCGTGCGCGAGTCCGAAACCGACACGTCCCTGACGGTTCGCCTCCTGCTCGACGCCAGCGGCTCGATGGCACACGAGGAAGACGGTCTCACCAAGTTCGACTACGCCCGTCTGATCGCCGGTACCCTGGCCTTCGTGGCGGAGCGCCAGAACGACGCCATCGGCCTGGTCGCCCTGGCGGACGACGGGGTGGTCGCGGTGCCACCCCAACGCGGCCACCGCCACCTGCATCGCATGCTCCACCAGCTCGAGGCGCTGTCTCCACGGGGCCGCTGGCCGGCATGGCGTGAGGCCGAGTACGCCATCACCGAGGGCGGCGGCGGTCGTGGCCTGACGGTAATCCTCAGCGATTGGCATGAGCATGGTGACGAAGTCCTCGACCTGGCGCGCCGCGTGACCACGCTGCGCCACGAAGTCATGGTGCTGCATCTCCTGGGTCGGCGCGAGCTGGACCTCGGCTGGCACGGTGCGACGGCGTTCCGCGATCTCGAGACAGGGGCCGAAGTCGAGGTCGACGCCGATCGCGCGCGTGAGGCGTATCGGGCAGGCCTGTCGGCCCGCTTGTCGACGCTGCGGCACGAACTGGAAGATCGCGGGGTGCGGTACTCCATGGTCGCCATGGACCAGCCCATCGACCGCACGCTGCGCGCCTTCCTGAGCCACAGAGAACGCTGGCGCTGATGGGGGTCACGACGCTGGCCTGGCTCGGCGCCTTCGCCACCCTCGCTGTTCCGCTGGCCATCCACCTGTGGAGCCGGCGGCGCACCACACCCGTGTCCATCGGATCCGTCAGGTTCCTCGAGGGCCTGCCGCCACTGAGCCGCCGCACCCTCAAGCTCCGGAACCCGTGGCGCCTGCTCCTCAGAATGGCCATGCTGACCAGCCTGGTGCTGGCACTGGCGGGGACGTTCCTGAGGCAGTCGGGCACCCGCGCGGCGGAACGCTGGCTGGTGGTCAGCCCCCGGGCCGTCGGCAACGAAGCCGCCGCCGCGTTGCTGGACTCGCTGGCGCCGTTGGCCGATGAGGTCCGCCTGCTGCATCCTGGCTGGCCGCTGCTGGACGCCCCAGCCTCAGAGCGAACACCAGACATCTGGAGCCTGCTGATGGATCTGGACGGCAGGCTCGCGCCGGCATCGCGCATCGATGTGGTCGCAATGCCCACCGCGGCGGCCCTGCACGGCGACCGCCCGACGCTCGCCAGCATGGTGGTGTGGCACGCCCTGCCCATTCCCGTGCCCGACGCAGGCAGCGACTATCGCGTGCCGCACCAGATCATGGCCGTCTACGCCGACCCCGAGCGAGAGGACGATGGCCGCTACCTCGCGGCCGCGCTCAGGACCATCGCTGCTTCCTCGGTGGATTCGGTGTCGGTGATGCGATACGGCACGGACGACATCGACTCCGTCACCGCGAGCTGGATCGCCTGGCTGTCCGCGGCCCAACCGCCTGGAGCCGTCCGGGCCCGGGTCGAGGCCGGTGCCGTTCTCCTGACGGACGCCGAACGGTCGGTGGAGGTGGCCTCGGAAATGGTGTTCCCGGGGCTGGTCCCGGTCGGTCGATCCATCCGATTGACACGCCGCGGCGCGGTCCCTGACGGTGCGCCGGTGTGGCGCGACGACCGAAGTGACCCGGTACTGACGGTGAGCCGCCTGGGAGCGGGAGTCCATTATCGATTGGCCTCACGATTCCATCCTCGGTGGAATAGCCTGGTTCTGCGGGGAGTGTTCCCCAGCCTGCTACGACCCATCGTCACCGGTGACGTGCGGCGGCCGCCGACCGCAATCACGGTATCGCAGGCCCTGCCCCGTCACGACCCCGGAGTTCGGGAACGCCGTGGCCCCGATCGGGCAGCCATGGTGTCGCTGTTCTTTCCGCTGTGGCTCCTGGCAACGCTACTGTTCGTGACCGACATCGTCCTGGCGGCGCGCCTCAGGAGCAGACCCACATGAGACAAGGGGAGCTGCTCGAGCGCTTGCGCCGTAGCTGGCAGGCCCGATGGCTGGTCAGTGCGCTGACCGCGGCCGGGCTGACGGGCTGGGCCACCGGCACGCTGCTGATGCTGGGGAGCTGGGGTCGGACCCCGGCTCTGATCGCAGGGTGGACGGCCGCGCTGGCGACGCTTGGCGTCTTCTGGATGGTGCGTCCGCCGATCACCCGCAGCGCCATCGCACGACACCTCAACCGGATCTTCGAACAGGCGGAAGAAAGCGCCGATCTGCTGATCGACGCCGCGGAAACGCTCGCGCCTCTGGAGCGGTTGCAGCGGGCCCGCGTCGAGCGCCATCTGGCATCCTGCGGCGCCGACCGGCTGGGCGTCCCGGGACGCATTCTGCGGCTTCCACTCGTCACGGCCGTCTTCGCCGGCCTCCTCGGTGGAGCGGCCTGGCTCTGGCCCGGAGGTGGGGGGGCCACTATGCCCGTGTCCGAGAGCGGCCACCAGCTCTTTGCTCCCACAGCGGCGCCGGTCATTACGGACTTCAGCGTCACAGTGACTCCTCCGTCCTACACCTCCCAGCCACGCCACTCCACGAATTCCTGGGATCTCGAGGTGGCCGAGGGGTCACGCCTGACGTGGCAACTCTCGGTCGCAAATCTCGGGAGCGGTGCGGTGCGGCTTCAACCGATCGAGGGAGACAGCCTGGCGTTCGAGCCGACGAGTGCAGCTGGTCTCGAGGCCACCCTGACCATGACGGCTCGTCACTCGATGGTGTACCGCGTGGTGGCTCGGCGCGGAGAGGCCGAGAGCACCACCGGCCACGCCCGCCTCCTGGTACGGCCCGATCTGCCTCCGACCGTGACGATCACCACCCCGCGCGATCGCGTCTCCCTGGCGTTGGGGGACAGTTGGATCGTGCCGCTGGAGGCGCTGGCCGGAGATGACTACGGACTGGAAGATCCCGTCATCGTCGCGACCGTGGCCAGCGGCTATGGGGAAGGTGTGCAGTTCCGCGAGGAGACCAGCGCCTTTCGGTACGTGGACAGAGGCGACCCCAGGGCCCTGCGGTTGCGTGACCAGATCGATCTTGCCGCCCTGGGGATGGCGCCGGGCGACGAGCTCTACGTCTACGTCAGGGCCCGGGACAACCGCCGGCCGGTGGCCAACGAGTCTCGGACGGAAGTCGTCATCATCTCCATCGAAGACACGGCGACGGTGGTGGTTTCCGACATCCAGGGCCTCGCGGTGGACCGCATGCCGGATTACTTCCGCAGTCAGCGACAGATCATCATCGACACCGAGCGTCTCCTGGCCGAGCGTGCGGCCATGAGCGAGCAGGCGTGGCATGCGCGGTCACAACACATCGGCTTCGACCAGCACCTCCTGCGCCTGCGGTACAGTGAGCTGGTGGGCGACGAATTCGAGGACACGCCGCTCGGCATGACCGAGGAGGACGCGGCCGCCCTCGGGTTCGAGTCGCTGATGCCGGAAGAACCGGCCCCGGATGATCCACCGGTTCGGGAACAGGGGGCCGACGAGGCCGCCGAAGACCCGATCGAGGACGTGCGCCATGATCATGACGACCCCGAGAACGCCACGCGCCTGACCCAGACGGTCAAGACGATGCTCAAGGCCTCCCTGGACGAGATGTGGCAGGCCGAATTGCGACTCCGGACCAACAGGCCGGCGGAGGCGCTCCCCTACGAAGAGCGAGCGCTGGATCTCCTGAAGCGCGTGCAGCAGGCCGCTCGCAGTTACGTGCTGCGCACCGGGTTCGAACCGGCCCCACTGGACCCCGCGACCGTGCGATTGACAGGGGCCCTGGACCAGGTGCATTCCGGCTCGGAGCAGCAGGAAAACGTCGGCATCATCCCGAACCAGGAACTGCGTGGTGCCCTGATGGTCGTCAGGGACGAGCGAATCGGCTTGGCAACCGGAGCCGGTCCGTCTTCGTCACGGTTGGTCCTGCTCGAAGACGGTGGGCGCGTCCTGGCGCGCAAGGCCCTGGAAGACCCGGTGCGTTACCTGGAACCCCTGGGCGCATTGCGCCGGCTCGCCGACAGTATCGAAGCCGGCCGGCCCTGCAGCTCCTGCCTCGACACGGCCGAATCCGGTCTGCTCGGCGCCCTGCCCCAGAGCGTACCGGTCCGGTCGGATTCCCGCCGCGCCGCGCGAGGCACGGCGCGGCGCTACTTCGAAGAGCTGGATGATGTCCGGTAGCGACGCACGGCTCTGGAGTCGGCTCAGGCCGCGGGGGCCTGCATGGTGGTTCACGGTCGCGGTGGCCGCCGCCGCCCTCCTGGTCATCGCCCTGCGCCCGACGGTCCCCGGCACTGCGGCCGCGCCTGGCGTGGCACTTCTGGTCACCGCAGGAGCCTCGGAGCAGGCGCTGCGCCGGGCCATCGACTCCAGGAGACCTGCCAGAACGTTCCGGACGCCGGATGCCGTGGTGCCGAGTGGTCCGGAACCGGTCGAGACGGTGCGCTCCCTCGCGCAGATACGTGGCGCCCACCCCAGCATTACGTCGGTGGTCATTCTTGGTTGGGGCCTCGAGGCCGACGAACTCGACGCACCGATCGCGGTGGAGATGCTCCCGGGGTCCCCAGTGCTTCCGGACGGCGTCACCCTCACGTACCCACCGGCGCCGCCCTACGGCGCCCCGGTCCGTCTCGCCGGACGAGTGCATGGCGCCACCGGCGCGGAATGGATCCGGCTCGACGACCTGGCCGGACCGGCGGACTCCACACCGCTGAGCGGTGATGGAGCGTTCTCGTTGCACTACCTGCCGCCCGCGTCGGGGCCGACGACGGTCACGCTGTCGGTGGACGGCGAGGCAATCGGGGCGGTGGCGTTGCAGGTCTCTGATCCGATTCCGGGGCGAGTGCTCATCCTCGAAGCGGCGCCGACATTCGAGGGCACCGCCCTGCGTCGCTGGATGGCCGCGGCCGGTGCCGCGGTCGTGCACCGGACCAGGATCAGCCGGGAGGCATACCGGACCGAGTACCTCAACACCGCGGAGGTCCCTGTTGGCCGGCTGACGCCGTTGCTGCTCGGCACCGTCGACCTCGTCGTCGCCGACGATCGCACCCTGGCGAACCTCACCCGCGGCGAGCACGACGCCCTTCGGCAGGCGGTAACGGAAGGGGGGACCGGCGTCGTCGTCCTCGCAGGAGAGGCCGTGCGTGCGCCGGGGATCGACGGCGACTTCTTTCTGACCGGGAATGTCGCGTCGGTCGCCGGCCTGGAGGAACGGTCGGTTCGGCCGGTCTGGACGGACGGCGTCGGGCCACCCGTTCCGCTCCCCGCCAACCCGGCAATCATCGAAGAACGATTCGGGCAGGAAATCCTGGTCGAGGACGGTACCGGTCAGACCCTGGTGCAAGTGGCGTCACGGGGAGCCGGTCGTGTGGCCCTGATGATTCGGGTCGACTGGACCCGTTGGCTCCGTCACGATGAAGCAGGCTCCTACGCCCGACTGTGGTCGGCCATCCTGTCGCAGGTCATGCGGAATGACGCCGCCGGATGGAGCACGAGGACGGCGTTCCCCACCGTCGATCGCCCTCTGGCGATCGTGGGCCGTTCAGGAGACAACCCGGACCACGTGACCGTAGCCACGGCTGCCGGCCTGGTCGACACGGTGTACCTGGCAGCGAACGACGACGGGTTTCAGCGTGGCCACTACTGGCCACGATCCGCCGGATGGCATCGCATCGACGATGGCACGGCGGCACGCGACCAGTTGTTCTACGTGTATGCACCCAACACGTGGCCGGCCATCACGGCCCGACGCCGGCTCGACGCCAGCGCCGTAGCGGCGGTGAGCCGCCCGGCCCCGGGTGGAGCCGCGACCGTGACCCCGTCTCGACGCCCTATGCCGTTGGGGTGGGCTTACGGCGTGTTCCTCCTGGCCATGGCCCTGCTGTGGCTGGCGGAGGACCGGGTGCCCGTGATCCAGGGCCGAGTCGAAGGCTAGCCTTCGGGGTTCTGCAGGCCGAAGACCAGGGCAGCGACCGCACCACCGGTCAGCGGAGCAGCCCAATAGAGCCACAGGTCTGCCAGGCTCCCGCCACCGAACAGCGCCTGCATGACGATGGGCCCGGTCCCGACCGCCGGATTGAAGGCGCCACCGGAGATGCCACCCACGGCGAAGGCCCCGGCCATGACGGTAAAGCCGATAGCGAGACCGTAATAGCTGTTGCCTTCCGTGGCCTTGGCCGTCGCCACGTTCATGATGACCAGGACCAGCGCAAAGGTGAACAACGCCTCCGCCAGGAACGCCTGCCCGGTGGACGCTCCCGGCCCGGGCGCGGGCGCGAACGTCTGACCCACCAGGAGATAGACGGCCCAGGCCGCCAGGGTGGCGCCGAGCAGCTGCGCCACGAGATAGGGAGCGCCGTCACGCGGGGCCAATTTGCTGCGCAGCAGGAGGGCGACGGTCACCGCGGGGTTGTAGTGTGCCCCGGAAACGTGACCACCCATGTAGACCATGACCATCAGCACACTCCCGATGGCCAGGGGCGCCAGGTCGGTCCCGGAGGTCACGGTCAGGCCGATGGTGAGCACGAGAAAGAAGGTCCCGATGAACTCCGTCAGATAGCGTGGCATGGCAATGCGCTCCGGTCGGGGGAGTGTGGCGCCACCAAGTTCGGGGCCTGGGCGGTGGGAGGCAAGGGATTACCTTTCTCCGGAGGCCGAGCCACTCCTGAATCCTCCAACCGCCGCGGGTGACGCATGCTTGGATCCATCCTGGGACTGCTCCATCTCATCGTCAGTATCTGGGCCATCATCAACGTATTCCAGAGTTCCGAGTCGACCGGTAGCAAGGTGTTGTGGACGGCGCTGATCTTCCTGTTCCCCCTGATCGGGCTGATCATCTGGTTCTTCGCCGGCCCCCGAAAAGCCTGACCTCGAGCACCGGAGCTGCCATGACAGCGATCAGGCCACCGGCCGCGGGGGATTATGCCCCCTACTATGCCGGCTACGTCCGCGAGGCCGGCGAGATCACCGTCCTCGACCAGCTCCGTGCTCATCTCGACGACACGGCACGACTGCTTCACCCGTTGAGCGAGTCTCAGGCGGCCTACCGGTACGCACCGGGCAAGTGGTCGATCAAGGAGATCGTCGGTCACATCATCGACACGGAGCGGGTTTTCAGCGCCAGGGCCCTGCACTTTGCGCGGGTCGACCCGGCGCCCCTCCCGGGCTTCGAACAGGACCCGTACGTCGAACGCGCGCAGAGCGACGACCTTCCGCTACGCGCTCTCCTTGCGGAACTGGAGGCGGTCCGCCGATCGACGGTGGCCCTGTTCCGGAATCTCCCGGAGGAAGCCTGGGAGCGACGTGGCATCGCCAGCGATGTGGCATTCACTGTGAGGGCGGTGCTCTACATCATTGCGGGGCACGAGTTGCACCACCGCCGGGTCATCGAAGAGCGATGCCTGCCGAAGGCGTAGGACCGCGGCCGACCCGCACGCCGACGGTCCTGATCACACCTCGCGCCTCAGACACCCCCCGGCTTCACCCGCCGTTCCACCAGCGCCAGCCCCCGGTCCACCACCAGGGCCAGGAGGGCCGCCGGCAACGCTCCAGACAGGATCATCCGGGAATCGCTGAGCGCCAGCCCGGCGACGATGGGCTCGCCCAGGCCCCCCGCCCCAATGAAGGCCGCGAGCGTTGCCGTCCCGATGGTGATGACGGCCGCCGTCCTGATACCGGCCATGAGGACGGGAGCGGCCAGCGGCAGCCGGATGTGCCCGAGCACCTGCCGGGGCGTCATGCCGAGCGCCGTGGCGGCACGGACCGCGCCGGGATCGGCATCGCGGACCCCGGTGAAGGTGTTCCGTACGATGGGGAACAGGGAGTAGAGAAACAGCGCCACTAGAGCCGGGACGACACCGATCCCCAGCAGCGGGATCATGAACGCCAGCAGCGCAATACTGGGAATGGTCTGGAGCAGGCCGACGATGCGAATGACCGGCTCGGCGGCAGCTCGACGCCGTTCGAGTGACAGGCCCAGTGGCACCGCGACCACGATCCCCGCCAGCAACGCGATGGACACCAGCAGCAGGTGTCTTCCGGTGTGCCGCACGATGTTGAAGCGTTCGGCCCACAAATAGCCGAGCAATGACCCCGACCGCATCGTCTCTTCCGCCTCGCGGCCGGATGTCGCAATGAGGCCCAAGGTCCCGAGCGCGTCGGTCGCCACGGCTGCTACCGGGTCCCCGTCGTTCTCCAGCCTCCGGTTCCAGCCGCGCATCATCTCTTCGGTAATCCGGCCACTCAGTTCTGCCAGGACACTCACGGCCGCGGGGTAGGCCCGAGCGAAGGCGCCATTGACGAGGGCCGCCGCCTGGTACGGAGGAAAGAACCGCCGGTCGTCGCGCAGCACCACCAGGTCGTACCGGGCAATGAACCCGTCGGTGGAATAGCCGTCGATCAGGTCGACGTCGCCCGACGCCAACGCCTGATACTTGACCGCCTGGAGCAGCGCCCGCACCGAAGGGAGGTCGATGCCGTACGCGGCACGCAATCCGGGGAGGCCGTCCGGGCGACCGATGAAGTCGGCGGTGAACCCCGCGGTGAGTGTGCGGCCCCGCTCGGCCAGATCGCTGAGCGTAGCCAGGCGCAGGGAGTCTGCCGTGCCCCGCCGCACAGCGATGGCGTAGGTGTTCTCGAATCCGAGTGGCGGCAGCCATCGCGTGTCGAACCGGGCCGGAAACTCACGGGACACTTCGGCGTAGACGCGCTGCGGGTCGGACAGGGGTTCTCGATCCAGAATGGCCAGCAGTCCGGTCCCGGTGTACTCAGGGTACACGTCGATGGCGCCGGTGCGGAGCGCCTGAAAGGCAATCTCCGTCGCCCCGAGGTAGGGACGGCGGTCGACCGGAACACCGCGCGCTTCAAGAAGCTGGGCGAACATCTCCATCAGCAGGAAGGATTCGCCAAAGGGCTTGGAAGCGACGACGACGGCGCGATTCACGACCGAGGCGGAGTCGGGCGGCACGGCCTGCTGGGCGGCCATGGCCAGGAGAAGACCGGCGACGATCATTGGTGCATCCCAGCCTGTTGCAGCAGGTGGGACACGTACCCGGTGGCTGGATTGGCCAGGAGGTCCGGAGGCGTGGCAACCTGCTCGAGCCGACCCTGGCGCATGACCGCCACCCGGTCACCAAGGGTCAGTGCTTCGGCGATGTCGTGCGTCACCAGCACGGCCGTCAAACCGAGTCCCCGTCTGAGGTCGTCGAAGGCACGGCGTAGTTCGTTCCGGGTGATGGCATCGAGGGCGCCGAACGGCTCGTCGAGCAGCAGAAGATCGGGTTCCCCCGCCAGGGCCCTGGCCACGGCCACTCGCTGGCGCTGCCCCCCCGACAGCTCGGCGGGCCACCGGGAGCCGTAGGTGGGCATGGGAAGACCGACCAGGTCGAGTGCCCGGTCGACGAGCCGTTCTCGATCCGCCATGTCCCTCAGCCAGGGCACCAAGCCGACGTTCCTGTCGACTCGCCAGTGCGGCAGCAAGCCCCCGTCCTGTGGCACGTACCCCACGCGGCGACGGAGCTGAATGGGATCGATGGTGGCCACGTCCTGCCCCTCGAACCGAACTTGGCCCCGGTCCACCTCGACCAGGCGAGTGATACTGGTCAGGAGGGTCGTCTTTCCCGAACCCGACTCTCCAATGAGCGCCAGGAGTTCACCGGGGACGACATCGAGCACCAGGTCGTCGATGGCGGTGACGGCCCCGAACCGTTTGGAGACGTGTTCGAACCGGACGATGGGATGAGACATGGAAGCCGCTAGCGGGAGGCTCCGGCGAGACGATACGGCTTTTCGGTAGAGGCGTCGTCGTGGGCCGGGCTCCGGCCCCGCCGCGTGTATCGCTCGAAGAAGGCGTCAGCGGTTTCGACATCGGCAGGCGCCACGATGTCGGGACCCAGGCGGCGGCACCCGTCCAGCGCGATGTCGACCAGCTGGCTGGCCTGGGCCGCGAGGCGTCGATCCTCCAGGCCGCGGGCGCCGGCGATGTGGAGGAGGGCGGTACGGCCCTGCCCCAGGAGCTGCGCTGCCTGGCGCCGGCCCTCTTCGTCGTAGACCAGACCGGCAAGAAAGGCCATCGGGGCCGGTGTCCAACGGAGCGGCAGAGGTGACGGTGCCAGCGCTCCAGGTTGCCGGCGCCGGAGTGCCACAGGGTCCCGAAGCGGGGAACGTCACCGTCGATCGGGTCCTCCAGCATGGCACCGGCCGTCAGGGCAAACTCGAGGTACTCGGCGATGGGGTCGCCCCCGCGGTCCACCAATCCCGTGCGGCTCCAGTCGAGGGTCCGCCAGGTCTCGGCCCGATAGCTGAGGAACCCGGTGTGTTCACCGGCATAGCGTGGAGAATTCGCAAACATGGCCACCAGCACCGGCGCCAGCGCGTTCAGAAGGCGCCACCGCTCCACCGGCGCCGGCCCGAGATCGAGATTGACGTGCAGCGTGGCCGTCTGCCGCATCATGCGCACGCCGGCCGGACCGATGGCATCGAAATAGGCACCCATCCGGAGGTACCGGTCGCAGGAGAACTGGAGTGGGACCTCATCCGGAGGGTTGTGCGGGTCGATGCCCGCGGTGACCAACGTGACGCGGTGCGGCTCCGCCGCCTGTTCCAGGAGAGAGACGATTTCTTCCAATCGTCGCAGAGCGCTGGAAGCCGACGGGTCCGGCGCGACACTGGCCTCGAGTTGTCCACCGGGTTCGAACGTGATTCGGGATCCATCGGGCAACGCGAAGACCGGCGTGCCCTTGTGGGAAGCTGACTCGCGCCAGCGCCGGGCCCGGGCCAGCGGTCTCAGGAACGCCATCACGGAACCGGCGGCGCCTTCAACCGGGACCCTCCGGCGCGACCCATCGACCGGGATGACTTCGAGCTCGAGGCCGAACAGCGGGCGGTCGCCACGGGCGTGCGTCGTGGGGGTGAACAGCGTCGAGGCCAGGTCGCGATACAGCACGTCGGTGTTCACGCCGGGGCTCCGGACGGTGCGCCTTCCACCAGGGCGAATCTGCCGCTGGGGTCCGTGCGCATCTCGACCAACGTCAGACCGGCGCGACCGAACAGGGCTGCCACGCTGTCCCGGTCGTGCTTGCAGCTGATTTCCGTTCGGATGGTTTCGCCCTCCGCAATCGCGATTGACCCGTAGCCGGGAACGGTCACCGCGGTGGCGCCCTGCGCCACCAGATGCATCTCGATGCGATGGGCTTCCTCGTCGTAGAACGCGCGGTGTTGGAATGCCTCGAGGTCGAACGTGGTCCGGTATCTGGTGTTGAGCGCCCGAAGCATGTTGCGGTTGAACTCGGCCGTGACGCCCTGGGAGTCGTTGTAGGCCAGCTCGAGAACGCGCGGGTCCTTGCGTAGATCGACACCCATCAGGAAACGGTCATCAGGGTGCAGTGCCTGTCGTACCTGCCGCAGGAGCGCCACGGCCTCCGGCGGCTGGAAGTTCCCGATGGTGCCGCCCAGAAAGATCAGGAGCATCGGCGCCGGCAGACCCTCGGGGAGGCTCCACGCCGCGGTGATGTCCGCGACGAGCGGCGTGACGGTGAGCCGGGGGAATTCACGGCGCATGTCGACCGCGGCCGCGTGCAGGTACTGCTCACTGACATCGATGGGCACGTAGGTCCGGCCATCCGACAGGGCGTGCATGGCGCGCAGGATGATGCGGGTTTTCTCGCCGCTCCCGGCGCCGAGTTCCGCCAGCGTTCCGGGCTCGAAGGTGGCGATCAACTCAGGCATCCAGGACTCGAGGATGGCACGCTCGCAGCGCGTGGGATAGTACTCGGGCAATTCCGTGATCGCGGTGAACAGCTCCGAACCCCGCTCATCGTAGAAGAACTTGGCGGGAAGTTCCTTCTGCGGTTGGGACAGGCCATGCCACACTTCGGCGAGGGCGCTCCGTGGTGCGACCGCGGACCGCGATGCGACGGGGCTAGACATCACGGGCGCAGCGGAAGCCGCTGAAGATCTGGCGGCGAATCGGGTAGTCCCAGTTGCGGAACGTGCCGCGAATGGCGCCGGACCGGGTGGCCCAGGAGCCGCCGCGCAACACCTTGTAATCCGTCCCGAAGAACGACTCGGAGTATTCGGGGTACGGGTAGGCACGGAAGCCCGGATAGCCGTCGAAATCGCTCGACGTCCACTCCCACACGTCCCCGATCATGCCGTAGCACCCCAGCGGCGACACGCCGGCCTCGTAGGCGCCCAACGGCGCAGTGCCGAACGCCAGCTGGTCGATGTTGGCCCGGTCGGGGCCGGCATCTTCGTCGCCCCAGGGGAACCGCAACGCTCTCTGAGCGGAGGCGTCCCACGTTGCCGCGACCTCCCACTCGAATTCTGTGGGCAGGCGCTTTCCGGCATAGCGTGCAAACGCCTCGGCTTCGTGGTATCCCACATGGCAGACGGGGTGGTCCTGCGCCACCGGACCGCACCGGTCCATCACCCGGGTCACCCACGTCCCGTCCCGTCGTTCCCAGTGTTTGGGCGCCGTGACGCCCGAGCGCTCCAACCAATCGCGACCCTGGTCCGACCACCATTCGGGGTTCCGGTACCCTCCCGATTCGACGAACTCGAGGAAGGCCCCGTTCGAGACCGGATACACGTCGATGGCGAAGGGCGCGAGGGGCATGTGGTGCAGAGGCCGCTCGTTGTCGTATGCCGCGCGACGATCCGCCGTCCCGATGGTTACCTCTCCCCCGGGGAACGTGACCATGGCACCGAGATCGGGAGCGTGCTGGACGGGCGGGTGCGCTCTCCGCTCCGCCGGCCGGTAAGGATCACCGGTCTTCAGCTGCAACGTCTGCAGTATGGTCTCGTTGTGCTGGTACTCGTGCTGCGCAACGAGGTGGTACACGAATCCGTGGCGCACCAGCTCCGGGCCACGATCGAAGTCGACCTGGTGTAGGCGCTGCAGGACACGGGCCCGGATACCGTCCATGACGTCGATGCTTTCCCGGAGCGTGGGCAGCGGCAGTGCCCCACGCGACGCGCGCGGGTGCTCCATCGGATTGAACAGCCCGGGCATTTCCACGAAACGAATGTCGCCGTCCAGATTCCGGGTCAGCCACAGCTCTTCGAAATGCGCGATGTGTGCCAGGTCCCAGACGATGGGGCTCATCAGGGGGTCGTGCTGGCGAGCCAGGTCCGCGTCCGATACCGGCGCGACCAGGGCCATGGTGCGCTCCCGCGCCTCGCCGAGCATCGCGTGTATCGCCGCGTGACGGGAAGTGATCGCACCGGTGGATATCATGGGGACGGAGCTCCTTCGGCCGCTGAGGGAGTCAGCGAGGAGAAAGACGACGGCGTGAAAGGCAATCTAGGGCCAGGAGTCGGCACGGCAACCGATGCCTCAACGCCCGGTTCTACCCTCGAGTTCCCGTGGAAACGACGGCTGGGTCGTGATCGCTCCTGCCGTGCGGGATTGTCCGGTCGAGGCGGCGCCCAGGTCCTGGAGGCGGTCGGCGGCCGGCAGAACACCGGTGTCGAGCAACTCGGCGGTGCGGTTGTACTCGGCCACCGCTTTGCCCAGCCCCTTTCCGACGCCCGCGAGATGATCGGTCAACGCCATCAATCGCTGGTAGAGGTCGCGCCCGGCAGCGCCGATCTCCTCAACGTTTGCCGCCAGATGGTCACGTTGCCACCCATGGGCCGTGGCGCGAAGCAAGGCGATGAGCGTCGTCGGGCTGGCTGGCAGCACCCGCTGCTGGACACCATGGTCCAGCAGCGTCGAGTCCGCTTGAAGGGCCAGTGCGAACAGCGACTCCCCCGGCAGGAACATGACCACGAACTCAGGGGTGGCCGGAAACTGCGACCAGTACCGTTTGGCGCCCAGGCGCGCCATGTGGTCCCGTACCTGGCGCGCATGGCGCTTGGCCTCGGCCTCCCCCTCGGTGCCTTTCGGCAACGGTACCTTGGCATCGACAACGATGTGTCGTCCGCCCGGCAGATGTACCACCATGTC
Source organism: Gemmatimonadota bacterium (assembly GCA_039587475.1). Classification (GTDB taxonomy): domain Bacteria; phylum Gemmatimonadota; class Gemmatimonadetes; order Gemmatimonadales; family GWC2-71-9; genus N074bin45. Next base: position 891 of record JBDHIK010000060.1, on the reverse strand, counting down.
GGGCCGGAGCAATCCCTCCTCGCCGTCGGTCGTAACTTGGACGTCGAAATCGCAATGCTCCTGCATCCCCGCCATCTCCACCACGCGTCTCAGCTGCATCTCTCCCCAGCGGCCTCGCCCGGTGGGCGCCGCCAGGACCCGGGCCAGAGCGCCGGTCTCTGTTTGGAGCTGACGATGGCTGTCGGCCACGGCCTGAAGCTGTTGAGCTAGTGCGGCGGTAGACACCGCCCGTTCACGCTCCACCGCTTCGAGTGTGTGGTCCATACGGCGGAGCGTGTCTTCGGCCACCGAACGGAGGGCCTCCTCCCCGGCGCCCAGGGTCTGCGACCGTTCCTGCGCCACCCTCCGTTCCGCAGCCAGTTCCGCTTCCAGCCGGGCTCGCGCGGCGAGCAGCTCGGGGATCTGTTCCGCCTCCGCTTCCAGCTCAGTCAGCCGTCCGGTCCGCTCCTCCAGACGGGTGGCCAACCGGGTCACTTCCCCCTCCATGGTGCGCGACCGGGACGAGGCCCTGAGGGTGTTCCAGACCCAGACGGACGCTCCCCCCACCGCGCAACCGGCCAGTCCGATCAGGATGGCATATCCGTCCATGGAGACCTCAGGGGTGAAGGAACACCGAAAGGTAGCCACACCCACCGGCGGGCCCAACCGTCTGCCGGCAGCCCCGCCAGCCATGGGCACCTTTCGAGGCCCTCCGTCGTTCCAATGAACCACAGGAGGAACTCCGCCATGACCCGTGTCCGACCACACGTGTTCCTCGCCCTGGCCCTGACAGCCAATCTCAGTGCCTGTGGCGATTCCGAACCCACCGGTACCACCCCTCCGCCGAGCGGGGCAGATGTCGCAGTGGGAGACAACTTCTTCAGCCCCACCAGCACCCAGGCCTCCGTCGGC
>JBDHIK010000059.1:0-16531 GCA_039587475.1 Gemmatimonadota bacterium | reverse complement strand
CGAGCGCCTCATGGACGGCGCCACGTTGCTCAAGAGTTCCGAGTTCGGGCAGGCCATCGTGGAGAACATGGCGGGCTAGCCGCCCCGCCCTACAATGCCGCCAACTCGACCTGGCGGTCGGCGCCGACCAGCACGAGATGATTGGGCGGCACCGCCCGCCAGGCGTCGTCGGGCCCCAGCGGTTCCGACGCCACCACCACCGCCGGTTCTCCGGTGCCGTCGGGGGCCACCCGCCCCTGGCCCCGTTCCACCACCAGCCGGCCCGTGGCGTAGTACAGCGAATGGGCCTCGTCCGGCCCGGAGCTCACGAAGCGGCTGACCACGGCCCGCTGTCCATCCGTCAACGCCATGTTGAGGAACGACGACTCGCCGACCCCGGCCTCTTTCCTGACCGAGCGGGCCAGCGGCTCCGTTTCGATGGATGCGTCCCAGGCATCTCCGATGAGGGCCAGCATGACCTCGGAGTCGGTGGAGCCCTCGATGCCGTGCCAGGCATGATCGGACAGCCGGTCGCGGAGCCGCCGTCCGATGGCGGCATATCCCCCGATGGTGCCGTTGTGCATGAAGGCGAACTGATTCCGCTGGAAGGGATGGCAGTTGAGATGGGTGATCGCCAGGCCAGGTGTCGCGGCCCGGACGTGGGCCAGCAAGCAGTGGCTCACGGCCACCGGGGCCAGATTGAGGAGGTTGTGGTTGTTCCACGCCGGACTGGTCGAGCGGAACACCGCCGGGTCGTCCTGGAGTTCCGGGACGTACCACGCCACCCCGAACCCGTCGCCGTTGAGCGGTTCCGTCCGATGCTGGGCGTCGTAGCTCTGGTGAATGATGGAGTTGCTCGGCTCGGTGACCAACTGACTGAGGCGAACGGGCGGGCCCAGGTAGAGGGCAAAGCGGCACATGGCGGCTCCGAAGGAACGGGACCGTGCAAGTTGGCCGGAAACGGCGGCACCTTCAATGGAACCACATCCCGGGACCGGGCCGCGCCCGGGGCACCGGGCTGGCGTTTCCCCCTGGCGGGGGGCATACTTTTCACGGCCGATCACAACCGCCCGTTCGTGGCAATCGTTGCCGAGACATCGTCGTAAGGAGTATGTCCATCACCCCCAGACCCTTACGGGGCCGAGGGTTGGGCGCGGTCGCCGCGGTCCTGGCGACGGCCCTGGCTCCAGCCCCCGCCGCCGCGCAGTTCGATCCGCTGGACGGGCTCGATCACTTCATCCTCTCAGGGATGGAGGACTGGGGCGTTCCGGGACTGGCCATCGCCGTCGTGCGGAACGATTCGGTGGTCTACCTGGAGGGGTTCGGCACCCGTCGTCTGGGTAAAGACGCGCCCGTGACCCCGCACACCCTGTTTGCCGTCTCCAGCTGCACCAAGGCGGTCACGGCGACGGCCCTCGCCTTGCTGGTGCAGCAGGGGAAGCTCGACTGGGACGACCCGGTGTCCCGCTATCTGCCCTCATTCGCATTGTACGACCCCTGGGTCACGCGCCACCTCACCGTGCGGGACCTGCTGTCCCATCGGACCGGGTACGCCGGGTGGGCCGCGGACCACCTGTGGCAGGGATCCACGCTGACGCCCGAGGAGATCCTGCACCGGTTCCGGTATCAGCAGCCGGTCCACGGGTTCCGGTCCGCCTACGGGTACTCGAACATCATGTACATCGCGGCGGGACAGTTGTTCCCGGCCATCGTCGGGGAGGACTGGGCCTCGTTCGTCACCCACCGGCTGCTCGAGCCTCTGGGGATGGAAGAGAGCACCCTGTCGATCACGGCCCTCGAGAAGCCCCCGGACGTCGCCGTACCGCACATCGCCATCGAGGGCGCGGTGAAACCGGTAGCCCGCTACGACCCGTGGAACGCCGCGCCGGCGATGGGCATGAACACCAGCGCGACCGACATGGCGACGTGGCTGCGCTTCAATCTGGCCAACGGCGTGTTCGAGGGTGACACGCTGGTCCAACCCAAGGTCATGGCCGCGTTGTGGCAGCCGCAGATCTGGTGGGAGGGACCGGGCGATGCCGGCCTCGAGGAGCGGCGCTTCAGCGCCTACGGCCTCGGATGGGACGTGTTCGACTATCAGGGCCGGACGGTGCTCCGGCATTCGGGAAGCATCGACGGCATGGTGTCCCTCGTCACCATGGTGCCGGAGGAGAACCTGGGCATCGTCGTCATGACCAACCTGGTGCCGTCTGAATTCCCCACCGTGGTCACCAACCACGTGATGGACCGGGTGGCCGGCCTGCCGACGCATGACTGGAACGAGCTGTTCCTCGAGCGCCGTGACGAGGACCTGTCCAAACTCCGGCAGGAAGAGTGGTACTGGGAAAAGGCTCGCGACAAGAAAGCCAAGCGCACCCTGCCTCTCGACGCCTACGTGGGGGAATACCACGACAGTCTCTCCGGGTGGGCCAGGGTGACCCGGGAGAATGGCGGTCTGGTGTTCCACTACAACGACAAGTATGTCGCGGACCTGACCCACTGGCAGCACGATGTGTACATGGTCCGTTGGCGCGATCCCTACGTGCGCCTCTGGGCCGGTCGCACCCTGCTGTTCGTTCCGGACGGCAAGGGCCGAATCGGTGCCCTGAAGGTCGCCTTCGACAACGAAATCGAATTCACCAAGGCGGCGCACCCCTAGCCCGCTCATCGTCCACGCGCGAGGAACCCATGCCCGCCCGTTTCATCACGACCGTCATGGTCGCGCTCGGAGCGACCACGTCGATCGCCCGGGCCCAATCGCTCGGATCGCTGCCCATCGACACGATCTCCACGGCAGCGATCGCCGCCGCGACCACCGACACGTCGTACCTGTCCCCGTGGGTGTCGGCCATCCCCGATCACGCCACGGTTCCCAGCCCGCGCGACTATCTCGGCTACACCATCGGGACACCCGGGGAACTGACCCAGGTGGACCGCATCCACGGCTACCTCGACGCCCTCGCCGCGGCTTCCCCCCGGGTCCGGATCTTCGACCTCGGCCTGTCGGCCGAAGGCCGAATGATGAAAGTGGCGGCCATTGCCGACCAGCAACTGCTCGATCGCCTCGAGGAGATCAAGGCGCAGCTGCGGCGCCTGGGAGACCCGGTCGCCACGTCACGCGCCCAGGCCGATTCCATCATCGACGCCACGGTGCCGATCTACTGGATGACCGCCGGGCTGCACTCGACCGAACTGGGCCCGCCGGAAATGGTGATGGAGCTGGCCTACCGCCTGGCGGTGGAAGACCGGGCACCGTTCAACGGCATTCGCCGTGGGGTCATCACGCTGATCACCCCGGTACTCGAGGTCGATGGCCGGGCTCGCCAGGTCGACTGGTACCGGCGCCACGTGGCCGGGCACACCGACCGCAACGAGATGCCCCCGCGGAGTCCGCCCTTCTGGGGCCACTACACCTTCCACGACAACAATCGCGACGGCATCGTGGTCAGCCAGCCGCTGACCCGCAACTACCTCCGGGCCTTCCTGGAGTGGCGCCCCACCGTCTCGCTCGATCTGCACGAGTCGGTGCCGCTGTTGTACGTGTCGGGCGGGACCGGGCCGTACAACGAGACCATCGACCCCATCACCGTCGGGGAGTGGCACACGCTGGCCAACTACGAGGTCGCCCGCCTCACCAGTATGGGGATGCCCGGCGTCTGGACCTGGGGGTTCTACACCGGGTGGTATCCGGGCTACCTCCTGTGGGTCACCAACAACCACAACTCGCTGGGGCGGTTCTACGAGACGTTCGGCAACGGCAGCGCCGAAACGATGGAACGGGACCTGACCAACGCCAGCTATGCGGGGAAGAAGATCACGTCCCGTCAGTGGTATCGCTCGGTGCCGCCGCCCGCCACACTGAAGTGGTCGATGCGCAACAACACCAACTTCATGCAGACCGGAGCGCTGGCATCCCTCGAGATGGTGGCCCAGAACCCCCGGCTGTTCCTCGACAACTACTACACCAAGGGTGTCCGGGCCCTGGAGCGGGGCCGCAGCGAAGCTCCCTATGCCTTCCACATCCCGGCCGAGCAGCGCGATCGCGATGCGGCCCGGGCGCTGGTGGACATCCTGCGGATGCAGGGGATCGAAGTGGGCGTGGTGCCCCGGAACATGGAACTCGGCGACCACGCCATGGCCCAGGGCGACCTTCTGGTGTCGAGCGCCCAACCGTTCGGCCCGCTGGCACGCAACCTCCTCATGAAGCAGGATTTTCCGGCGGACGCCGAGCATTCCCCCTATGACGACGTGGGGTGGACACTGGGCCTGCTCCTGGGTGTGGAAACCCACCGCATCGACGACGCGGCCGTGCTCGAGGTCGCCCTCGACGCCCTGGACGGGGACGGCCCGTTCGCAGCCGGCGGCGAGGCGCCGGGCCGGGCCGTCTGGGCGATCCCCCACGAGGGGCAGCGCGAACTGGGCCCGTTCCGCTTCGCGCTGGGGAACGTCCCGGTCTGGGCCGCGGACAGCGCCTTCGAGGCCAACGGTCGTGACTTCCCGGCCGGCACCATCCTCATCGACCGCGACAGCGTGCCACACGAAACGCTCGAGGCGGCCCTGGCGACCCGGGCACTCGATGTCGTCGGGCTGCGCCGATTCCCCGATGTGGGCCGGCACCGGCTCGACCTCCCCAGAATCGGTCTGTTCCAGAGCTGGCTCTCGACCCAGAACACCGGGTGGGTCCGGTACTCGCTCGACCAGGCAGGGGTGCCCTTTACCCTGGTCTCGGAAGCGCGGGTACGGACCGGCGACCTGCTGGACGATTTCGACGTCCTCATCCTGCCGCACTTCTGGGCCTCGGCGCAGGCCAGGCGGATCGTGGCGGGGGTCGACCCCAAGTGGAGTCCGCTGGCCTACACCACCACGCCCGAGTATCCCAGTCACGGCCGGATTCTCTCGGCCGACGACATCACCGGAGGCATCGGCTTCGTCGGGATGGAAGCCCTGCGGCAGTTCGTGGTGGGCGGCGGCACGGCGGTGGCGTTTGGTTCGGGTACGACGCTGATGACGGAGAGCGGGATGCTGCACGACATCAGCGTCAAGCGGCCCACCGGTCTCAACACGCCGGGCTCCGTCATCACCACCAAGGTGTTGCAATCGGGGTCGCCGCTGACCTTCGGGTACCCGACGCTGGGGCACGTGTTCCGCGGCAACGGGCCGTTGTTCAACATCGCGAACCATCGCCGCCACCTGGTGGCCCTGCAGTTCGGGACCAAGGCGGTGGGTGACGAGGCCAAGGCAGCCGCCGAGGAGGAAGGAGACGAAACGGAAGCGACCCCGCCGCTCGTCCTGTCCGGTGGCATCGTGCGGGGCGATCTCGACGGCGAAGCGGCCCTGGCCCACACCACCCTGGGCGACGGGCACGTGGTGTTGTTCGCCTGGAACCCGATGCACCGCCACATCAACCAGCACGACCACGGGCTGGTCTACAACGCGCTCCTGTTCTGGAACGATCTCGAGACGCCGTCCGCGCCGGCGCGGACGGAATGAGGAGGACCCGGTGAGAACGCTATCGATGCTGATCCTGCTGGCGGGCCTGGCGGCGCCCGCGGCGTACGCCCAACGGGTGTTCTTCCAGGAAGTCTCGTGGTCGCCGGACGGCCAGTGGCTGAGTTACACGACGACGCAGACGGAGGCTCCGTACACGTCCGACATTCTCCTCATGAAGCCCAACGGCAAGGACCGGACCCCGGTCGCCCACGGGCTCGAGTCGGCCCGCTGGGCCGCCTGGCACCCTGACGGCACGCGCCTGGCCTTCGCGGGGAAGGACGGCGACAACTGGGATCTGTACGTCATCGAACTGGCGACCGGCCAGGTGGACCAGCTGACCAGCACCGGCGCCTCGGAGTCGGCTCCGTCCTGGTCGCCGGACGGCTCGGCCCTGGTCTTCACCGACGGGGTCGACGGCCGATCCCAGGTGTTCCGGATGAACGCCGACGGCACAGGCCGGATCAACATCAGTCAGAGCGACCGGCGCGACTACAACCCGGTCTGGTCTCCCAACGGGCAACGCATCGTCTTCTATGCCGCGCCCGACACCTCGCGCGACCACCTGTGGACCATGCGGCCCGACGGCAGCGACCAGCGACAACTCACCAAGGGCCGGCTCCGGGACACGTTTCCCTCCTGGGCGCCGGACGGGGCCTCGATCGTGTTCACGCGCCAGCAACTCAACACCGCAGGCATCTATCGCATGACGCCGGACGGATCGATCCCGACCGAGGTGGTCGACCCGGGCTTCTACGGGCGGCTGTCGCCGGACGGCACCCGCGTCGCCTATATCCGGGGGAAATGGCCCACGTCGGAGGTCTGGGTCGGCGGCGCCGGCGACGAGCGGTTCAAGCACAAGCGCATTCGCCACTGACGGCGCGTGCCGGCGGTGGGTGCCGTGGGCATCCCCGTGCGCGCCCGGTGCCGAGCGGGGACATCAGTCGAGGGACACCTCGTCGGCGTCGAACTGCAGGTCCAGGGCACCCCCCGGCTCCAGGTCCCCGATGAAAGGCGCCACGATCTCGACCGTGGTCGGGGGTTGATGATGCTCGGGCTTGGTTTCCGGGTGCGGGTAGTAGATGAAACCGTCGACGGTTCCCCCGGGCCGCAGCAACCGGCAGGGAGAGAAGGAGAACGTCTCGGTGACGCCGGGCCACCACTCGGGGGCCGCCAGGGTGTGGCGCGGCCGGCGCATGACGAGCCGGTGTGGTGCGATGGACACGTTGAGCGTGCCGGGGAAACACGACGTCAGGTCGACCCCCCGGGCCCGAAAATGCGGCAATTGTGCCCGGATGGTGCCATCCGGATAGCGCGAGGAGTGTCGTCCCGACGCCACCCCGTAGCCCGTCTCGAGGACGCCTCGAACGTCGATCCAGTGAGCGGACATGCGACTCTCCCGAACTCGTCAGTAGCTTTGGCATAGTACACCGGCACGTGGCCCGGGCCCATTCTCGGCCTCGCGGACGTGACCGGACCTGAAAGGACGCAGGAACATGAACCGAGCCTACGCGATGGGGGCCGTCGCCCTCACGGCCGCGGTGTTGATCTTTGCGATGCAAAACCTGTCCCTGACGACGGTCGAGTTCATCGTCTGGGACATCGCCACGCCGGTTTCGCTGGTCGCGCTGGCGCCGTTTCTGGCCGGCATCGTCATCGGGTGGCTGTCGGGACGATTCCGCAAACGGCATAAGGCGGCAACCAAAGCGGACACCTCGGCGCCGGCGGCCAAGGGACTCGCCGCGGGCGATCCGGCGGCGCCATCCGACACCGGGGCCGAAGCGCCGCTCAGCGCCGAACCACCGACGGCCCCGTCCGACTGACCACTCCCCGGCACCCCGGTTCTCCACCCGACCGGGGGCCCCGCCAACTGGTGCACCTCGCCCTCGCGGCCTACCTTCTCCCGGAACCACCTCCGGACACGGGCACGAGGAGCCACCATGTCGGATCTCAAAACCAGGCCCACCAACGCCAGCGTCAAGAAGTTTCTCGACGGCGTCGATCCAAAACGCCGGGACGATTGCCTCGCCCTGGTCGACATCATGCAGAAGATCACGGGAGAGAAACCGCGCATGTGGGGCCCCAGCATCGTGGGCTTCGGTAGCTACCACTACACCTACGCGTCCGGTCGCGAGGGGGACTGGCCCCTGTGCGGTTTTTCCCCCCGGAAGCAGAACCTCACCCTGTACATCATGACGGGATTCTCCAAGTACGACGAGCTGCTCGAGAACCTGGGGAAGCACTCGACCGGCGTCTCCTGCCTCTACATCAAGCGGCTCGACGACGTGCATGTTCCGACACTCAAGAAACTGATCAAGAGTTCCGTCGCCCACGTCCGCCGAACCCATTGAACCGTTGGCCGAACGCCTCGCACCGGCGACCCGGCCGGTGCCGCCGTTCCCGGAGTTCCTGGCGGCTTCCGACGTCCGGAGCCGGCACACCATCGAGGTCGACGGCGACGCGGCCGCGGCATTCGCCGCCATCAAACAGGTCGATCTGGGACGATCCCGGCTCATTCGCATCCTGTTCCGGCTGCGGGGACTGTCGCGCCGGACGGAAACACTGGCCGGCCTTGAGCAGATCGGCTTCACTCCGCTCCTGGACGAACCCGACCGCGCCCTGGTGCTCGGCATCGTGGGGCGTTTCTGGTCGCCACGGGGGCAGCTGCAACGCTTGAGCATCGAAGAATTCCGCCACTTCGAGCAACCCGGCTGGGCCAAGGCCGTCTGGAGCTTCGTCATCGAGCCCACCGGCACGAACCGAGTCCGCCTGGTGACGGAGACACACATTCGCTGCTTCGGTGACGGGGCGCGGCGCCGCTTCCGGCTCTACTGGACCGTGGTTGGGCCGTTCAGCGGCCTGATCCGCCGCGACATGCTGCGTCTGGTGCGGCAGGCGGTCGAGGCACGGTGACGTCATGACGACGACCAAGGACGCCGGCTCCCTGGTGGACACGGACTGGCTGGCGACCCACCTGGATGCGGCGGATCTGGTGATCCTCGACGCGTCCTGGTACCTGCCGGACAGCGGCAGGGACCCGCTCACCGAACATCACGCCGGTCACATCCCCGGGGCGGTCTTCTACGACGTCGACGCGCACAGCGACACGCGGTCCGACCTGCCGCACATGCTGCCGTCACCTCGGCGTTTCCAGGCCAGTCTCCTGATGCTGGGCATCGAACCGGAGGACCTGGTCGTGGTCTACGACGGTTCGGGGACCAACCTGTCTGCACCGAGGGTGTGGTGGACGTTCAAGGTCATGGGGTTCGAGCGGGTTGCCGTCCTGGACGGCGGCCTGCAGAAGTGGCGCGCCGAGGGTCGCCCCCTGGACACCGGTTTCGAGTCGCCTCGGCCGGCCCGCGACTCGTTCGTGCCGACAGCGCCGTCGTCCCGGATGCGGGGACTGGAGGAGGTCCGATGCCTGGTGCAATCGAGAGACGAGCAGATCGTCGACGCCAGGTCGCTCGGGCGCTTCAGTGCCGAGGAGCCTGAACCGCGGGCCGGACTCCGTGGGGGCCACATTCCGCACAGTCGGCACCTCCACTATCGATCCATCCATGCCGAGGACGGGACCCTCCTGCCACCGGCACAATTGCGGAACCTGTTCGCGGGGGCCGGCCTGGACCTGGGCCGCCCGATCGTCGCCACCTGCGGTTCCGGCATGAGCGCCTGCGCCCTGCTCCTGGCTCTCGATCGCCTCGGCGTAGAGGACACATCGCTGTACGACGGGTCGTGGGCCGAGTACGGAGCCACGGAGGATCCCGTCGAACAGGGCCGGCCGGCCCCGACAGAATCGAGAGAGCCGGGGTCCGAAGCATAGGACGACACCACGGCTGGTGGCCTTCAGGTCCCAATCGTATGATCAGACATGGCCTTGCTGAGACCTCCCCACTCCAGGGACCGACTGCGCGACCGGGACAGCGCCGATCAGATCCAACGGCTCCAAGCCGCCCTGTGGGCCGCCGGGGCGGGCGGCGTCATGGGCATGATGGTGGGGGCCCTGCTGGTGGACCGCCTGGACTGGCCGCTGCTTCCCACCATGCCGGCAGCCATGCTGGTGACCGCCCTGGCGGTGTACGCCGTGGCCCGCCTGGTCACCGGCGGCGCCGGGTGGGCGGCCGGGAGCATGCACAACCCCAGCGGGCACTCGACACCCTACCGCAACGACTACTCGCAAGCGACCGCGCTCGTGATGCAGGGCGACTACCGTGGAGCGGTGGCGCTGTACCGCGAGGCCATCGCCGAACGCCCCCTGGATCCTGAGCCCAGGATCCGGATGGCGCGAGTGCAGAGGGACCATCTGGGTGCGTACGAGGAAGCGTCCCGCGCCTTCCGGGAAGCCCGGGCCTCTGCCCGGCAGGGCTCGCGCCTGGAGCTGCAAGTCACCCGCGAACTGGTGGAACTGGTGCTCGACAAGATGGATGACCCACCGCGCGCCGCATCCGAGCTGGCCCGCCTCATTGAACGCTTTCCGAATACGCCCGAGGCCGGCTGGGCCCGGAACGAACTGGCTGACATCAAGCGTCACATCGAACTGGCGTGACGGCGGGGACACCAGCCGGGCCCGTCATCCGCAATTTCAGCGGCGAGGTACGCTTCCGGCCGACGTATTGCTACCGGCCGCGTTCCGAAGCTGAGGTGTTGGGGATTCTGGACCGGCACCGTGGGGGCACGGTCCGGGTGATCGGCGCCCGGCATTCCTGGAACGACGGCCTGGTCTCCGAAGACGCCATCATCGACCTCGGCGGTCTGGATCGAGTCGAGACCAGCACCCTGGAGGACGGCACCGTGGTGGCGACGGTGGGCGGGGGCTGCCGGCTCGAGGACCTGCTGCCCGTGCTGCGACGCCAGGCCGGCGTCACCCTCCCTTCGATGGGCCTGATTACCGAACAGACCGTCGCCGGGGCCATCTCCACCGGCACCCACGGGTCGGGCCGCCACAGCCTGTCACACTATATGGAAGAGGTCCGCGTCGCGGCCTACGACCGGACGTCGGGCCGGGCCACGATTCACCACCTCAGCGAGGGCGACGACCTGCGGGCGGCCCGGTGCGCCGTGGGCTGCATGGGGGTGGTGCTGTCGGTCCGGTTCCGGTGCCCGCCGCGCTACCTCATTGCGGAGTCACTGAGGCGGGTGGCAGGCATCGACGAAGCCCTGCGCCGCGAGGCCGAGTTCCCGCTGCAGCAGTTCTACCTGATTCCCCACCTGTGGGACTGGTACAGCCAGGAGCGACGGACGGCGGATGGACCAGACGCACGGCCGTCCCGGCTGGCCCTGCTCTACCGGCTCTATTGGCTGGTGGTGCTGGACGTGGGATTCCACGTCCTGCTCAAGTCATTGTTGGCGCTTCCCTCGAGCGGCCCCCTGCGGTTCTTCTATCGACTCCTGTTCCCGCTGTTCGTGCTGCGCACCCGTCCCATCGTGGATTGGAGTGAACGGCAGCTGGTCATGGAACACGAACTGTTTCGCCATATGGAGATCGAGCTCTTCGTCCCACGGCGTCAGGTACGCGAGGCCGCGGCATTCGTGGAGGAGGTCCTGAAGTTCCTTGCCGGCACCGGGCCCGTCTCCGAGACGCTCCGAGGCCGACTCGAGTCCGAGGGCCTGCTCCAGCCGTTGCTTCAGCAGGCCGGCCGCTACACGCACCACTACCCCATCTGCATCCGCAAGGTGTTGCCGGACGACACGCTCCTGTCCATGGCGAGCGACCGGGACCAGCCGTGGTATGCCATCAGCCTCATCACCTACCAGGAACCGCGGGCGCCGTTCACAGCCATGGCGGACTTCCTGACTCGCAGCATGACGGCTTTGTTCGGCGCCCGGCCACACTGGGGGAAGTACTGCCCCGTGGGCCCAGGCATGGCCGACCATCTGTATCCCGAAGCGACTACATTTCGGTCGTGCTGCCGTCGCGTCGATCCGGACGGTACGTTCCGCAATGCGTTCGTGACGAGCGCACTGGGGTTTTCCACGGAGGACCACGCTTCCGAAGGAGGAGGCGAATCATGACGCTCACGTTCGGCGAGCGCGACCGACACCACATCGAGACGGCTCCCCATCGGGGAGTCAAGCTGCTCCACGACCCGGTCCACAACAAGGGCACCGCCTTCACCTCGGCGGAACGCGAAACCCTGGGGCTCAGGGGCATTCTGCCCCCAGCGGTGCTGACGCAGGAACTCCAGGTGCGGCGCGTCATGAACGCCGTTCGCGGCAACGCCACGGACCTCGATCGCTACATCACCATCACCAGCCTGCAGGACCGGAACGAGACCCTGTTCTACCGGGTGCTGGTGGACCACATGGCCGAACTGATGCCCATCGTGTACACGCCGACGGTTGGGGAAGCCTGCCAGGAGTACGGTCAGATCTTCCGGCGGCCGCGCGGCATGTTCATCTCGGCCGAGGACCGGGGCCGCGTCGCGGAAGTGCTGGACCACTGGCCGCACCGCGACGTCCGCATGATCGTCGTCACGGACGGGGAACGGATTCTGGGCCTGGGTGACCTCGGGGCCGACGGCATGGGCATTCCCGTCGGCAAGCTGTCGCTCTACACCGCCTGCGCCGGGATCCACCCGACCCGCTGCCTCCCGGTCACGCTGGACGTGGGGACGGAGAGCGAGGAGCGGCTGGAGGACCCCCTCTACATCGGCCTGCGCCAGCGGCGACTTCGGGGCGAGGCCTACGATGCCATGGTGGCCGAATTCATCGCCGCCGTGTCCCAGGCCTTCCCCAGCGCGGTCATTCAGCTCGAGGACTTCGCCACCCGGAACGCCTTCCGCCTGCTGGAGGAATACCGGGACCAGGTCTGCACCTTCGATGACGACATCCAGGGCACGGCCGGCGTCGCGTTGGCCGGCCTCTATTCGGCGCAGCGCATCACGGGGACCGAACTGAAGGACGGACGCTATCTGTTCTATGGGGCGGGCGAGGCGGGCATCGGCATCGGCAACCTCCTGGTGTCCGCCCTCATGGATGAAGGCCTGAGCGAGGCCGACGCCATCTCCCGGTGCTGGTTCCTGGACTCGAAGGGCCTGGTGGTGAAGAGCCGTACCGACCTGGCGTCCCACAAGACCCGGTTCGCCCACGACATCGAACATGTCGCCGGCCTCGACGCCGCCGTCGACGCCTTCAAGCCCACGGCGCTGATCGGAGCCGCAGGCCAGCCGGGGTCCTTCACCGAAGCCGTGGTCAAGCGCATGGCCGCCCTCAACGACCGACCGATCGTGTTCGCCCTGTCGAACCCGACGTCGAAATCGGAGTGCACGGCGGAGCAGGCCTACGTTTGGAGCAAAGGGCGCGCGGTGTTCGCGTCGGGCAGTCCGTTCGACCCGGTGGAGTACCAGGGCCAGACCTTCGTCCCGGGCCAGGGCAACAATGCCTACGTGTTCCCCGGGGTGGGACTGGGCGTCATCGTATCAGAGGCCCGTCACGTCACCGACGAGATGTTCTTCGTTGCGGCTCGTACGCTAGCGGAAGCCGTAACGGAAGAAGACCTGGCCCTCGGCCGTATCTACCCGCCGTTGGAGCGGGTGCGGGACGTGTCGGCGTCGATCGCGGCCGCGGTGGCGCGGGTGGCGTTCCGCCGCAATCTGGCCCGCGCCCCCGAGCCGGACATTCTGACACCGGCGGCTATCCGGCAGGCGATGTTCGAGCCCAACTACCCCAGCCTGGCCTGACGCCCATGTCGCTGCGCGCCAAGTTCAAGACGCTGTTCACCGCCGGCCAGGGAGTGGCGTTGGGGCTGCCGGACCTCGACGCCACGGACGATCCGCTGACGTTGTTCGGCGATTGGTACCGCGCCGCCGAGGAGTCAGGCATCCTGTTACCAGAGACCATGACCCTGGCATCCGCCACGCCGGACGGGCGACCCTCGGCGCGGGCGGTGCTGCTCAAGAAGTGGGATCAGGAGGGTTTCGTCTTCTACACGAATTTCGGGAGCCGGAAGGCGCGGGAACTGGACGACAACCCGTGGGCGGCATTGCTGTTCAACTGGGGCATCCTCGAGCGCCAGGTCAGGATCGAGGGCCCGGTGGCGCGCATCAGTGAGGAGGAGTCGCTCGGCTACTTCAAGACCCGGGCTCGCGGCAGCCGCATCGGCGCCTGGGCCTCGGCCCAGAGCGAGCCGCTCGATGACCGGGCCACGCTCGAAGACAAGGTCCGCGAGACGCAGGAGCGGTTCGCCGGCCAGGACGTGCCGCTCCCGCCCTTCTGGGGCGGCTACCGGGTGAAGCCCGAGACCATCGAATTCTGGCAGGGGCGCCTGAATCGGTTGCACGACCGCATTCAGTACCGCCGGGATGGCTCCACCTGGCAGACCAGGAGGCTCTACCCGTGACGGCGGCCGGACCGATCACCAAGGACAAGGTACGGCGCGCCGCCGAGTCCGTTCTGGGCCAAGAACTCTCGGCCCTGGCCGCCGCGGGCGATCTGACCCTGCACGAGCAGGCGTCCGAACTGGGCCTGGTGCTGGCCGAGGGGCTGGAGCGAGCCGGGCTCCTGAGCCTGACGGGGGAGACGGCCATCGCCCTGGAGTTGGTGGCGGCAGAGTGGCCACCGGTGCGGGGAGACCTGGCCGAAGCGGCGGTCCACGGCATTCACCTGGGCGGCATCATGTTGTCCGGCCTGGAAGACCACGTTGCCGACTATCTCCGGGTCATGCAATCGCAGCACAGCGGCGATGCGCCCCAGTC
The DNA here is from genome assembly GCA_039587475.1 of Gemmatimonadota bacterium. Taxonomy (GTDB): domain Bacteria; phylum Gemmatimonadota; class Gemmatimonadetes; order Gemmatimonadales; family GWC2-71-9; genus N074bin45. The sequence continues at coordinate 2,375 of JBDHIK010000059.1, read as the reverse complement.
GTTGGACCATTACCGGGGACTGGCGCGGCGACTGCGCCTGGCGTATCGGGAGGCGGTACCGGACCTCCCCGACGACGTGCCGGAAGACGACTGAGCACGGAGCACCATGGGTCCCGTCATCCGCGCGGTCGACATCGCCGACCTGGCAACGTTCCGGACGCTCAATGACGCGGCGGTGCCGGCGGTCAATCGCATCCCCCTCTCGACGTTCGACTGGTTTCGCGTTCACGCGCCCTACTTCCGGGCAGCCGTCGAGGACGATACCACGCTGGCCTTTCTCATCGCGCTCACCCCGGGCCTGGACTACGACAGCCCCAACTACCGATGGTTCGAACACCGCGGCACCCGATTCGTCTACATCGATCGTATCGTGGTGGCTCCGCCGGCCCGGGGCCGCGGTGTGGCCCGGATGCTGTACCAGGACCTGGCGGCCTTCGCCGCTCCGTTCGCCGACGCCTTGACCTGTGAGGTGAACCTCCGGCCACCCAACCCGGGCTCCGTCGCGTTTCACCAGCGCATGGGGTTCCGGGAGGTGGGACGCCAGGAGACCGAGGGCGGGGCCAAGGAAGTGGTGTTGATGGAGCGTGGCCTTTGAGCCGGTGTTCCACGACAGGCAGCCGCACCCGCCCTGGGTGCGGGCGCCGCTGCCACCCCGAAGGAGGTTCCGTCGCATGAATCGTTCGATCGCCACACTTGCCATCGCCGCCTTGCTGGCGTGCGCCGAGGCGGCTCCACCCGCCACGTTCCCCGGCGCCCCTTCCGGCCTGGAAGTATCGTGGGCCTTCGACGATTGCGCCCCGTGGGATGGCGCCGCGACGACCATCTATCTGGCCGCGGACAGTGCCACCGGCGTGCGGGAGGCGCCGTATCCCCACCTGTGGGTGTCGCTGTACGTCCCCTCGAACGACATGGCGGGCCGGACGTTCCATTGGGATCAGAGCGACAAGGACACCGGTGGCGCCATGTGGTGCCCGGAGCACGGGCGCTGTGAAGCGGCCACGGCCGCCGAGGTATCCATCCGCCAGAGCACCGAAGACCACGCCGGCGTATCCGGCGTCATCGACTTGACGTTCCCCGGCCGCGGCCGGGTGACCGGCAGCTTCCGTGCGGCCTGGATGTCCCACGAACTCTTGTGCGGCTAGCCCGCGACAACGCCATCACGACGAACCCTGGACCAAGGCGACCAGCCATGCGACGCTCGATCCTCCGAACGTTCCCCGGCCTCCTGTGTCTCACCCTGCTGGCATCCTCGGCGGTCGGACAGTCCGCGCCGCGCGCCAGGGATCTCGGCGTGCCGTTCGACGGCACGCCCGGGCCCTTCAATGCCATCACCGACGTGGCCGGGGTGACGGTGGGACACGCCACCATCATCAGCGGGGAGGGCCCCCTCCGGGTCGGCGTGGGGCCGGTGCGCACCGGGGTGACCGCCATCCTGCCGCGGGGCAAGGCCTTCTCACCGGTGTTCGCGGGCTGGTACTCGCTCAACGGCAACGGCGAGATGACCGGGACGACGTGGGTGGAGGAATCGGGGTTCCTGGAGGGCCCGATCACAATCACCAACACCCACAGCGTCGGCATCGTACGGGACGCGGTCCTCGAGTGGATGCGCGATGAAGAGATCTTCGATCCGCTGATTCCCGGCCTGTGGTGGGGCTTGCCGGTCGTGGCCGAGACGTATGACGGCGGTCTCAACGACATCAACGGCTTCCACGTGAAGAAGGAACACGCCTTCGAGGCACTGAATGGTGCGACGGGAGGGCCGGTCGTGGAGGGGGCCGTGGGCGGCGGCACCGGGATGGTCTGCAACCAGTTCAAGGGCGGCATCGGCACCGCCTCGCGGACGGTGAATCGCTACACGGTCGGGGTGCTGGTGCAGTGCAACTATGGCGGCCGTCGTGGGCTCACCATCGCCGGGGCGCCGGTCGGACGGGAGATTCCCGACCTGATGCCCGAGATGCGGTTCGACGCGCACGACGAGAACGGATCGATCATCGTGGTGGTCGCGACCGACGCGCCGCTCCTGCCCCATCAATTGAAGCGGCTGGCCCGGCGGGTCCCCGTCGGGATCGGCCGGGTGGGCGGGGTGGGGACCAACGGCTCCGGTGACATCTTCATCGCCTTCTCGACCGCCAATCCCCAGGCCTGGGACCGTGGCGCTCCGGTGACCGTGGAGGCCCTCCCCAACGACTGGATGTCGCCCCTGTTCTACGCCACGGCGGAAGCCACGGAGGAAGCCATCGTCAACGCCATGGTGGCGGCCAGGACCATGACCGGCATCAACGGCAACACCGTGTACGGCCTGCCGCATGACCGGCTGCAGCAGGCCCTGGCCAAGTACAACCGGTTGGAGGATGGTGAGTGAACGGGTGTGGCCG
>JBDHIK010000005.1:0-122093 GCA_039587475.1 Gemmatimonadota bacterium | reverse complement strand
GAGGGGGCTGAGGGGGCTGCCCACGGGATTCACGCCCGGGCCGCGGTCGTCAAGACCGTGAGGGTCTTCGTCTCGTTCGCATGGATCGGACCAGACCCCACGTCAGCTTGCCGGCGTGATCTCTCATGATTTCGAGTTCCTCATGGTCTGCCCGTGGTAGATACCCAAGATCCTTGGCGAGAATCAGGTCGTAACACAGCTCGGCAAGGGAGCCCAGTGCGATGTCGAGGAATCGAAGGGAGTGGCATGCCTGCCACGCATGCAGGTCTTCGTACCGCTTCGCTCTTCGATCATATCGCTTTTTCAATGTGGCAGGCACAGGGTCACGTTAGGCACAAGCCGGCTCGTCCAGCGGACCACAATCGCGCCAAGGAAAGCAAAACCGCGCACAGCCTCCGCTGCCCTCCGCTGCCCCGCTTGTTGCTGACCGCCCTCGCCGCCCTCGCCGCCCTCGCCTATTATTGCCCATCATGGATACCCCAACCCTCCTCCTGGGAGCGGCCACCGTGCTGGTCGGCGCTCTCTCGGGCGGCCTTACGAACGCCATCGCCATCTGGATGCTGTTCCACCCCTACGAGCGGAGGGGCTGGGGGCCGTTCAAGCTGGAAGGGGCCATCCCCAAGAACAAACCTCGCCTGGCCAAGAGCATCGGCCGCACGGTCGGGGAGAAGCTCCTCACGCCGGAGGACGTGACTCGGCGCATGAACAACCCGGCCGTGAAAGAGGCGTTCACGGCGGCCATCGACCGGATCATCACCGACATTCTCGAGGCCGAGCGCGGCCCCCTCAAGGACCAGCTGGCGCCGGAGGTGGCCAAGTCGGTGGAAGACGCCCTGGCGTCGTTGGGGTCCCGGGCCGCAGACGCGCTGGCGTCGTACACCTCCCGGGAGGAGTTCGCCGCACAGGTCGAGGACGCGGTCAGGAAGCTCCGAGACGATGTGGGTGAGCGCCCCATCAGCGAAGTCCTCACGGTCGCGCGCCGCGAGGCGCTGCACCGCAAGGTCGAGGAGTGGGTGTCCCAGTTGGCCGACGGCGAGGAAATGGCCAAGACCTTGCGGCAGTTCGTCCACAACCAGATGGATCGCCTGGCAGCCGACGACACGGCGCTCATCGACCGCCTGCCGCCGGGCATCATCGGCGCGGTCGAGCAGGGCATCACGGACTACCTCCCGGTAGCGCTCGAACGCATCGGCTCCGTCCTGAGCGACCCGGAGGCCAAGGGGAGGATTCAGGCCGCCCTGCGCCAGGCGTTCGATCGTTCGGTCCGGGACATGCTGCTGCACGAGCGCCTGATCGCCAAGATCGTGGTGACCGACGCCACCTTCAAGCGACTCCTCGACGGGATCGAGGCGGACGGGTTCGAGCGTTTTGCCGCCGCGATGACGTCCCCGGACATGCGGGCCCGACTCAGCAAGGCGGTCAACGACGCAGTCGTCAACTTCCTGCGCATCCCGCTTGGCGAGCGCTTGCGCCGGATGGGTGACGACAAGCGGGCCGCGCTGGAGGAGACGCTGGTCGACTGGCTCATCCGGGTCACCCGCGACGAGGGGACGCGGGCCGTGATCGGCAAGACCATCGACCGGGCGCTCGACGCGGCGGAACAGCGTACCTGGGGCGAAGTCCTCGACGTGGTGCCGCCGGAACGGGCCGCCAAGGTGATCGGGGACGCACTGGCTGGAGAGCAGGGCCGGCGCTGGGTGGCGGAGGCGGCTGACGGTCTGGTACGGAACCTCATGGCCCGCCCCCTGGGCCAGCCATCGCAGTGGCTGGGCGAGGACACCAGCACGGCTCTCAAGAATGGCGTCGCCACTGCCGCCTGGAACTGGACCCAGGCTCAGGTACCGGGCATCGTGGACCAGTTCAACGTACAGGAGATGGTCGAGAACAAGGTGCTGGGTTTCTCCACCCAGCGGATGGAGGAGATCGTCAAGAGAGTGACCGACCGGGAACTCAAGCTGATTGTCCGATTGGGATACCTGCTTGGAGGCCTCGTCGGATTCCTGGCGTTCCTCATCAATCTCCTGGCACGATAGCGGCGGCCTAGCGGCTGCCGGTCAGTTCCTCCCGCTCCCGTCGCACCAGAGCCAATGCCTTGGTCGAGGCCGACGCAATCTCCAGAATGGTGCCGAGGAACGACAGACCGAGGGTGATCTCGCGGTCGGTGAGGGAACGGGCGGTGGCCTTGGTGGCGTCGGCGCCGGTGGAAAGGGCCTCCGCCAGCGAGTTGGCGACGCGAGCCCCGATCAGCCCGGGACGATCGGAATGACCGCCGGCGTCGCGCCCGAGGGAGGGGAAGGAAGGTGTCGACATGGCATCTCCGAGGTGAGTTGCCACGAAGGTAGGGCGGTCAGCCCGGGAGGCTCTGACCCAAAAGCGCACCCCCGGACCAAAATCGTGACCTTACGGTGTCACGAGGATGCCAGGCAGCCCGTCCCACCCGCCCCACGATTCCGGCGCCAACACCACCCGTAGAAGCGGCACTCCCCCCACCTCCAGGCGTTCGATCTCCTGGCGGTATCCGGCACGCGTACGATTTACCAGCATGAGGCCGGTCCCGTTGACGAACCGCGTCGCGGCTGGGTCATTGTCCCAGGCGGAATACCACACCAGGGCCGGACCGGCCGCGGACCGGTACACGCGGAAGAGGTCACCATTCCATCCGATCGGGGCGTCGGTGAGGGCCCGATCACTGCCGGTGAGTTCGCCGCGCAGGACCCCGATCTCGAACTCGCCCAAACCATCCTGGAACAGCACCGCGTCGGAGGAATCGGCGAATGCCAACCCCACGGGCACTTCTCCCGCCAGGTACTTGGGAGGAAACAGGATCTGTTCCGTCGACACGGGAAGCCTCGGGCCGTACGGCAGCGTGTCGGCCAGCGGACTGTTGGCCCACCAGGCCAGGAAGCGTGCCCCATCGAGGTAGGGAAACAGCAGCGCCTCGCGAAGGATGAGCGGGACGTGTCCCAGCTGTTGCCGGGTGGCCCTGCGCGTCTCTTCGGCCGCGACGTCCCAGAAGTTCTCAGAGCGCACCTGGTCGCCGGCGATGAGCGGCATGGAGACGTACTGGGCCTGCCCTTCCAGAATCGCCTGGATCGCCATCAACTCGTCGTTGGGCCTGTCCGGGTCCATCAGCGAATCGAGCGGCAGGTATTGATCCTGCAGCGCGTGCACCAGTTCGTGGCTCAGGGTCACGACCTCGCCGAGCACCGCCCCTTCGACCAGGAACAACATGGTGGAATCGGGTTCGTAGAACCCCTGGACCTGTTGCGACAGGATACTGAGAAACAGCGGTGCCAGATCCAGCGTGTCGGGCACGAGGCCGAACAGGGCGTAGGCCGTCTGTAGTCCTTCGAGCACTTCGTCGGGGAGTTGTTCGTCGAGCTTGTACTGCAGGAAGGTCAGGAGCTCGTCCTGGGTCCGCACCGCCCATCTCGGCGGCTCGCGGAATGCCAGGCCGGCCGACTCTTCGATCAGGGGGGCCAGACTGTCGACGAGGTGCTGGATCCCCGTTGCCTCGTCCGCGCCGGTCGATCGGCCTCGACAGGCGCCCACGAGCAGGGCGGCCGCGGCGAGGGCGCCGGCTAAACGCCGAGGTAGCCGCGATACCATGTCAGCACAGCCTCCCCGAACAGCCACGTCGTCGCAGCGCCCACGGAAAGAAACACCCCGAAGGGCACCAGCTTCCGCTCCCCGACCAGCGACAGGGGAACGAAGATGAGCGAGCCCACGAGAGCCCCGGCGAAGATGGTCAGGAGCGCCCCCTGCCATCCCAGGAAAGCCCCGACCATCGCCATCATCTTGATGTCGCCGCCACCCATGGCTTCCTCCTTGAAGGCCAGGGTGCCCAGCCATCCGACGACCCACAGGACGGCAAACCCGACGGCGGCCCCAAGCAGCGCGCTGCTCAGCCCGGGCCACCCGGACGACAGACTGAACAGCAGGCCGAGAACCAGGCCACCCAGACTGAACTCATCGGGGATGATGTACTGGCGAGCGTCGGTCATGGCGATGCCAAGGAGGATCGTCAGGAACATGGCCCATTGCAGCGCCTCCAGACTCAGTCCGTGGCGGGTCACCACGAAGGCCCAGAGGCCCGCCGTGGCGAGTTCGACCAGGGGGTACATGACCGAAATGACGATGCCGCATTGGCGGCACCGGCTCCTGAGCAGCAGCCAGGACAGGACCGGAACGTTGTCATACCAGGCGATGGGCGTCTCGCACCCTGGGCACCGGGACCGAGGGGATACCACCGACAACTCGGCGGGCCAACGGGAAATGCACACGTTGAGGAAGCTTCCCACGATGGCTCCCACCATGCCTGCGACGACGACCACGACGGCATAGGGAATCTGGTCAAGGGCCATGCACGACCTCGTAAAGAAGAATGCCCGCCGCAACGGCGACGTTCAGCGACTCCACTCCCGGCGCCAGCGGAATGGCGATTCGTTGCGCCACGCGTTCAAGCAACTCGGGGCGCACCCCGGCGCCTTCATTGCCCAGGACGAGCGCCAGCCGGCGCCCGCCGGCCTCGACCTGGCGCACCGGCGCACCATCGGTCGCCGCCAGCCACAATTCCACATCGGATTCGGCGGCCCAGGCCAGGAACGCCTCCGCCTCACAACGTAAAGCGGGGAGGTGGAACAGGGCACCCATGCTGCCGCGCAGCGCCTTGGGACCGAACAACTCCGCCGTGCCCGGCAGCCCTACCACCCCACTGGCGCCGAGCCCGAGCGCCGCCCGGCACAACGCACCGACGTTGCCGGGATCCTGCACGCCGTCCAGCACCAGCACGGGATGCCCCTCCTCGACCGGGATGTCCTCCATCCGGTGCGTCGGTGGTTCCACCACCACCATCACACCCTGGGGGTGCTCGGTGTCCGCCAACTCGATGAGTTCGTCGTCGGTCACCTCCAGCGCGGGTACGTCGAGGCGTTCGAGCGATCGCTTGAGAGCCTGGCCTCGCGGGCTAGCTTGCAGCATGGGTGCGGTGACGGTGCCCTGAATGGCCGCCCCGGCCCGCAGCGCTTCCTCGACCAGACGGATACCTTCCGCCAGGGTGAGATGGCGGCGGCGGCGCGCCCGGCGCCGCCGGAGATCCCGGACCGTCGACCGCAAGGCGTTACTCATGATCCGTTCGTGGTTGCCATGAAGATTGCCCTGACCATAGCGGGATCGGATTCCGGAGGCGGGGCCGGCATCCAGGCCGACCTCAAGACCTTCCAGTCGTTCGGCGTATTCGGGACCAGCGTCATCACGGCCGTCACCGCACAAAACACGGTCGAGGTCCGCAGCGTGTACCCCATGTCCGCCCAGGCCATCGACGATCAGCTGGCAGCGATCGCCGACGACTTGCCACCGGCAGCCCTCAAATCAGGGATGCTGGCTGACCGCGACACCATCGACCGGGTCGCCAGCGCCATCGAGCGACACGGTTGGACCAACTATGTGCTCGACCCAGTCATGATCGCCACCTCGGGCGACCTGCTCCACACCGAGGACACCGCGGAGACGATTCTGCACCGACTGGTGCCGCTCAGCACCGTCCTCACCCCCAACGCCCACGAAGCGGCCAGGCTGGCCGGGCTGCCGGTCACCGACCTCCCATCGAAGCTGGATGCGGCACACCGGCTCCTCGAGTGCGGCGCCAGGGCAGTCCTGATCACCGGGGGTGACGGAGCCGAAACCATCGAGGATCTTCTGGTCACCGCCAAGGGCCACAGGGAGTTCTCGGCCAGGCGCATCGAGACCTCGTCGACCCATGGCACCGGCTGCACCCTCGCCGCCGCCATCACGGCCGGCCTGGCCCTGGGGTACGACACCGAACCGGCGGTGGCCTCCGCCATCGCGTTCGTCCGGAAGGCCATCGCAGCGGCGCCGGGACTGGGCCGGGGCCACGGACCTCTGAACCACCGAGCGGCTGCGCCGTAGTCCCACCCCTGTCAGCGGCCCTCCGAGCCCATCTCCCGCACCACCCCTTCGATCAGGTCGGCCAGCTGGCTGCCGACACGCTTGCCGATATCCAGGACCTCGGTGTGGTCGAGCGGCTTCTGGCCAATCCCCGAAGCATGGTTGGTGATGGTAGAGAACCCCAGGCAGCGCATGCCGCGCGCGACCGCGGCGATCACCTCGAGCACCGTCGACATCCCCACGGCGTCGACGCCGAGCCGCTCCAGCATCCGGACCTCGGCGGGCGTCTCGTAACTGGGGCCGAGCAGTCCGGCGTATACCCCATCGCTCAGCGCGATGCCTTTGCCCGTTGCGACCTGGTGGGCCACGGCCCGGAGCTTCTCGTCATAGGGACGGGACATATCCGGGAACCGGATTTCGCCTTGGAGCACCGCCCCGGTCAACGGGTTCCGGAACGTCAGGTTGACGTGGTCAGCAATCGCCATGAGCGTGCCCGGGCCGAACGTCCGCCGCACACCGCCGGCGGCATTGGTCACGATGAGCGTCTCGACACCGACCGAGGCAAACACGCGCACCGGAAGGGCCACGACATCGGCGTCGTGTCCTTCATAGAGATGAAAGCGTCCGCTTTGCGCCAGGACCTCGACCCCGGCCAGCCGGCCGATGACCAGCTCGCCCTGGTGCCCGGGGACGGTCGATTCCGGAAACCCGGGAATCTCCTGATAGGAGATGGCCTCGGTGCCTTCCATCCGATCGACCAGTCCGCCGAGTCCCGAACCCAGCACGATGGCGACCGAGGGTCGGCGGTCGCCGAGGCGGTCCCGCAGAACGGCGGAAGCGGCAGCGACGTCCGGGCGGCTGGTCACGCCAGCATTCCCGCCAGCGAGGCGGACATGAACGCGGCGAGGTTCCCCCCGATCATCGCCCGGAGGCCGAGACCGGCGATCTCGTGCCGGCGGTCGGGTGCCAACCCGCCGATGCCACCGATCTGGATGGCGATGGAAGAGAAGTTGGCGAAGCCGAGCAGGGCGTAGGTGGTGATGACGGCGCTGCGCGGTTGCAGCGCGTGCCCTGCCATCTCCCCGGCGAACTGGATGTAGGCGAAGAACTCGTTGAGGCCGATCTTGATGCCGACCAGGCCGCCGACCGTTCCCGCGTCCTGCCAGGGCACGCCCATCAGCCAGACCAACGGCCTGAGCGCCAGGCCCAACAGGTACTGGAGGCTCCATTGCGGCTGGCCGAACAGACCACCGAACCACCCGAGCCCGAAGTCGACCATGGCGACCAGGGCCACGAAAGCGAGCAGCATGGCGCCGACGTTGAGGGCCAGTTGCAGCCCCTGTCCGGCGCCGGACGCCGCGGCGTCGATGACGCCTGTTTCTTTTTTCTCGACATGTACCCGGAGCGATCCCTTGGTGACCGGCTCGTCGAGTTCGGGCACCAGGATCTTCGAAATGACGATCCCGGCGGGCATGTTCATGACGCTGGCGGCCAGGAGGTGCGCGGCGATCGAGGGGAAGTAGCCCTGGAGGAACCCAACGTACGCTGCCAGGACACCGCCGGCGACCGTAGCGAAACCGCCCACCATGACCGTCGTCAACTCTGAGCGCGTCATGGAGTTGACGAACGGCTTGATCAGCAGTGGCGCCTCCGTCTGCCCCATGAAGATGTTCCCCGCCGCCGACAACGTCTCCGCGCCGGAGGTGCCAAGCGTCTTCTGCATGACCCAGGCAATGCCCTTCACCACGCGCTGCATGATGCCGAGGTAGTAGAGGACCGTCATCAGGGACGAGAAGAAGATGATGGTGGGCAGGACGCTGAAGGCGAAGAACGACATGGTCTCCGCCACGAACCCGGCCGTCCGGTCGAGGCCGGCGGCGCCGTCGGGGACCCCGACCGGAATCTGATTGTCGATCAGGTTGCCGAAGATGAAGCGTGCACCTTCGCGGCTGAATCCCAGAAGGCCGGTGACGATGCGACCGGCGAACTCGAACACCGTTCGACCGGCGGTGGTCTTGAGGATGAGAACCCCGAGCACCAGCTGCACGCTGAGCCCCATCCCGATGAGACGCCAGTTGATGCGCTTGCGGTTGGCGGACATCAGGAACGCGATCCCGATCATGGTGGCAATGCCGACGATGCCCATGAGGCGTGCCGCCAGCGGCGTGTCCAACCCGCCCTGCAGTTGTGCCAACTGGTCGACCACCTGGGTGGTGTCCTGTACCATGTCCAGTCCCGTCACGCGATGGCCGCCAGTTCCGTTTCCGCCGTCGCCATCAATGCCGCTCGCTCCGGCCACGGGAGAAAGCTCCCGCGAAACGCGTTGAGGATCATGCGGTCGAGTTCCGGTCGAGAGAACCCCAGCGCCTGATGGGCCAGCCAGTATTCGTCGGTCAACGAAACGCCGCTCATGAGCCAGCTGTCCGTCGACAACGTCACCTTGACACCCTGGTCGAAGAAGTCCCGCACCGGATGCTCCTCGGCACGAGCCACCGCATGGGTTTGCACGTTGCTGGTGATGTTGGTTTCGATGAGGATGCGGCGGTCACGTACGTACGCCAGCAGGTCCGGGTCCTCGAACAACCGGGTCCCGTGCCCCAGGCGGTTGGCGTCGCATTCGAACACGGCCTCGGCGATCGACTCGGCGCCGGCGGCCTCACCCGCGTGAATCGTAATGCCGAGGTAGCCCCGTCGGGCAATCCTGAACGCGTCCCGGTGTGCTGACGGAGGCCTGCCCGCCTCGGGGCCGGCCAGGTCGAAGCCCACGACGCCACGGCCGCGATACGCCACGGACAGCTCCGCCACTTCGGCCGACACTGCCGGGTCGTGGTGCCTCAGGGCGCAGTTGATGATACGGGTCGTAACCCCGAAGTCGCGCTCGCCCCGGGCAAAGCCGGCCACCTGCGCATCGAGGACCTCGTCCAGCTGCAGTCCACCCCGGGTCGAGAGCACCGGGCAATACCGGACTTCCAGGTACAGCAAGTTGTCCCGCGCAGCGTCCTCCACCATCTCGTAGGCGACCCGCTCGATGGCCTCAACGGTCTGCAGGAGGGCGATGGTAATGTCGAACCGCTGCAGGTACCCCTCGAGGTCTCGCGCGTCGTCCACCAGCATGTAGCGGCCCAGTGCCTCGGCATGCCGCTCCGGGACGGTGACGCCCTCCTCCCCGGCAAGGTCGAGAATCGTCTGGGGCCTGAGCGACCCATCGAAATGGACGTGCAGTTCGGCCTTGGGAAGCCTGGCGATCAGATCACGCGTCAGCATGGTGATCCCGGGCCGACCGACGACGAGAAACCACCACTCTGAGGATGCTCCCACCGTGAAGCACCGACTCGGGCGCCAGATCGATCCCGCGCCCGTCGGTGACGAACACCGAGCCATCGTCCAGCGCACCGAGCAGGCCGTCGTCGTGCTGCTCGACCGCGTCCCGGACGGATGCCCCGGCGGGAACCGTGAGTGGCTCTTCGTTGATGAAGATGCGGATGTGGCTCATGCCTCAGTCGTTTGAATGGAATCGATCCTTCCGCGGCGGATCGACGGGTTGGGGCAGCAGACTCAGGTACCGCACGACGGCGTCCACATCGGCCAGGTCTCCAGACGGCGCGCGGGCCGGAACAATGGTCCGGGACATCCACGGACTGCGCAACATCGTTTCCGGAAGGGCCACGGAATACACATCCTCGTCGCGAACGGTCCGTCCGTCAAGCAAGCGAATGCTCCTGACCCGGTCGCCGGCCCGGCGTCGTTCGTCGTATCGGACGGTCGCGCCGGAGATATCCAACGAAGGGGCGGTGGCTTCCAGGGCCCGCTCCACCAGCGCGGTGAGGGTCGCACCGCTGAGGTCGGCCGCCACGACGCGGACTTCGTTCGGAAAGACCTGGAGGAGGTCCCCGTAGGTCGTCGGGCCGGCCTCGAGGCCGGCGGCGAGCATGTCGAGAGGCACCAGGCCGACGTCGGCCCGCTCCGCATTGCGAAACGCGTCGGCCACCAGAAGACTGAGAGCCGAGGGTCCGTGCGACACCGGCATCGGCAGACGGACGCGTGCCACGTTCCGCTGCAAGACCCCATCGGCTTCCGACTGGGCCTGACGGGCCAGGGCCACCATGGTCGAATCTGTCCGTGACGGTGCCGACGGAGTGAGCACCGCCGAGCGCCACTCCCAGCCTTCTGGTCCCGGCACCAAGTCCACCTGGGCCCAACCGCGGCCCAGCCCCGGGGCCTGAACGATCGGTACGCCACCGACGACCGTGTCAATGACGGTGGCGGCACCACCAGCCAGGATGAGGTCGACGTGACCGCGGAGCGACTCTGCCAGCCCGAACAACTCCTCGGTGCAGCCCCCGACCACGCAACGCTGTTCGGCCTGGGCCAGCAGCAGGATGACATCGGCCTTGCCCTGCTCCCTCAGTCGGTCCGCCACGGCGGGAATCGTGGCCGCGGCCCCCGCCTCCAGCGAAGCCAAATCCCGAGTCCGGGACTGGTGGAACAAGGTGGGTGACAGAAACCCGACGACCCCAATGCGAAGCTGGCCAACCTCGAGGACCCTGGATGAGCGGAGCCACACCGGCCTGGCGCCGCCGTCGCGGCCGATCACGTTGGCGTTGACCCACTCGAAGTCCGATTCCTCCGCCCGTCTGGCCAGGGTATCGAGCGACCAGGCAAGGTCCGCGGGGCCCAGCGTGCTGACGGCCAACCCCAGACGATTGAGCGCCGCCACCACCGGCCGACCGCGTTGGAGGTCGGCCGTCGGCGTGCCCTGGAGCTGGTCTCCTGCACTGACCAGGAGGGTCGGGCACGAGCAGGCAGCACTCGAGCTGTCGATGGCAACCTTCAGCGCCGCCAGCGGCACGGTGCCGTCCTGAGCCACCAGCGTGCCGCGAAGATCGCTGATGGCGAATACCCTGACCAGGGGCCGTTGCCGGGGCCTTGGGTCTTGTGACGGTCGAAACAGCGCCTCGACCGCCGCCGCTGCCGGGCCTGGAATAATGCTCCAGTTCGTGTCGTTGAAACGCGCCGGGTCAAGAGCCCCTCGAGATCGAACGGCCTCCACGAGGACATCGCGCACGTTCTCACCACGGTCATAGACGACCGGCGCCCCGGCCAGCATGCGATAGCCACCGCCGCCCGCCTGCCGGTAGCTGTTCAGCGCCATGGTGAAGTGGTCGTCGTCCCGGACCGGGACGCCCTCCACGGCCAACCCGATGATTCTGGATCCTATCGGACGCGACAGATCAACACGGTACTCGGCGCCGGCCACCATGTCGTAGTTGTAGCCCGGGATCGACTCGTCGATCTCGATGCGTCCGTCCCGCACCTGGAAGTACCGGACGCTGTGTTCCAGAAACTCCTTGAGCTGCGCCCCGGAGAGCCTGACGGCACGGAGGGAATTCTCATAGGGATAGAGGGCGGCCACATCGGAAAGCAGGATGGGGCCTTCCCGGAAACCCGCATCCAGGTCGAAGGCGGCGGCCGCCGAAAGCCGGGCCCCGGTACGGCGCCGCTGCGCGTCGTGAATGAAGTTGATGATCGGTGTCGGCCGGGCCCGGCCCAGGGTGGCCGGCATCGGCGCCGTGGCGGTCCCGAGCGACGTCGAGGCCCACGTCAGCACTGCCTGATGGTCGGTCTGGAGTCGCCGTTCGACTCGTGGATCCGGCGCCGCCTGGTCGAGCGGAATCCGCTCGCCCCGAATGCTCGCGACCCGCCAACCCGACCCCACGCGGACCAGGCGGACATGGGCCACGGCGAGCGTCCTGGCATACGGTCTGGGTTGGATGAAATGCACGCCGGAGACGAGACTGTCCAACATTTCGGCGTGACTGTGCCCGACGACCACGAGGTCGGGTGGATCGGGCATGGTCGCCAGTCGTGCCGCGACATGCTCTCCGCCAACACCCGTCGTATCGTAGGCGGATGGCCCGCGCATGCCGGAATGGGCCAGGACGATGGTGACATCGGCGGAACGTCTGGCCTCGGCGAGGGCCGCCGGCGCGGCGACCGGAATGGGAGCCACCTGGACCTGGCCGGCCACCTGGGGCGCGTTCCAGACCATGACCCCGGGAGTGGTCACGCCGGTGATCGCGACGCGGACGGCACCACGCTGGACGACGACGACCCTGGGCAGCGCCGTGGGCACGCGTGTGAACGTGACGTTGGCACTGACGTACGGGAACGCCGCCCCCGCAATGACACGGCGCAACGATTCCAGGCCGTAGTCGAAGTCGTGGTTGCCGACGGTCGCCGCATCGTACGCCATCAGATTCATGGCGTCGACGATGGGGTGCGGATCGCGCGGCGCGACGCGGGCGAAGTACTCCGCGAAGGGATTGCCTTGAATGACGTCGCCGGCGTCCACCAGCACGACCCGGTCGGGATAGCGCGCGCGCAGCGAATCCACGACTGTCGCCGCGCGGGCAAGGCCACCCGAATACGGTGTGTTGTAGAGGTAGTTCCAGGCGGTGGCGCGGCCATGGACGTCGGTGGTTGCCACGACCACCAGGTGGGCGCTGTCCTGCGGCATCGCCGCGAGGGCGATGCTGAGCATCACACCGGGGAGCATGGTGCAATATCCTCAGGGCCCTGGTGAATGTCCATCGACCCTTGCGCCTGGCCGACCGGCGGTGTATTCGTTTTCCCGCATATGCGATCGTCGCTCCCCTCGTCGGAACTCCTCGTGGCCCTGGCCGAGCCGACCCGTCTCAGGATCCTGAACTGCCTGGCGGGAGGGCCGTTGTTCGTGTCTGACCTGCAGGCGCTCCTGGAAGTGCCGCAGCCGACCGTTTCGAGGCACCTGCGCGTCCTCCGGGAGCTCCAGGTCGTCAGCGACACGCAGGTGGCCCAGTTCGTCCTCTACCGGCTGTCCCGGCGCCTGGGAAGCTCGGAACGCTTGCTGAAAGCGATCCTCGAAGCCGTGCATCAGGAGGAACGCTTCAAAGCCGAGCGCCATCGAGCTCGCGATCGCAGTCGCTCTCATCCACGCGTGCGGACGGCCATCATGCAATCCACAAACTGACCCCGGACCTCTATCAAGACCGTGTCATGAGTCACCGCATTCTCGTCGTCGACGACGAGCCCGACATCACCGCCCTGGTCGCGTACCACCTGGCCAAGGCCGGGTACCGGGTCAGTACCGCCGCGAGCGGGACCGAAGCCATCCAGTCCGCGCGTCAGGAGCACCCGGACATCGTGGTCCTGGACCTGATGCTTCCTGGCATGTCAGGCTATGACGTGTTGGCGGAGCTGCGCGCCCATGAGGACACCAACAGCATCGGGGTCATTCTGCTGACGGCCCGCCGAGAGGAAGTGGATCGTATCAAAGGCCTGGCCCTCGGCGCCGATGACTATCTGACCAAACCGTTCTCGCCCCAGGAACTGGCGCTCCGGGTCGGTGCCTTGATCCGACGGCTGGCCGCACCGGCCGTGCGCCAGGGCGGCACCACGCTCACGGCGGGACCGATCGCCATCGACCGCGCGGCGCACCGGGCCTATCTGGACGGCGCAGAAATGAACCTCACCGCCACCGAGTACCGGTTGCTGGAACTCCTGGTCGAGCGCCGGGGACGGGTGCAATCGCGCCCGCAACTCCTCGAGACCGTGTGGGACGCTCAGCCGGACATTCAGACCCGTACCGTCGACATGCACGTGCAACGACTGCGCGCCAAGATGGGTGACGACGGCCCCTTGATCGAAACCGTTCGCGGATTCGGCTATCGGTTCCGCTCAGCGGGTGAAGACGGGCAGTGAAGTTCGCCACACGGGCGGTCATTGGCACCATCTGGATCCTGACCCTGGCGATGATCGTCGTCGTCTGGCTGGCGGGCCGGTCGCTCCGACGGGATCTGGAACACCAGACCAACGCCGAACTCCTGCGCCATGCCCGTATCGTGCGAGAGGCGATCGGAACCGACACGACCCGGTGGCAACAGCGGGTGCGGACCATCGGGCAGGCCAATCAGTTGCGCATCACCCTGATCGACCGTGACGGCACCGTCGTCGCAGACAGCGACATCCCCAATCCGGGGCGCACGGTCATCGAGAATCATTCCGACCGGCCGGAAGTGCTGGCAGCCCTGCGGGGAGAGGCGGGGTCGGCCCGGCGCCACAGCGAGACGGTCGGCGCCGAGATGTACTATGTCGCCATCAGGGGCGGCCCAGGTGTCGTGCGCGTCGCCACCAGTCTGCGACAGATGAACCAGACCCTCAGGGGATCGCTCCGCTCGGTCGCCTGGGCGGCCCTGCTGGCACTCGTGGTCGGATCCATCATCGCCCTCCTCGCGGTCCGCTCGATCACCAACCCCCTTCGCGGCCTGGCCTCAGCCGCCCGGGCCATCGCCGCCGGCAACCTCCCGCGCTTCCCGCGGTCCGGGGTCCGGGAGATCGACGGCCTGGTCGTCTCGCTGCGCGAGATGCACAGCCAGTTGACCGACCGATTCGGAGACCTGCGGAGGGAACAGTCGGAAACCGCGGCATTGGTCGGGGCCATGGTGGAAGGCGTCCTCGCTACCGACGCCACGGGCGCCATCGTGACCGCCAACCCCGCGGCGCGGGATCTTCTGGGGTATCCGGACGGGCAGATCCTCCCCGACCTTCCGACCATCTTCAAGTCGCGAGACGCCCAGGCCGTGGTGCACGGCGTCCTGGCGGGGGAATCGTTGAGCGGTGAAATAGCCCTCGGCGACCGGATGCTCCTGGTCCACGCCCGGCCCCTGACGACCGGGGGCGCGGTGCTGATTCTCTACGACCTCACGGAAGTCCGGAGGCTCGAGGCCGCCCGCCGGGACTTCGTCGCCAATGTGTCACACGAACTCAAAACGCCCCTGACCTCGATCACCGGATACAGTGAGACACTCCTGGGCGAACGGCCCGACGAGGCGACCACGACCCGATTCCTCGAGACCATTCACGCCAACGCGCAGCGGATGCAGCATCTCGTCGATGATCTCCTGGACCTCTCTCGCATCGAGTCGGGTGGCTGGGAACCGCATCAGGAGACCGTCGCCGTCGCCTCGCTGGCGGCCGAGGAGTGGGCCGTGGCGAGGGACGCACGCGGCCAGGACCGGATGTTCGAAATCGACTGTCCGGCGGACCTGACCGGGTACGCCGACCCCGAGGCCCTGCGTCATGTCCTGGGCAACCTGTTCGACAACGCCATCCGGCACACCGAGCCGGGAGGCCGGATCCGGTTCCGGGCCCATCCGGAGACGGACGGACTGGTGATCGAGATCAGCGACGACGGCACCGGCATCCTCACCGAGCACCTGCCCCGGATCTTCGAGCGCTTCTACCGCGTCGACGCGTCCCGGTCCCGCGCCGAGGGCGGCACGGGACTGGGCCTGGCGATCGTGAAACACATGGTCGAGGCCCATGGCGGATCCGTCGAGGCCCAAAGCGAGTTAGGGGTGGGAACCACCATCCGCTGCCGCTTCCCGGACCCCCCGACCGGCCTCTAAGCCCTTCCGCACCCGCTCCATCAACACATCGACCCGAATTCCGGGTCTGTTACCTGTTCGTGACAATCCCGTCATGGAACCGTCGTGTCGTGACGCTTTTATGGCCGGTGACAGCGATGTCACCGATGACCGGCGTTCGTGCAACGAGTTCATTTTCACCGTTCGAGGGGGAGAACAACGACCATGCGACCAGCCGTCGTGGGAGCGGGCCTCGTCGCCCTGATGGGTATCCTGCTGGCCAGCACGCCGCAGTCCCTGGAGGGCCAGACGATCCGCGGCGAGAACGCCTACCCGTGGATTCAGATCAAAGGCCGACTCCAGCCACAGTTCTACTACGCCGACAATGGACCGTATTCGGCAACGGTCGGCCCCACCAACCAGATCTTCCTCCGGCGGGCCCGTTTCCGGATTCGGGTGGGCCTGACCGACAACCTGAGCGTGCTCCTCAACCCCGCGTTCGAAGGGACGCCGGCGACCGTCCGCATCCGTGACGCCTACGTGGACCTGCGGCTCTCCGGCAAAGAGAGCGGCACCTACATCCTGCTCCGGACCGGCCAGCTCAAGCGTCGTTTCGGACGGTATGAGAACAAATCCTCGACCAACCTGCCTTCGCTGGAACGAGGCCGGGGATTGGGCTTGCTCAGCACCACGTCGAACGACCTGTTCAAGAACGCCGGCTTCATGGACCGTGATGTGGGGGCCGTCCTCTTCATCCAGAACACGACCAATGCCGGGCACGCCGGGTTCGGCAAAACGGTGGACGGCGAGACCCCCGACCATGGCTGGGGCTTCTCCGTCAGCATGTTCAATGGCCAGGGCGCCAGCGCCGCCGACGTCAACAACAGCAAGTCCTTCGGAGCGCGTGGCACCTACCGGATCAGCCGGCAGCTCGACCTTGGCGCGGCCGTGTTCCTCCACGACGGTATCGTCGGGGCGGACTCCAGCTTCACCAACGTGGCGTACGGGCTCGAGGCCGAGTGGGGCAAGATCGCGACCCCTGGGCTGTGGGTCGATCTCGAGACCATGTATGGCCAGGCCTTCTCCGCAAACAAGCCATGGATGTTCGGCGTGAGCCTCGTCGGGGCCTATCACATCCGGCTGGACGAGGACTCCAGGTTCTGGGCCATCGAGCCCGCAGCCCAGATCGATGTCGGGGACCCGGACGTCGACGTGGACTCCGATGCCTCCTGGTTGGTGCGGGTGGGCGCCAACGCCTATCTCAACCCCACGACGCAGCTCCGGCTCATGCTGGAGCAGCAGATGTTCAACGCCGCCAACGACCCGAGCATCTTCGGCATCCGGATCGGCCTGACGGTCTCCTGGTAGGTGTGACCCGGTTGTGACGACCGGGTGGGTCGACGGTGATCGGGGTCATGTTGTGATGGTCGCACCCCAGGAACTGGATTCTCGAAAGCGGATGGAGTCCTTACATGCGAGCGAAGCACCTCAGTAGTACCATCCTTGCCCTGGCCCTGGCGGGCATGGCGTGCGCGGGCGGGGAGACCGGCGGCCGGACCGCACTGTCGCTCACGGGGGCGGGCGCGACCTTCCCCAACCCGGTCTATCAGCGGTGGTTCGCCGAATACCACCGGGCCACCGGCGTCCAGATCAACTATCAGTCCATCGGGTCCGGCGGCGGCATCCGCCAATTTTCAGAGGGCACCGTGGATTTCGGGGCCACCGACGGCCCGATGAAGGACGAGCAGATCGCGGCGCTCGATGGCAACGTCCTGCACGTGCCCACGGTGATCGGCGCCGTGGTCATCACCTACAACGTCCCCGAGCTGGGCGACACGCGGTTGATCCTGGACGGCGCCACGACCGTGGACGTCTTCCTCGGGAAGATCACCAGGTGGAACGATCGCCGCATCGCGGCCCTCAACCCGGATGCCGCCTTGCCAGACGCCAACATTCTGGTGGTGCACCGCTCGGACGGGTCGGGGACGACCTTCGTCTTCACCGACTATCTGTCCAAGGTCTCCGAGGAGTGGGCCACGAACGTGGGAGCCGACAAGTCCATTGACTGGCCGGTCGGGCTTGGGGGCAAGGGAAACGAAGGCGTCACTCAGCAGGTCCGCCAACTCGAATACACCATTGGCTACGTCGAGTTCATCTATGCGGAATCGAACGACCTGGGGTACGCGCGCATGGTGAATGCGGCCGGGAATGCCGTCGCGCCGTCACTGGCGTCGTCGAGCGAGGCGGCCGGCAGCGCCGAGTTCACACCGGATACCGATTTCCGGGTCTCGATCACCAACGCCGCCGGTGAGGGGGCCTACCCCATCACCTCGTTTACCTGGCTCTTGGTCAGGAAGGATGACGATGACACGGATCGCGCAGTGACCATGCAGTCGTTCCTCACCTGGATGATCAGTGAAGAGGCGCAGGCCATCGCGACCGAACTCAAGTATGCCCCGCTCCCGGACGAGGTGGTCGACCTGGTCCGGGTCCGGATCGAGGGTCTGCGTGCAAGCAACGGCGGTACGTAGTTGCGGGCGGGCGACCGTGAGATCCGGCATTGAGTGATCGTCCACACCCTGGGCCGGACGCCCTGACCGGGCGCAGCGCGGGATACGGCGATCGGATTTTCGACGGCATGCTCACTGCGGCGGCGGTGAGCATTCCCGTCCTGCTGGTGTTCTTCGTCTACGAGCTGTACGACGGATCGCGCGAGGCCATCGATCGATTCGGGCTGGGGTTCATCACCAATTCCTCCTGGAACCCGGTCACGGAGCAATTCGGCGCCTGGCCCTTGATCTTCGGAACCCTCTTGTCGTCGCTCCTGGCGCTGGCCATCGCCGTACCGCTTTCGCTCGGCGTGGCCATCTACCTGACGGAATTCGCTCCGAAAGCCATTCGCAAGCCGACGGCGTTCCTGATCGAGCTGCTCGCCGCCATCCCCAGCGTGGTCTACGGCCTCTGGGGCATCTTCGTGCTCATCCCGGTGTTGAAGGACCACGTATTCCCGCAGCTGCAGGCCGTGCTCGGGTTCCTGCCGTTCTTCCAGGGCCCCATCTATGGGCCGTCCATGCTGGCGGCCAGCGTCATTCTGGCGATCATGATCATGCCGTACATCATGTCCGTCGCGCGCGAAGTCCTCCTGAACGTGCCCGCGAGTCAGCGGGAGGCGGCCCTGGGACTGGGCGCCACCCGCTGGGAGGCGGTGGTGACGGCGGTGGTCCCGTATGCCAAGTCGGGCCTCATCGGCGCCGTCATTCTGGGACTGGGCCGGGCCCTCGGGGAGACCATGGCGGTGACCATGCTGATCGGCAACCGCCATGAAATTTCGAGCTCGCTCTTCGCTCCCGGCTACACCATGGCGGCCGCCATCGCCAACGAATTCACCGAAGCGGTGGCGGATATCCACCTGTCGGCGCTGGCGTATGTCGCCTTCCTGCTGTTTCTCATCACCGTGGTCATCAATGCGGCAGCCCGCCTCCTGATCTGGCGGATGGGCCGCAATGACACGGGCGGGGGGCGGGCCCTGTGAGCCGGCGCGGGATGCGACGCACCAAAAGCCGGGCCATGGTCGCCCTCATGGCGCTGTCGGTCGTTCTGGCCGTGCTGCCCCTGCTGCTCATTCTGGGCACCCTGGTCATTCGCGGCGCCAGCAGCCTCGACCTCAATTTCTTCCTGGCGGCCCCCGCCCCGGCGGGACAAACCGGGGGCGGCGTGGGCCACGCCATTCTCGGTACCCTGATGATCGTCGGTGTCGCCTGTCTGATGGGCCTGCCGCTCGGCATCGGCGCGGGCATCTACGCCGCGGAGTTTCCCGACCGGAGACTGGCCACGGTGGTGCGGTTCATTGCCGACGTCCTCAATGGCACCCCGTCGATCGTCGTCGGCGTGTTTGCCTGGGCCTGGATCGTGACCCGACAAGGGCACTTCTCGGCCCTGGCCGGGAGTGCCGCCCTGGCCATGTTGATGGTTCCCATGGTCATGCGGACCACCGAGGAGATGATCAAGCTGGTGCCCCATTCATTACGAGAGGCGGCGCTGGCGCTGGGCTACCCCCGCTGGCGGACCACGACCTCCGTGGTGGTGCGGACGGCGCTCCCGGGCATCGTGACGGGAAGCCTCCTGGCGGTCGCCAGAATCGCCGGTGAGACAGCGCCGCTCCTGTTCACGGCTCTGGGGAGTCAGTACTTCTCGTTCAACATCGACCGGCCGATGGCCGCGTTGCCGCTGGTGGTGTTCACCTATGCCACCGGACCCTACCCGGAGTGGCACCGCCTGGCCTGGGCGACCGCCCTGGTGCTGATCATCGTCGTC
This sequence comes from Gemmatimonadota bacterium, assembly GCA_039587475.1. Taxonomy (GTDB): domain Bacteria; phylum Gemmatimonadota; class Gemmatimonadetes; order Gemmatimonadales; family GWC2-71-9; genus N074bin45. The sequence continues at coordinate 102,468 of JBDHIK010000005.1, read as the reverse complement.
TTCGTCCTCAGCGTGGCCGCTCGTCTGGCCACACGGCAACGGTATGAACGGTCCAACTGAGCCTCCGGTGATCCGGGTGGAGACCGACCGGGTCACGGCGATGTACAGCAAGTTCACCGCCGTCAAGGGCGTGTCGCTGCGGTTCGCGGCCAACCGCATTCATGCCTTGATCGGACCGTCGGGCTGTGGCAAATCGACGTACCTGCGGACGTTGAACCGGATGCACGAGATGTCGATCGGCGGATGGATCACGGGAGAGGTGCTACTGGACGGGCGCAACGTCTACGCCCCCGACGTCAGCGCCATGGCCCTCCGCCGCAAGGTGGGCATGGTGTTTCAGCGGCCGACACCGTTCCCCTCGATGTCCGTATTCGACAATGTCGCCGCCGGGCTTCGGGTCGACAGGCGCCCGTCGCGCCAGGCACTCCAGGATATCGTGGAGCGGGCCCTGCGGCAGGCAGCCCTGTGGGATGAGGTGAAGGACCGGCTCCGTGACAGCGCCCTGGCCCTGTCCGGCGGTCAGCAGCAACGACTCTGTATCGCACGGGCGCTGGCGCCACAGCCGGAAGTGCTGTTGCTGGACGAGCCGACGGCGTCTCTCGATCCACGCGGCACGCAGCGCATCGAGGAGCTGCTCTTCCAGCTGCGCGATCAATTCACCATCGTGATCGTCACGCACAATATGCAACAGGCGGCACGAGTGTCGGACACCACCACCTTCTTCTACCTCGGCACCATGGTCGAGACGGGACCGACCAAGGATCTCTTCACCACGCCGAGCAATGAGCAGACGGAAGCCTACATCACGGGAAGGTTTGGATGACCCAGCTTGGCATGGACCGCCCGGCGGCGCCACTCCCCTCGGACGTGCTCCCGACACTGAGTCGGCGCGAGGACAGTCCGGACGAGGTCCCCAGGACCGAACCGGCCATCGTCGCGCGGGACTTCCGGTTTTGGTACGGGAACACTGAGGCGTTGCACGGTATCGACCTGTCGGTGCCCCGGCATGCCGTCACCGCGATCATCGGGCCGTCAGGCTGCGGAAAGTCGACCTTCCTCCGGTCCATCAACCGGCTCAACGACCTCATCATGAACGCCCGGACGGCGGGGGACATCCTGGTGGACGGCGTCTCGGTCTACGAACCCCACACCGACGTGGTCGGCCTGCGGCAGCGGATCGGCATGGTCTTCCAGCGCCCCAATCCGTTTCCCAAATCCATCTTCGACAACGTGGCCTATGGCCCGGTCATCAACGCCCTGGTTTCGCGGCGGGATCTCCCGGACCTGGTGGAAACGTCCCTTCGGCGCGTTGCGCTCTGGGACGAGGTGAAAGACCGGCTGGACGAACCGGGGACGAGTCTGTCTGGTGGGCAACAGCAACGCCTCTGCATCGCCCGGGCCCTGGGGAACCGCCCGGACGTTCTCCTCATGGACGAGCCGTGTTCCGCCCTGGACCCGGTGGCCACCCAGCGGGTGGAAGAGTTGCTCGTCGAACTCAAGAAGGACTACACGATCGTGATCGTCACCCACAACATGCAACAAGCCGCCCGCGTGTCTGACTACACGGGCTTTTTCGACGCCGGATCGCTGGTGGAATTCGGGGAGACCCAGCAGATCTTCACCAATCCGGCCGATGACCGTACCGAAGCCTACATCACCGGGAGGTTCGGATGAGCCTCGAAGCCAGTCGTCATTTTCACAACGAGCTCGGCCAGGTCAAGGTCCAGTTGCTCTCCATGTCGGGAGAGGCCGAAGCCGCTCTGGCCGCCGCGACCGAAGCGCTGCTGCACCGTGACCAGGCCAAGGCCGAAGCCGTCCTGGCCGGTGACAGGGTCATCGACCAGATGGAGGTCGAGATCGAGGAGTCATGTATCGGCCTGCTGGCCCTGCAGCAACCGATGGCGCGAGACCTCCGCATGCTGACCGCGGCGCTCAAGATCTCCAACGACCTCGAACGCGTGGGAGACCATGCCGTCAACATCGCCCAGTCGGCCATGCGGGTGTCCCCCAGCCGAGCCGTCGCTCCGGAGCCCGAGCTTCAAGAAATGGCCCGATTGGCGAGTGAGATGCTCTCCGACGCCCTGGAGGCCTTCGTCCGGGGAGACGCCGACGCCGCGCGGGCGCTGGTCCTCCGAGATGACAAGGTCGACGCCCTCCACCGGTCGGTGTACCGCATCCTGCTGACCCACATGATGGAAGATCCGCAGGTGATCGGCACGGCCATGGAGTTGTTCCTGGTGAGCCGCAATCTCGAGCGGGTGGCGGACCTGGCCACCAACATCGCCGAGGACGTCGTGTTCCTGGTGGAAGGTGTCTCCATCAAACACCACGCCGAGGATCGTGGCGACGGCACGAACGACGGCTCGGATACCCCCTCGAAACCTATCGGCGTCTAGTCGCACCAACGCCGGCAGCGGAAGAACCCCGCCGGGGGCATCTTCTCTCCCTCGACTGAACCGGGGGCGTCCCGGCAGTTGAACCGGGGCCCCCGTGCCCGCACATTAGATAGAGGTGATCCTGCGATCTTCCCTCTCATCACACGCGGGCGTGATCCAGCCTACCCAGCACCCTGCCTCTGCTTCCGACCCCGACGTGGCAACCACGCCGGAACGCCTGGCGGCCATCGACGTCGGGTCCAATTCGATCCGCCTCGTGATCGCCGAATGGGATCCCGGGTCCGGCATCACCATCATCGACGACGTCAAGGAACAGCCCCGGTTGGCGGCCGGCGTCGCCCAGCGGGGCGCGCTCGGGGCAGCCGAGATGACGCAAGCGTTGACCTCCCTGCGCCTGATGCTCGACATCTGCCAGCGGCGCGAGGTGACACGGATCCGGGCCGTGGCCACCGCGGCCGTCCGGGAGGCGGCCAATGGTCCGGCTTTCCTGCAAGAGGTGAAGGACGCTCTGGGACTGGATCTGGAGATCATCGACGGCGCCACCGAGGCGTCCCTGTCCTACCGCTCGGTGGCGCATCATTTCAAGGTGGCCGACACCAAGACTCTGGTGGCGGACATCGGGGGCGGCAGCCTGGAAGTCATCGGGGCGGTGGACGGGCTCATCGAATTGACCGATTCATTGCCGTTCGGCGCGGTGCGGCTCACCGACCTCTACCTTCTGGGGGATCGTCCGGCCCACAAGGCGCTCAAGGCGCTCCGGCTCGATGTGCGGAAGGCGCTTCGCAAGACCCTTTCCAAGCGTGGGTGGATCGGCGCCACGATCATCGGGTCGGGGGGGACGTTCACCAACCTGGGCCGAATGGTGGCAGCCCGCCGCGGCATCTCTCTGGACGAGCCGGTGCACGGCCTGTTCATCTCCACCGCGGACGTCGAACATTTGCTCGAGCGTCTCGCGGCCATGCCGCCGGACGTTCGGGCGCGCGTCCCGGGTCTCAACCCTTCACGAGCGGACATCATCGTCGCCGGCGTGGCGGTGACCGCCGAGCTGCTGAAACGCGTCAACGGGCGCGGCGTGACGGTCAGCGCCTTCGGGCTGCGGGAAGGCCTGCTGCTCGATATGGCCGGCGCCGACCCGGTGCCCGCGTCCGACGACCCCATGCGGCTGGTGCGCGAATTCGCCGAGCGGTGCCATGTCGACCGGTCCCATGGCGAACAGGTGCGGCGCCTGTGCCTGACCCTGTTCGAGGCCCTGGCGGAGCCCCTGGCGGCCGATCCAAACGAGGTGGGGCTTCTGGAGGCAGCCGCGCTCCTCCATGACGTGGGCCAGCTGGTCAACTACAAGAACCACCAGAAACACAGCTACCAGCTCATCGTCCATGCCGAGCGACTCAATCTGCCCGCGGAGGATCGGCTCCTCGTGGCCCACGTCTGCCGCTACCACCGGAAGGCGGGGCCGTCCAAGCGGCACCATGAGTTTGCCGCCCTCGAGCCCTCGGCCCAGCGCGTGGTCCGGCGGCTGTGCGGCATCCTCCGGATCGCCGACGGGTTGGACCGCGGCGGAACGGCCACCGTCGACCACATCGTCGTGCGCCTGACTCCGGAGTGCCTCCAGATCGAGGTCGCCCCCCGCGATGCGGGTACCGATCTGTCACTCGAATGCTGGGCGGCGGGTCGGAAATCCGACGTGCTCGCCAAGCTCCTGGCGCGAGAAGTGAGGATCGTGCAGGTTTCGTAGGATTTCTCCCAGATGGAGCAACGATGGCGAAGGACCTTTTGCCGTTGATTCAGAAGGCGATGGGGGATCGATACACCATCGAGCGTGAAATCGCTCGTGGTGGGTCGGGCCGTATCTTCCTCGCCCGGAATCCGGAGGGCACCGAGCTGGCGCTCAAGGTGCTGCATCCAGAGCTGCAGGTCAGCGTGGCGGCCGACCGGTTCCTGCGGGAGATCGAAGTTCTCTCGAGCCTGGAGCATCCCCGGATCACCAAGCTGCTGGACTACGGCGAAGCGGACTATTTCATCTACTTCGTCATGGACTTCCAGCACGGCACGACACTGCGGAGCCACCTCGATCGCACCAAGTTCCTCCGGGTCGACGACACCCTCCGCATCGCCCGGGATCTGCTGGGTGCCCTGGGCTACGCCCACGATCGCGGCATCGTCCACCGTGACGTCAAACCGGACAACATCGTCATCACCGCGGACGGGGCCATGCTGCTCGATTTCGGCATTGCCCGTGCCATCGAGGTCGCGGGGAGCCAGCAACTGACCCGCTCAGGCTTCACGGTCGGGACGTCCACCTACATGAGCCCCGAACAGGCCGCTGCCTTCAAGGGCCTGGACCACCGGTCCGACCTCTACTCGCTGGGCTGTGTCCTGTACGAATGCCTGTCGGGTTCACCGCCGTACGTGCACCACAGCGAAGCGGTCGTCCTGGAGCTGCACCAGAAGGAGCCGCCCCCCGACGTCACGAAGCACCGGCCCGAAGCCGCCGCGTACGCGAACATCCTCACCAAGTCCATGGCCAAGCGTCCGCCCGACAGATGGGCGAGCGCCAGCGAAATGTGGGACGCCATGGCCCACGCCAGCCAGGCGCAGACTCAGGCCTGATCCCCAGCTGATCCCGCGCGTAGGTCCAGATCCTCGGTCACCAGTCGCTGCGCCATCGAATCCTTCCCCGACGTCCGCTCCCGGCCCTCGTTCAAACCGGCGCGCGCCAGCACGTCGGCCGTGAGCGCATCGACCTCTGCCCGCGCGCTTGCGCCGGCGTCCTGCCGCGCGGCCAGGTCCAGCCACGACAGGGCCTCCTCGAAGGCGAAACGCAGCAGCGCCCCGCGAGCAGCTTCGAGCGCAGCCTGGGTCGCCAGTTGCGGGACCCCACCACGGTCGGCATGCCGGGCGATGCGTCCCGCCAGAGCGCGTCGGCGGTCGGCCGGGGTGGTGGTGTCGAGGCTCAGCGCAAAGGCCCGGTGCAACTCGGCGCGACGCGCCGGCGACAGGGTGCGGCGGATGGCATCGGCGATCATGGGGTGGGCCGGCACGAACCCGTCACGTTCCTCGACCGCCAGATGCGCCTCCGTCAGCTGGTCGCATCGGGCCGCGACATCCAGCCGTGGCAGGTGGGTCACGGTGGCGAGGAGTTCCACCGAGCAGGGGATGCGGCCAACGGCGATCGTGGTCAGGAGATCACGCAGGACGGTTGGCAGAGCGTCGAGCCGCTGCTCGACCGCTGAGAGGATCGTGTCGGGCATCTGAAAATCCCGGGCCCTCGCCTCGGCTCCCAGAACCCACTCGCCGTCCTCGGAGACGACCAACACCTGCTGCTCGAACAGGCCGCGCAGAATCTCCCGCAGATAGAAGACGTTGCCCTTGCTGACCTCGTAGACGCGGCGGCAGAATCGATCGCCCAGGTCGGGGCCGGATATTCGCCCCAGCTGCCGAATCAGGTCACGGACGTCGCGCTCGGTCAGGGGATCGATGGCGAGAGTCTCCACCCCGTCACTGCCGCGCCAGGCCCGGTGCAGCCGCCTGGGTTCAGCAGCGACATCCTCGTTCCCGAGCGTGTAGGTGGCGAGCAGGAGGACGGGTTCCTCGACCCAGCGTCGTGCCAGGAAATGCAGGAGCGCACACGACTCGCTGTCATAACGGTCCAAATCGTCGAACAGGAACACCAGCGGTTGTTCGGCCGCCAATGCAATGCCCAGTTGGGCCGCGCTCTCGAAGAGCCGCCAGCGTTGGGCCCCGTCGCTCGGATCGATCGGGTCGGGCAGATTCTCGAAGCGGAGACGGAGGTCGGGAAGGAGACGGGCCGCCTCGGCCAGCCATGCGGGCGGCGTGCCGGCCAGGCCAGGCGCCTCCAGTGCGCCCTGGAGCGCCTCCGCCACCGGAGCCAGGGCCACACCAAGTTCCACATCCGTCCCCTGCCCTTCCAGCACCAGCGCACCCTGGGTCCTGGCCCAGGAGGCGAACTCGTGTGCCAGCCGGGTGGTCCCCGCGCCCGTATCGCCCTCGAGCAGGCAGGTGCGACCGTGGCCATCCTGCACCTGCTGCCACAAGGCGGCCAGCCGTTTCCAAGGCTTCTCTCGACCGACCAGGGTTCCCTCGAGCCCGGGCGTCCGTACCGACCACTCCGCGGAGATGGGGTCGGCGGTAGGCCTTCCGGTGTCGGAATCGATTCGCTGGTGCAGCGCCCGCATGGCTGTACTCGGACCCGTTCCCAACTGCTGCTCCAGGGATTCGACGTGGTTGGCGAAGCGTGCCAGGGCCACGCCCCGGTCTCCCGCCAGGTACCAGGATTCCATGGCCAGGCGGGTCAGGTCATCAGACAGGGGATCGATCTCGAGGGCCCGGTCGGCCCAGGCCGCGGCGTCGCCCCAGCGCCAGCGGCTCATGGCCTCGCGGGCCATGCGAGCGGCGGCATCCTGATAGAGGCGCACCAGTTGGCGGCGGCGACCGTCGGCCCACTCGTCGAAGGCCGGGGCGTGGTGGATGGTGAACCCGCTCAGGAACCGGGTGACGGCGTAGTCGGTGACGGTAGCGGGCGACTCGACCGCTGCCTGCTCGAACTCCAGGACGTCGCACGGGAGGTCGCGCAACTCGACCGTCGACCGGTCGGCCAGGAGCTGCTCACCCAACAGGTCCCTCAGCCGCTTGAGGGTCTGCCGGAGAGAGGCCCGCGCCTTGTCGTCGGGGGATCCGCTCCACAGCAGGGTGGCCAGTTCCTCGCGGGCGTGCGGTCCCGGCTCGAGCGCCAGGAAGGCCAGCAGGGCCAGGTCCTTGCGGTGCTTGGTCTCGGCCTCCGGGTGGCCGTCCATCGCGAGGGAGGGTGGCCCGAGGAGTGTGAGGCGAGGAGTGATGGGAATCCTCCGGGGGCGTCGTGTTGTGGTCAAGGTACCGGTTCGGGGCATGGTCACAACCGTGAGAGAGACGGGGCTGTTCCCGGGGCCGGTGGCCCCGGGACAGACGGGTCACTGGCAGCGATTGGTCGACCTGGGTCCTTTGCGCCGGTAGCAGAGGCCGATTGTGAGCAGAAACACTGCATGTGGCACCTCCTCGTCAGGTGCCGGGCTCGCAGGCCCGGCGGGTACGGGCGACGACTGCGTTGAGGTCACGCCGGAGCATCTGGAGGGAACATCGTGCGGGGTCGTTATTTCATCGTGACCCCGATGAAAAGCCCCGGGTGTCTGGACAAAGTCGAAGGGAGTGGCGGGAAGGATCACGGGGAAATCACGGAGACTGGAGCATACTCCTGGACCTACGGGATCCGATGGAGGCGCCCGTCATGAACGACTACGATCGCTACTCGAGAGGGCCGCCAGTCAGAGGCGAGGCGGACCACCCTTCGGGCTCCTTGCCGGTCGCGGTGCAGGGCGATAGTCTTGCAACGGACCCGGCCCACTCCTCCCCCGGGGCGGGTAGCCGGGATCGGGCCATGTCGGACGTCAATCCTTTGGAGCGCCTCTCCTTGGGGGTCAAGGACCGATACACGATCGAGCGCGAGCTCGGTCGTGGCGGGATGGCCATAGTCTACCTGGCTCACGAGTTGGCGCAGGACAGGCCGGTCGCGCTCAAGGTGCTCCTTCCCCACCTCGCCACCGTCGTCGGCCCCCAGCGGTTTCTCCGGGAAATCGACATCACCCAGCGGATGTCACACCCTCGCATCCTCCCCTTGCTGGATGCCGGGCGAGTCGACGGCATTCCGTACTACGTCATGCCCTATATCGAGGGTGAGTCCCTGCATGACCGGCTGACACGCGAAGTGCAGCTCGGCATCGAAGAAGCCCTCACGATCACCCGCCAGGTCGCGGAAGCGCTGTCCCACGCGCACGCTCAGGGCATCGTCCATCGCGACATCAAGCCGGGCAACATCCTCCTGGGCAAAGACGGGCCGGTGGTGACGGACTTCGGCATCGCCCGGGCCATCGACGTGGTGGCGGGAGAGGAACTCACCAGCCACGACATCGTGGTGGGTACGCCGGAATACATGAGTCCGGAACAGGGACAGGCGGGAGGCCACGTCGATGCCCGCAGCGACATCTACTCCCTCGCCTGCGTCTTGTATCACATGCTCGCAGGTGAACCGCCCTTCACCGGGCCGAGTGCCCAGGTGGTCATCGCCCGCCAGATGGCAGAACCCCCAAGGTCATTGGCGGTGACGCGATCGCGTGTGCCCCCCTCGGTGGAGTACGCCATCGACTGTGCGCTGGCCAAAGTCCCCGCCGACCGGCCGGAGACCGTGGAGCGGTTCGTCGCCATGTTCGACCAGCCTCCCCCCACCGAGGAGGTGCGCCCCACCCCAAGGTCGCGGCGAGCCGCCCTCCTGCTCGGGCTGGTGACGGTGATCGTCCTGGCGGCAGCGGTGGCCCTGAAATCCCTGTTTGGGCCAGGGTCACCCGACTGGGCGAATGGGCGTCCATCCTCTGTCGTGGTCATGGCGTTCCGATCCCCGAGCACGACCGCGGAGGAGCATCGGCTCGCGGACGACCTGGCGGCAGACGTGGCCCTGGAACTGAACAACTGGGAGTCGATCCGCGCGATCCCTCGGGTGTCCCTGAGTGGACCGGTGTTCGATGCGGGACTGTCGGAGCCCACGTTTGCCCGGATCCAGGATGGGATCGCCGTCACTCGCGCCGTAGCCGCCGAGGCACTCGCCGGCGTGTCGGTCCGCATCCGAGGTGACACAGCATTCGTTGAGACGACGCTGTTCGATGCCAACTCCGGGAAGAGTGTTGACGTCTCCCTGCAGACGGCGGGGTTGGCAACTGATCGGACGACCCTGGCCGGGCCCATCGTGTACGGCATCCTCGGCGTGGAGGAAACCGGTCGGAATCCGGGCGCGCTCCGTCGGCTGACGGCCGAACCGGACGCCCTCAACCGACACCTCGAAGGAGAGCGCCACCTGGCCGAGTGGCGGCTTCCCGAGGCCGAGGCCAGCTTCCGAGCGGCGATCGAGCGCGACAGCACGTTTGCCAGCGCCATGCTCCGCCTGGCGCAGACGCTGTATTGGGGGTCGGCCCGGGACAATGCCAGTCTCACGACATACGGCCAGGAAATCGCCCGACTGAGCGCCGTCGCGGTGCGGCACTCCGCCAACCTGGGCCACCGGGACAGCGCCCACCTGGCAGCCTTCGATGCCTTCCAATTGGGTGAGTACGACCGGTCCCGGGCCCTCTATCACGAACTGCTCCAAGCCGACTCGACGGACGTCTACGCCTGGTTGATGTTGGGCGGTGTCGAGTTCACGGACCCGTGGCTGGTCGAGGGCGGCAACGGCGCATACCTGCCCCGCGGCAACTGGAACGTCGCCAGCCAAGCCTTTCAGGAGGCCGTGCGGCTGCAGCCGACCTTCGATCTGGGTTACGGGCACCTGTTCGCCATCTATCGCCAGGTGGCAGCCGTCATCGACCGGCGTTCCTGCCCGGGATTCGAATTGCCGCGGGACGAAGCGATTCCCCCCTGGGGAGACCGAGCGCCCCATCAAGCACGGCCCTTCTGTCCCGTGGTGCTGGACACCATCCTCTGGGTGACCAGGGAGGTTTTCGGTACCCTCGACGTGGCCGCCATGGAGGTCGGCGCCGAGCGGCTCTTTCGCCAATCCGTGACCGCCCTGCGTCGGTGGGCGGACTTCGCACCGACCCTGCCCAGACCGCGCGAGGAGATCGTGGCGGCGGTCCTCCTGCAACGCTCCCGACTCGGGCCGGTTGCCCCGGCCACTATCGACAGCCTGGCACGAATTGCCGCGACCAGCGCCGCCGAAGCCCTCGCCCTCATGCGGGACACGCTTCCAAACGACCTGGTCCGTCTGGCCAACCTGGCCCTGGCCTCGGGAGACGTCGACAGTGCCCTGGCGCTGACGGACGAGGCTCTGGCCAGATATCGAGCCCACAGCACACCGGTCTCGATGATCCCCCCCACGGTGGCCAACGTCTATCTGGCGACGGGACAGCCGACCAGAGCCCTGGCCTTCGCGACCAACAACTCGGTGCAGCGTTACATCATGGACAGCGTCGCGGGGGCCCTGGTGTCCTACGGCGGCGCCGAGGCCGTCATTACCAGGATGCGTGTCCTCGGCGCCACGGGAGTCACGGGACCGCTCCTCCAGGAGGCGTTTGACAGTCTCTCGCGTCTGTGGCGGCCGCCCCGCTACTCCGAGCGTCAGGTGGCGCTCCTGTGCCGCCACGCCACCCAGTTCGTGATCCAGACGTTGGCCCTCTGGCCGTTGGGCATGGACGAATGGGATCTGAGCGTGGAGAACGCCTCACCCCTGTGGCGAGCGCTGGTCGCCAGCACGCATGACACCGCCATGGCACGAATGCTCTTCACTCAGGCTCGAGGACGCGCCCTAGAGCCAGTGGCGTCCGCGGAGTTCTCCAGCGCGTTCGTGGCTGGCGTCATTGCCGCTCGCCTCGGCGACTATCCACAATCACTTGCGTCACTGTCGCGACTCGACAGCCTCCCGCCCGGCATCGAGCTGCTCGACACGGCCTGGGGCCTCCGCCACTTGTCGTACCTCTGGCGGGCACGTGCTCATCAAGCCCACGGCGACGATGTCGCTGCCGCGGCCCAGTACCGAAGATTCCTCGCAGACGTTCGTGCCTCGGACCCGCTCATCGCGCCACTGGTTCACGAGGCACGGAGGAACTGCGATTGCTGATCGGGATCACTCTGCCAGCTGGCAAGGTCCCTGAACGCGAAATCCGAGAGGAGCAGCATCATGGCGACATGCAAGATGTGTCCGGACGGCAGCTGGGAATGCGGAGAGCCCAGCTCCCTCTGTCGGAGCAGCGACACCCTGTACCTGAATCAGGCCTGGTGCCACGACGTCTGGGTGAAGGAAGATCCGCACGGCAAGTGCATGGTCCGGATCCGCCACACCAACGAAGGCAGCCCCGGCGGGGCGTGGGAGAAGTATGGGACGATTTGTTACGACGTCTACACCAAGAAGGACAATGACGGCAGGTGCGTGGTAGTCATCGACCCCAGGGACCAGAAGGTCAACAGTCTTCTGGCCTACATTCACTACCTCAAGATGGGCGACATCTCCACGGTGCAAGCCGCGATCGAGAGGCAGAGGGAAGCGCTGGAACGATATGGGGAAGCGCCGGATCCCGAGTCGGAAGCCTGATTGGTCGAAGTTCTCTCAGAACACTATGCAACCCCATGCGGGGATTGGCCTTGCCCGGCGCTCAGGATTGGTTCGGCCGCCCCGCGTGAGTGGAGCGCATTATGACTCACCTCAAGGTGGTTGGTGACGACGGTTTCCGGCAGGACGTCGAGACGGCATTGGACGAGATCTGCCCCTGCTCGATGATAAGCGTGGACGGCGGAACGGCGGTCAGTGGTGATCAGGAGTGGAGCGTCATTGGGACTGCTCCTCCGGATTGTGCCTGTTATTGCAAACACCGGATCGCGTGCAACCTTCTCCAGGACGTCATCGGCAACGACCAGGTGACGTGGATCCGGTCTTCCAAAGGTGGGAACGGCTACGATTGGGACAGCCACACCGTGTATTGGAACCTCGAGGCCCCGAAGCTGCCGTCGGAGTACTACGAGGGAGCGACCGGATACACCGACGATTCATCCCTGCGCCTGGCTCACGAACTCGTGCACGCCCTCCGGGACGGAAACGATCCCGCGGCAGGTTATGGAGACCCGGAGGAATTCATCGCCGTCCGCGGGACCAATCAGATTCGCAAGGAGATGGGACACCCTTTGCGGACGCACTACACCACGGACAAGGCAGTGCTCGGCTATGACGTCGGCATCAGCGACATGGACCCCTGGGACCGCCAGGGCTGTTCCTGCGGGTGCAAGGACTGGCTCGACACGCTCCTCAACTGGATCGTGCTGGTCTTCCGACGCCTCATGCGCCGTCTGTGACTCCGTTGCCTAGCCGACACGCTGGGGTAGCAGAAAGGAACGCTCTCATGAGCCTCACTCTGAAGAACATTCGAGACGGTATAACGGTCACCGGTGACACCATTCTGTTCGCCTTCGGAGCGGCCTATCTCGCCTTCGTGGCGTGGCTGGCCTACCAGATCGGCAGTGTCGCCGACCAGGACCAACGCATGGAACTCCTGAAACTGCTCCTCTCCGGAAAGCTGCTGGCGTCGATCATCGCGCTTCTGGCCGGCAGGACCTTTGCTCCGGAGTTGAAGCAGCGGATCTGGCCCGGAAAGTAAGACTGCCGGCTACGGCACCACCGTCAGCAGGTACTCCGTGGGCGTCGTGGCCGTCACCGCCAGCCAGGCGTGCACCACGGCCGGTCCGATCCCCGGGCCGGCCGTGGCCTCCACCAGCACCAAACCGCTGGCGTCCGAGGTCGTGGTCCCACGATCGAGAACCACCGGGCCGCTCAGCACCGACCAGAACACGGTGGCCCCCGGAAACGGATTGCCGAACTGGTCGTCGACCCGTGCCACCAGGGCCTGAGCGCCACCGAGCGTCACCACCGATCCGCCTCCGGACACCGCCGTCAGCGCGAACGGCATGTTGGGTTCCGCCACCGCGGTGAACACGACCGGGGACCCCACGGCCCCGTCGACCGAAGCCTCCAGATAGTGGGTGCCGGCCGTGGTTCCCAGACGCCACTGGGTACCCGTCGTGCCGTCCGCGCCGGTCGTGCTGGAATCCAGCACGGCCCACCCGGAGCCCGCCTGCGGAGTCCAGTGCACGATGACGCCCGCCACCGCCAATCCCGCCTCGGTCACCCGCACCACGAATGGGTCCGGCGGAATGTGGCCGGTCTCCCATACCTGCCCGTCACCGCTCTGCTGGGGGTGTTTCTCGATGACCAGGGCCGGCGCCGGCGCGGCCGGATCGCCACCGCACCCGACGACGCACAGGACCGCCCAGAGCGCCAGCCGGCGACGGACGCGGGATACTCTCCACCAGGGACGCATGTGCTGAGAGACGAGCGAGCGGCTAATCGCCGTACGGCACCCAGATGTTCTTGACTTCGGTGGCGTGGCGCAGAAACTCGGGTCCGGCCGCCGCTGGCCCCAACCAGTCACGTCCCCTGCCGTAGTCCACCCAGGTCCGCTTCATGTTGCCCGCCGCCAGACGCTCCACTTCGCCACCGCCCTCGGCGCTGCCCCAATACCAAAGGCCGTCCACGTCGTCATGGGCCGCGAGTACGGCCGCCAGCTCGTCCCTGGCACCCGTGACGATGTTGACGGCGCCGGCCGGAACATCCGACGTCTCGAAGACCTGATACAGGTCGGTCGCCGCCAGAGGCCACGGTTCCGAGGGAATGGCGACCACCCGGTTCCCCAGAGCCAACGGCGGCATCACCGTCGAGATGAAGCCGAGGAGCGGCGCCTCATCAGGGCACACCACGCCCATGACTCCCACCGGCTCCCGCATGGCCAGGGTGACATTCCGCATCGGGGTCCGGTGCACGTGCCCGTCCCACTTGTCGGCCCATGCGGCATAGGTGAAGAGCCGTTCAATGGAAAGGTCGAACTCACGGCGCGCCGCCCGCGCCGATGCTCCGGTCAGGGCACGCAGCCGATCGACGAACTCGGCCCGCCGAGCCGTCAGGTTCTCGGCGACGTAGTACAGCACCTGGGCACGCTGGTGCGCGGTGGCGGTCGCCCACGCGGCGCCCTTGTGTGCCGCCGCCACCGCGTTGCGGATGTCCTTCCGGTTCCCGTGCCCCACCTCGCCCAGCGACCCCCCATCGGCCCCGGTGACGACCACGCTGTAACCGCCGTCGGGACGCGCCTGCTTGCCACCGATGTACATCTTTGCGGTACGGTCGACGGCGGGCCCGGAGGGCGCGGAGACTCCGCTGCCCGTAGACGGGTCGGGGCGTACGGCCTTTCCGGACCGCCCGCGACCGGGGCCCTCTTCAAGCTTCACATACTCGTAGAGTCCCTCGCGTCCGCCCTCGCGCCCGAAACCGCTCTCCCGATAGCCGCCGAAACCGGACGCCGCGTCGAACACGTTGGTGCAATTGATCCACACGCTGCCGGCCTTGACCTTGGGAGCAACGTCGAGCGCCAGGTTGATGTTCTCCGTCCAGATGCTGGCCGCCAGCCCGTAGCGGGTGTCGTTGGCCAGCTGCACCGCTTCGGCGGGCGTGCGAAACGTCATCAGCACCACCACGGGCCCGAAGATCTCCACCTGAGCGATGGTCGACGCCGGCGCCACGTTGGTGAACAGCGTGGGAGGGTAGAAGTAGCCCTCGGTGGGACAGCTCCATGACGGCTGCCACATGGTGGCGCCCTCTTCGGTTCCCTGCTCCACCAGGGTGCGGATCCGGTCGAGCTGCACCGGCGCCACGATGGCCCCGATGTCCACGGCCTTGTCGAGCGGGTCTCCGACGCGGAGGCTCTCCATCCGTTCGCGCAGCCTGGTCACCAACCGCTCGGCCACCCCCTCCTGTACCAGGATGCGAGACCCCGCGCAGCACACCTGCCCCTGGTTGAACCATATGGCGTCCACGACGCCTTCGACCACGCTGTCGAGGTCGGCGTCCTCGAACACGACGAACGGGGACTTGCCACCCAATTCCAGTGACAACTTCTTGCCGCTTCCCGCCGTAGCGACCCGGATGGCACGACCCACTTCGGTCGATCCGGTAAAGGCGATCTTGTCGACACCGTCATGTGCCACCAGCGCTTCGCCGGTCCGTCCGTCGCCCGTCACGATGTTGACGACGCCGGCCGGCAACGCCACCGACTGGCACAGTTCCGCGAACAGCAAGGCGCTCAGCGACGTGAACTCCGCCGGCTTGAGGACCACCGTGTTCCCCATCGAGAGGGCCGGCGCGATCTTCCACGCCAACATCAAGAGCGGGAAATTCCAGGGGATGATCTGCCCGACCACCCCCACCGGGGCGTAGCCGGGAAGTTCCGCCTCCATGAGCTGGGACCAGCCGGCGTGGTGGTAGAAGTGCCGGGCCACGAGCGGGATGTCGATGTCGCGGGACTCCCGGATCGGCTTGCCGTTGTCGAGCGACTCCAACACGGCGAAGAGCCGGGCATGGCGCTGGATACCCCGAGCGAGCGCGTACAAGTAGCGGGCCCGGCCGTGGCCACCGAGGGCAGCCCAGTCTGGCTGAGCCCGACGGGCCGCCGCGACCGCCCGGTCGACGTCGGAAGGGCCCCCCTGGGCAATGGCCGCGATGGGCTCGCCCTTGGCGGGGTTGATCGAGTCGAAGCGTTCGCCATCAACGGGGTCGGCCCAGGCGCCCCCAATGAAATGACCGAACGAGCGCTCGTGGCCCACCAGCCACTCCTCGGCCCGCGCCGGAGATTCGGGAGCGGGCCCGTACGTCATGGATCGGAAGATCTCGGATACGGTCGTCATCCCAGCGGGTGCCGGTAGTTGGCCGAGTACCGGCCGGTCACGTGGTGCTCCAGCTGCCGTTCGATATCGGCCAGCAGTGAGCTGGCCCCCAACCTGAACAGGGTCGGCTCGAGCCAGGCGCTTCCCAACTCTTCCTTCATGAGGATCTCCCACTCCATGGCGTCTTTGGCGGTGCGGATGCCGCCGGCCGGCTTGAACCCGACGACGAAGCCCGTCCGTTCCCGGTACTCGCGGATGGCCCGCGTCATCACCAACCCCACCGCCAGCGTCGCGTTGACGCTTTCCTTGCCGGTGGAAGTCTTGATGAAATCGGCCCCGGCCATCATGCAGACGAGGCTGGCCTTGTAGACGTTCCTGAGCGGCCCCAGCTCCCCGGTTGCGAGAATGGTCTTGAGGTGCGCAGCTCCGGCCGCCTCACGAAAGGCGCGCACTTCCTGGTACAGCGCCGGCCAGTTCCCCTGCAGGACGTGCCCCCGGGTCACGACGATGTCGATCTCGTCGGCTCCGGCCGCGACGGACGCTTCGATCTCGGCGAGGCGGGTCTGGTACGGGGACAACCCGGCGGGAAACCCGGCGGACACGGCGACCACGGGAATGCCGGATCCGCGTAGCGCCTCGCGGGCTGTCTCGATGAACCGGTGGTAGACACAGAGCCCGGCGACGCGAATCGGCAGACCACCGGCGCCCAGCGCCTCGAGAAGATCACGGCGAACGGGCTGGCGGGCCTTGGCGGCCAAGCGCTGCACCCGGCCCTCGGTGTCGTCGCCCGCGAGGGTGGTCAGGTCCATGAGCGTCACTGCCTTGAGCAACCAGGCCGCCTGCCATTCCTTCTTGACGGTGCGCCGCTTGCCAAGCGTGGCTGCCCGCCGTTCCACCGCGCTCCGGTTCACCCGGACCTGGTCGATCCAATCCGCCTCGAGGGGCGTGCCCGGATTGTCCGGCTCCAGGGCGACGGAGACGTAGGGCGTCCCGTCGGTGGTTCGTTGCGTACGGTCTTCGCTGCCTCGGGTCGTCGTCATGAGACTGCCAGGTCGTTGGGGACAGGGAACGCCTGCGCTTGAGAAGCTACCGCCTAGATATTCCAGCCGCTACGACGGCGGCCCATCTGCTGGCGGGCGAGTGACGCAATGCCGGCCCGGTGTTTGGCGACCCTCGCCCGATCCTTGAAGACCGGAATCAGCACGGCTCCCGCCACGAAGCCCCCGATGTGCGCCCAGAAGGCGACCCCGCCACCGCCACCCTCCCGGCCGATGGTCGGCACACCGCCCAGCAGCTGAAGAATGAACCAATACCCCAGCATGATGTACGCGGGCACCACGATGGTCGTGATGAAGATGCCCAGAAAAATGAGGACCCGGATCCGGACCTTGGGATACAGAATGATGTAAGCGCCCATGACGCCGCTGATGGCTCCCGACGCACCGACCATCGGCACCGCCGACCCCGGCTGCAGCGCCACCTGGAGGCCTGCGGCGGCCAGGCCGGAGAGCAGGTAGAACACCACGAAGCGGAAATGCCCCATGGAGTCCTCGACGTTGTCACCGAACACCCACAGGAACAGCATGTTCCCCAGCAGATGAAACCAGCCGCCGTGCAGGAACATCGACGTCAACGCGGTGTAGGGGCTCGGCGCCGCGATCACGCAAGAGGTGTAGGGTCCCAAGGGTACCTGGGTCCCCACCGGGACCTTCCCCAGCAGCTCCCCAGGTATGAGCCCCAACTGACACACCGACCGGCTCAGCGACGGCTCGGAACCGAGCCCCTGTACCAGGACCCAGGCGGCCACGTTCAGGCCGACCAGAGCGTACGTCACCAGTGGCGGGTGGAAGTGGGGATTCTCGTCTTTGTAAGGGAACATGGACCGCGGGGAGAGGGAGAATGGAGAGGGACCTTCCGGCGAAGATCCAGGCTACCATGAAGATAGCACAGGCCTCAGCCCGCCCATCCGCCCCCTCCTGGTCCTGTCATAATGGCAGCTTTTCCCGGTACGCGCCTTGCCTTTCTGGAGGGCGGAACCAGGCGCCCTAAGGGCAAGCCATTACACGACATAGACATACAGCACACGACAACGAGGAGCGGGCATGGGCAAGATCATCGGAATCGACCTGGGAACGACCAACTCGGTCGTCTCGGTCATGGAGGGAGGCGACCCGGTCGTCATCCCCAACGCGGAAGGGGGCCGGACCACCCCGTCGGTCGTCGCCTTTACCAAGGATGACGAGCGACTGGTGGGTCAGGTGGCCAAGCGGCAAGCAGTCACCAACCCCAAGCAGACCATCTTCTCGATCAAGCGATTCATGGGCCGCAAGCTTGGCGAGGTCACCGAAGAGATGAAGCTGGTCCCGTACCCGGTCGTCGCGGGGAAGGGTGGCCTGGCCTCCGTGGAAGTGGCCGGCAAGACCTACACGCCGCCTGAGATTTCGGCCATGGTGCTGCAGAAGATGAAGCAGACGGCTGAGGACTACCTCGGCACCACCGTGACGGAAGCCGTCATCACCGTGCCGGCCTATTTCGGTGACGCCCAGCGGCAGGCCACCAAGGACGCCGGCAAGATCGCCGGACTCGAAGTCAAGCGCATCATCAACGAGCCGACCGCGGCCGCGCTGGCCTATGGTCTCGAGAAGAAGAAGGACGAAACCATCGCCGTGTTCGACCTTGGCGGTGGGACCTACGACATCTCCGTCCTGGAGCTGGCCGATGGTGTCTTCGAGGTCAAGAGCACCAACGGCGACACCCACCTGGGCGGTGACGATTTCGACCAGCGGGTCATCAACTGGTTGGTCGACGAGTTCAAGAAGGACCAGGGCATCGACCTGTCACAGGATCCGATGGCGCTGCAGCGGCTCAAGGAAGCCGCCGAGAAGGCCAAGATGGAGCTGTCCAGCACGCAGCAGACCGACATCAACCTGCCGTTCATCACGGCCGATCAGTCCGGGCCCAAGCATCTCAACTACTCCCTGACCCGGGCCAAGTTCGAGCAGCTGGTCGACGACCTCATCGAGCGGGTGTTGCCACCGATGAAGAAGGCCCTGGAAGATGCCGGCATGGACGCCAAGGCGATCGACGAGGTCATTCTGGTCGGCGGGTCCACCCGCATTCCCAAGATCCAGGAGATCGTGACCGGCTTCTTCGGCAAGGAACCCAACCGGTCGGTGAATCCGGACGAAGTCGTCGCCATCGGCGCCGCGATCCAGGGTGGCGTCCTTGGCGGCGAGGTGAAGGACGTCCTGCTCCTCGACGTCACGCCGCTGTCGCTCGGCATCGAGACGCTGGGCGGGGTCACGACGGTCCTGATCCCCAGGAACACCACGATCCCGACCAAGAAGTCCGAAGTGTTCTCCACCGCCGAGGACAACCAGACGACCGTGGAGATCCATGTCCTGCAGGGCGAGCGCCAGATGGCTCAGGACAACCGGACCATCGGCAAGTTCCAGCTCACCGGGATCCCGCCGGCGCCCCGGGGCATGCCGCAGGTGGAGGTGGCGTTCGACATCGACGCCAACGGCATCCTGCACGTCTCTGCCCAGGACAAGGCGACCGGCAAGGAGCAGAAGATCAAGATCGAAGCTTCGAGCGGTCTCAGCGACACGGAAATCGACAAGATGGTCAAGGACGCCGAATCCCACGCCTCGGAGGACAAGGACCGGCGCGAAGACATCGAGGCACGGAACCAGCTCGACGCACTGGTCTACAAGGTCGAGAAGGACAGCAAGGAGTGGGTCGACAAGCTGTCCGAGGACGTCAAGTCCCAGCTCGACGGCGCCGTAGAGAAGGGCAAGGAAGCCCTGAAGACGGGCGACACCGACGCCATCAAGTCGGCGCTGGAGGAGCTGAACAGCGCGTACTCCGCCGCCGGAGCTTCGTTGTATCAGGCCGAAGCCGCCCAGCAGGCGGCTGAGCCCGAGGCCGAGGGAGAGGCCGAGGCGCCGGCCGAGGACGACGTGGTCGAAGCCGACTACGAGATCGTCGACGATCAGAAGTAGTCCCAGACCCTTGAGGGCCCCCCGGTGCCCGTGGCACCGGGGGGCCCTCAAGGGGTTTCACATTGCGACCGAAACTACGGCTCAGACATCTGGGTATTATTAGGTAATGGGGGCCGGCAACGGCCCGTGAACGATCATTCTCTGGGCCGGCACAGGGCCGGGCCCTTCATCAGCAAGGCAGGAACATGTCCGCACGTTCATTGAACTGGCTCAAGTTCGGCAGCCTGGTGGCTCTGGCATTCAGCCTCGGTCTCTTCTTCGCCGGCCTCGTCGATTCCCCGTCACCAACGACGGCACAAACGACACGTGGCACCGTCCCCAGCCTGACCCCGGTCGGCTCACCGGTCCTTCAGGGCACGGGAAGCCTGGCCAGCTTGAGCGAGGGATTCGCCAACGTGGCGGAGGCGGTCAAGCCGAGCGTGGTGTTGATCGAAGCTCAGCGGACGGCGGAAGAAACCGGCCGGTCCCGATCGTTTCAGGACTTCTTCAGGAACCCGGACGACGGCTTCCGTGAGGGGCGCGGATCAGGCTTCATCGTCTCCGCTGACGGATACATTCTCACGAACAACCATGTCATCGACGGGGCCGACCGGGTTCGCGTGCGTTTGACCGACCGGCGCGAGTTCGAAGCCGAAGTCATCGGGGCCGACGTCAACACGGACTTGGCGGTTCTCAAGATCGATGCCGACGACCTGAGCGCGTTTGCGCTGGGCGATTCGGACGAGTCGCGGGTCGGGGAGTGGGTCCTGGCCATCGGGAACCCCTTGGGGGAGAACCTGACCTTCACGGTGACGTCAGGGATCATCAGCGCCAAGGGACGTGGCCGGCTCAACCTGCCCAACGCCACCTCCACCAGCATCCAGGACTTCATTCAGACGGATGCCGCCATCAACCCCGGCAACTCCGGGGGGCCGCTCGTCAACCTCCATGGCGAAGTCATCGGGATCAACTCCGCCATCGCCAGCCAGACGGGAACCTACGTCGGCTATGGCTTCGCCATCCCGATCAACCTGGCCCGTCGCGTGATGACGCAGCTGATCGAGAATGGCCGGGTGCGCCGGGCCGCGCTCATGGTGAGCATCATCGACGTCACACCTGAGGACGCCGAGTATGCCGGGCTCCCGGATATTCGCGGCGTGATGGTTCAGGACATCCCGGATAACGCCTCTCCGGCCCGCCGGGCCGGCATCGTACCCGGGGACATCATCCTCGCCATCGACGGCAAGCCGGTCAACTACGTCGCCGAGCTCCAACAGGAAATCGGGTTCCGGACCCCCGGCGAGGAAGTGTCGGTCGAACTGGCCCGCAAGGGCGGCGCGCGCAAGAAGGTCACCGTGCGCCTGGCGGAGCTCGACACCCAACCGCGCCTGGCCCAGGACGACACCGGCCCCACGACGGAACCGAGTTCGGGCAGCACGAACATGGAACGGCTGGGCATTGCGGTCGAACCGGTTACCGAGATCATCGCGGACCGTCTGGGAATCGAGCACGGCGACGTGAACGGGCTGATGGTCCTCGAAGTCCAACCTGGCGGGCCCTCATGGGAGAAGCTGTTCTCCCGCCAGGGCGCCGGCGCGCCTGACATCATCGTGGCGGTCGATGGCGCCGAGGTCCTGTCCGAGGGGGATCTCAGGCAGGCACTCGACACCGCCGGTTCGGGGGCAGTGGTCTCCGTAGAGGTCGTCAGCCCGACGGCCCAGGGGCCGCGCCGCAGGGTGGTCCGCATCCGCCTGGCCGACTGAAACCAGCCGCCACGGTGAGAAACCTGAGGGGCCCTGGGCCTCTCAGGTTTTTTTGTGCCCGCGCCGTTTTGGGTGTATCCTGCACGATCCATGACAATATTGGCAGCATGCGGCCTGGTGGTGGCGGGGATCATCCTGCTGACCACAGGCGGCGAACTTCTGGTCAAGGGCGCCATCACGATCGCCCAGCTGGCACGAGTGCGACCGGCCATCATCGGCCTGACCATCGTGGCATTCGGGACGTCAGTGCCGGAGATGGCCGTGAGCGTCTTTGCGGCGGTGGGCGGCAACCCCGATGTCGCTCTCGGCAACATCGTCGGGTCCAACATCCTCAACGTGGCCCTGATCGTCGGACTGTCTGCCCTGATCACCACCCTTCCGGTCCATGGCTCGGCCATCAAGCTGGAATGGCCGTTCATGTTCGGGGCCAGTGTCCTAGCGGTCTTGATGGGGCTGCACGGCCGACTGGAACGGTGGGAGGGAGCGGTGCTGCTGGTCCTGCTCGTGGGATTCAACTGGTACATCGTGCGGCGGGCCCGGCCCGATGTGCTTGGGGAGTCGCGGGCGGACTTCGTCGAGGGCGTGGCGCACATCGTCCGGGCGGCGGTCGCGCGCAGATTCGTGGTCAACATGGCCCTGCTGGTGGTGGGCATCGTCCTCCTGGTGGCCGGCGGCAGGATCCTGGTCACCGGGGCGGTGACGCTCGCCCGCCTGGCGGACATCTCCGAACGGATCATCGGCCTCACGGTCGTCGCCATCGGGACCAGCCTGCCGGAACTGGTGACCAGTCTGGTCGCCGCCAGGAGGGGTCATGCCGACCTGGCCGTCGCCAACGTCATCGGATCCAACATCTTCAATATCCTCGGCGTGTTGGGCGTCGTCGCCCTGGTCCAGCCCGGTATCGAGGTCTCCCGGGCCGTGGAGTTCGACATGCTGTGGATGCTCGGCTTCTCGGCGGCGCTCTTCCCGATGATGACGAACCGGCGCGTCAGCCGAGGCGAGGGCTCCCTCCTGCTCCTGGGGTGGGGAGCGTATCTGTGGTGGTTGTTGTGATCGGCACCGGACCTCACGAATCGCTGTAGGAGGAGGCTCCTGTGGAGGAGTCCCATTCCATCCGTGAAGCGCAAACGACTCCCGAGGCAAGGGCTCTCAGGGATGTCGCCGCCGGGCTGAAGGGAACCGTGCGGAAGCAGGACCGTCACTCCGCCGTCGCGTGCATTCTGGTCCCAATTCTTCTCGTCATTCTCAAGCTGGTTGTCGAAGCCACGACGACCGTGGCGGTGCTCTACGCCCTGGTTACGCTCTTCGCTCTCGCCCTGGGTCTGGACCGGAGACGGGGCGAGCGCCTCACCGCGGCGGCCAGGGCCCGTGAGCGGCATGACTGTGACGTGTTGGACATGTCGTGGAGCACGAGGGCCGCGGGCGACGAGCCCGACTCCGACGAGATCACCTCCTGGCCGTCGCTGGTGGCTGACGGGCCCGGGGGCAAGGCTACCGGAGGTGACCCGTTTCCGAAGGACATCGAAACGCTGCCGCTACCGTTTGCCCGGCTCGCCTGTCAGAGCCTCGCCGTCTACTGGGAGCCCACCGCCGTGCGCCGCTACCTAGCGACGCTGGCGGCGGGAACCGGGGGCATCGCCATCGTCCTCGTTGCCGCAGGATGGGCGCTGCGCCCAGGGACAGAAGACGCCATCACGACCCTCCTGGCGCTGTTGCCGATGGGCGCCTGGGTCATGCGCGAACGGCGGCGCTGGACCGAGGCGGCCGCCGTCGCCGATCGTGTCACCGAACGGCTGTCGAGCGCCTGGCGGAACGCCGTCGGCGCCGCCATCCAGGCCACGTCCCTCACCTCGTTGTCGCGCAGCATCCAGGACGACATCTTCGCGTTCCGACAGCACCAGCCAGTCATCCCGCTCTGGGCGGCCAAGCGCTACTGGCAGCGATTGACGTACGATGCCAGGCGGATCGACCAGTTCGTCGATCAGTATCATGCCCAGGCCGCACACGACTGATTCCTTTTTCCTCTTGAAGGGTCGATGCTGAACTACATCTGGGCTGGCCTCATCATCTTCAGTCTCGTGTTTGCCCTGGCGCACGACGTCTCCGACCTGGCCAACGACCGCTACCGGAACGGCCAGCCGGTCCCCGTCGCACTGCACCTGGACGGCTACCGACCCGGTACCAGGCAACATGCGGTGACCGTGGCCCTCGACTCGGCCACCCTGGCTCGGTACGGCGGCGCCCTCAGCACCGCACCACTCCGCTGGGACGGGACGCTGGTGGTGAGCGAGGACGGCCGGGAACTCCGTTTCGCCAAGGACGATGCCCTCCCGGAACCGTTGGCCACCATTCGCCGGGTGACGTCTCCACGGGAAAACGATCTGCGCGGTGTGTTCTCGTTCGAGGCCGGTGCGGGCGACACCCTCATTCAGGGCAGCGTCGAGTTCGCCCCGGTCCGATTCGTCAAGCTCGATGCCATCACTCGGGCGGCGTTCGACTTTGCCGAGACGGCCGTGACGATTGCCCTCGGCCTCATCGGGGCGCTCGCCCTGTGGCTCGGCCTGCTGCGGATCGCCGAGAAGGCCGGGCTGATCGAGAGCTTCGTCCGCCTGGTGCAGCCGGTGTTACGGCCACTGTTCCCACAGATCCCGAAGGACCACCCAGCGCTGGGATACATCGCCCTGAACCTGACGGCGAACGTCCTCGGCCTCGGCAACGCGGCGACCCCGTTCGGTCTCAAGGCCATGGAGGAAATGCAGACCCTCAACCCGGAGAAGGAAACGGCCACCAACCCGATGGTGATGCTGCTGGCAATGAACACCGCCAGCGTCCAGCTGGTCCCTCCGGTGCTTCTCGTGGCCATCATGGGCCTGCAGGTCAACCAGTTGTTCTTCGGAATCCTCTTGGTGACGGCGGCGTCCCTGACGATCGCCATCGTGGCCGCCAAACTGCTGGCACGATTGCCGCGATATCGTGACACCGACCCCAACCGCGCCGACGCCGAAGCGTCGGCCGCCGTCTGAGCGGGGGCCGCCATGCATACCGTCCGCTCGCTCATCGATATCCTGTCGGTCTTCGTCCTCCCGACCATCATCATCGGGTTCCCACTCTATGGCTTGTACAAACGGGTCCCGGTCTACGAGGAGTTCGTCGAAGGCGCCAAGGAAGGCTTCGCCGTGGCGGTCCGGATCATCCCGTACCTGGTCGCCATCCTCTTTGCGATCGGGATGTTCCGGGCGTCCGGAGCGTTGGACTATCTGATCGACGGGGCTCGGCCACTCCTGGGGCTCATCGGCATACCTCCTGAAGTCATCCCCATGGGAATCGTCCGGCCCCTGACCGGGTCGGGGTCGGCCGCCATCGTCGTGGACATGATCAATCAGTATGGGGAGGACTCCCTGGTCGTGAAGATGGCCGCCACCATGTTCGGGTCGACCGAAACCACCTTCTACGTCATCGCCGTGTATTTCGGGTCGGTGGGCGTCCGGAAGACCCGTCACGCGGTCCCAGCCGGCCTCATTGCCGATGTCGCGGCGATGTTCCTGGCCGTGTACGTGGTGAGGCTCCTCTTTGGCTGATCCGGCCCCTGCACTCACCTACGCGGGCTATGGCGCCTTGCTGAGCCCCCATGCCGTCCCTGGGCTGGAAGCCAGGCGTCTGGGCCCTGATGCCTTCTGGCAGGCCGTGGAGAGCACCCTGAGGCAAGGGCCGCTCAGCGTCGAGGAAATCGGCCAGTCAGTGCAGGGCCGGCCATTGAAGGCCGTCAGTTACGGTGCCGGTACCACTGGGGTCCTGCTGTGGTCGCAGATGCACGGCGATGAGGCGACCGCGACGCGGGCCCTGGCCGACCTGCTGGCGTTTCTGGCGGCAGCCGACCATCCGGTGACCCAGCGCCTGTCGCACAGGCTCCGTATCACCATCGTCCCCATGGTGAATCCGGATGGCGCCGAGGTCCACCAGCGTGAGAACGCCGACGGCGTCGACCTCAACCGGGACGCCGGCCGGGTCGTGTCTCCGGAAGCCAGGGCCCTCGAGGACCTGCGCGCCCGTACCGCACCGGCATTCGGATTCAATCTCCACGACCAGGACGTCCGGCGGCTGGCCGGACCGGAAGGAGATCAGGTCGCCATCGCCCTGCTGGCGCCGGCAGCCGACCCGGCCTGCCAATGGCCCCCGACCCGGGACCGGGCCCGACGCTTGGCGGCGGTGATGGCAGCCGGGCTGCGGGAGGCGATGCCCAGGCAAGTAGCCCGCTGGACCGACGAGTTCGATCCCAGGGCCTTTGGCGAGCACATGCAGATGGCGGGGACCAGTACGGTGCTGGTGGAGGCGGGCGCATTGCCGGACGACCCGGAGAAGGAAGCACTGCGCAGGCACTATGGCACGCTCCTCCTCCTCGCCCTCGACGCCGTCGCCACGGAGCGCTGGACCGGCGCAGATCCGAACGACTACGACCACCTGCCACTCAATCACGCGGTGGATCATGACGTCCACGTCGTCGGGGGCACGGTGATGGTCGCGGGCCGTGAGGTGTTGGCGGACGTGGCGTTGTCGTTCGACGACCCAGTGGCCCGGACAGGGGCCCGCCTGGCGGAACTGGGCGATCTGGGCGGCGCCATGACGCTGGAGCGCGTCGATGCCCGGGGGAAGTGGCTGGTGCTGACGCCACAACGGGAGCGGTCCCCAGGCGTCATCGCGCCGGAGGACCGGGTCGTCGCAGAACTCAGGGACGGCCCTGAAGGGCCCACGATCAGGGCGTTCTGACCGCGGGGCCCCGGGGACGCTTGATTACAGCTGCAGCTGGAGACCGCTGGTGAAGAACCGGTCGGTCTTGCCAAAGCCCGGTTCGGGCATGTTGTCGTAGCGAATCAGATACGACACAGTCAACGAGATGGTGCTGGTGATGGGCGCCAGGAGCTTGGCATCTCCGATCATCCGGTAGTCGTTGCCGTCCTCCAGGTTGGGGATGTATTGGCCCCGGACCGTGAAGGTGGCGTCCTTCTTGAACGTGTGCACGTAGCGGGCGGCGGCCAGCGCGGCCGGAAAGTTCCGGTCGACGCCGTTGGTACCGCGCTGTTGCACGGCCGTGGCCGCACCTTCGATCGCGACCAGATCCTTGGCCGTCTTGACGGCATCCCAGCTGACGCCGAGGGCCTGCTCGGTCCGGCGGTCGATGCCGGCGAAGCGGTTCTTGGACCCGCGCAGGTCGAGGAAGACTGAGAACCGTTCCGACGTGCCGAAGGTCCGGTCGCCCCGGATGTTGCCGACGTAGGACTCGGCGGTCGTGGAATCGTTGGTCTGGTTGAAGAGCACGTCGAAGCCCTGGCTGAGGACGAAATGCCCCTTGGTCCAGCTGAAGGTCTGCCCGGCGGTGATGGTGGTGATGTCGGAGTTCCCGCTGGTACTGGCGAACCCGGCGTCGATGGTGAAGGTGACCGGATCCACCTCTTCGTCCTGGGCTAGGACCGGGGTGGCAGCGAGGGCAAGCCCGAGGAGCGTGATGAGAACACCGGACGAACGGCGAAGCATGGGACAGTCCTTCCTTGGGGTGAGGGACCGGGGCCAGACACCGGTCCCGGAATCGTCCAAAGGTAGCCACCCCGGCCTGCAACGGGAGCCCTGGGGCTGATCACCCCCCGGCACCGCCTGCGGCCTGGCGGAAGCCGGTATATTGCGGGGACGCGAACGTGGCGAAACTGGCAGACGCGCAGGATTTAGGATCCTGTCCCGCAAGGGGTGCGGGTTCGACTCCCGCCGTTCGCATGCTGATGTGTCCGGGCCGGCTCCCGTGCCGGCCGCCCTCCCCCGACCGCCCCCGCCGGACTAGATTTCCGCCATCATGACTCAGATCACCATCGAAAAGACCCATGAGGATTCGGGCTCCAAGGCCCTGGCCGTGTCCGTCCCGGCAGAGCGCGTCAAAGCCGCCGAGACCCGGGCCGTCCGGGATTTTGCCCGCCGGGTCCGGCTCCCAGGCTTCCGCAAGGGCAAGGTCCCCCCGGCGGTGGTGCGGCAGCGCTACGGCGACGCCATCCGCCAATCGATTCTGGAGGAGGTCGTGCGGGAGAGTTGGGACCAGGCCGTCGAGGCCGAGTCCCTGACGGACGTGCTCGACCGCTCGGTCCAGAAGCTCAAGTTCGAGGACGAAGGCCCCATCGAGTTCGAATTCCTGGTCGAGGTCAAACCGCGGCTGGAACTGGCCCGGACTGGGGGCTTCACGCTCACCCGGACCGTGACGGAGGTGGGTCAGGAGCAGATCGACGAACAGCTCCGCACCCTGCAGGAACAGAAGGCCAACTGGCTTCCAGTGGACGGCGAGAAACCCAAACCGGGCCACATGGTCCGGGTCGAGATCACGCCACTGGGTGAAGACGAAGGCGAGGCCAAGCCCTACTCGCTGGTCCTGGGAGAGGGCAAGGCCATTCCGGACGTCGAGGCCGCCATCATGGAGCTCCTTCCCGGGGAGACCGCTGAATCGGACATTCGCTTCCCCGAGGACCATCCCGACGAGGCCAAACGCGGCCAGAGCCGCCGATTACAGATCACCCTGCACGAGGTCAAGCATCAGGAACTTCCGCCGCTGGACGACGACCTGGCGCGCGAAGCAGGGGATTTCGAGGGCCTCGCCGGGCTCACCGAGGCGATCCGGACGGATCTCGAGGCGTCTGCCCAGCGAGAGGCGGACAGCCGGGTGCGGGACCAACTGATCAACGAGTTGGTGGAGGCCAACGGTGTGGAAGCGCCGCAGGCCATGGTGGCCCGCGCCGTCCAGGCCTACGCCAACGCCTATGGCGTGCCGCAGGAGCAACTGGAGACGTTCCACGCCGAGTTCCGCCCCATCGCCGAAGCCCACGTCAAGCGCGACCTGGTGCTGGACGCCGTCGCGGAGGCGGAAGGCCTACGGGCCACCGAAGAGGACGTCGATGCCCGTGTCGCCGACATCGCCGAGGCGCGCAACGCGTCGGTCAACGAGGTGTACGCGGCACTGCAGAAATCCAAGCGTCTCGGCGAGATCGAACGCAACTTGACCGAGGAGAAGGTGTTCGACCATCTCCTTGCCCAATCCACTATCGCAGAGGAAGCATGACGGTCTCGACATTGTATCCCCCGTATATCATCGAACGCTCCAGTCGCGGCGAGAAGACGTACGACATCTTCTCTCGTCTGCTCATGGACCGGATCGTCTTTCTGGGCGCGCCGATCAACGACGACGTCGCCAACATCATCATCGCCCAGTTGCTGTTTCTGGAAGCCGACAACCCGGAGAAGGACATCTACCTGTACGTCAATTCTCCGGGCGGTATGGTGTCCAGTGGCATGGCGATCTATGACACGATGCAGCACCTGCGTTCGCCCCTGAACACCATCTGCATGGGCATGGCCGCCTCGATGGGATCGTTCCTGCTGGCCGCCGGGACCAAGGGTAAGCGCAGTGCGCTCCCGCATTCGCGCATCATGATCCACCAGCCGTCCGGCGGCACGCAAGGCACCGCGGCAGACATCGAAATCCAGGCCAAGGAGATCCTGTATCTCCGGTCCAAGATGAACGAGCTCTATGCCTTCCATACCGGCCAGCCCCTCGAGCGGATCGAACGCGACATGGACCGCGACCGCTTCATGAGCTCCGAAGAGGCCAAGGAGTATGGCCTGATCGACAGCGTGTTCGCGCCTCGATCGGCCATGGAAGAGGAGTAGCGCTTGACGGATGCTCATAGGCGTGTTTCTTGCACGATAGCCTCCCGTCTTCACGGAGCCGATTGACCACATGTCCAGCGACAAGCACTTGCGGTGCTCATTCTGCGGGAAATCCAAGGACTCGGTGCGGAAGTTCATCTCCGGGCCCTCGGTCTACATCTGCAATGAGTGCATCACGCTGTGCAATGAGATCCTGGCAGAAGACGAGGAACGGGAGGTCACGGAGGGCATCACCCAGGTCCCGATCCCGTCCGAGATCAAGTCGGTCCTGGACGAGTACGTCATCGGGCAGGAGGACGCCAAGCGGACCCTGTCCGTCGCGGTCTACAACCACTACAAACGCATCAACTCCACCACCAGCCGGGACGACGAGGTGGAGTTGGACAAGTCCAACATCCTGCTCCTGGGCCCCACCGGCGTCGGCAAGACACTCCTGGCGCAGACACTGGCCCGAATCCTCGACGTTCCGTTTACCATTGCCGATGCCACGACGCTGACAGAAGCCGGCTACGTCGGAGAGGACGTCGAGAACATCCTGGTACGGTTACTCCAGGCGGGCGACTTCAACGTCGGCGAGTGCGAGCGGGGCATCGTCTACATCGACGAGATCGACAAGATCGCCCGGAAGTCGGAGAACCCCAGTATCACGCGAGACGTTTCCGGCGAGGGCGTGCAACAGGCACTGCTGAAGATCCTGGAAGGGACGGTCGCTTCGGTGCCGCCCCAGGGTGGTCGCAAACACCCGCAGCAGGAATACATCCAGATCAACACCAAGGACATCCTGTTCATTTGCGGCGGGGCCTTCGACGGCCTGGAAACGATCATCCAGTCGCGTACCGGTTCCCATCAGATCGGTTTCGGGGCCAAGGGACCGTCCGAGGCCGCGCCGGGGGAGGCCTCCCATTACCACGACGTCGAACCTGACGACTTGCTCCGTTTTGGACTCATCCCGGAACTCGTTGGCCGGATGCCGGTGATGGTGGCCCTCGATGCGCTGGACGAAGATGCGCTGGTCAAGATTCTGCTCGAGCCCAAGAACGCGCTGACCAAGCAGTACCGGAAGCTGTTCGATCTCGAGAACGTCGGCATCACGTTCGATCCCAAGGCCCTGCGGGCCGTGGCCGACCGTGCCATCAAGCGCGGCACGGGAGCCCGGGGCCTCCGGGCCATCCTCGAAACCGTGATGACCGACACGATGTTCGACCTCCCTGACCGTGAGGACGTCCGCGAAATCGTCATCACGGCCGAGTGCATCACCGACGGCCAGGCGCCGCTCGTGGTCACAGAGCCCCAACCGCGGACCAAGCGAGAGGCCTGACGGTTTCCAGCAACGACGCTCTCCGGCACCTCCCCGTCACGTTCGTGGGGAGCTTTCCCGATCCCGACGTCCGGCTCGATCCACCCCTCCCCGAGTACGCCTTCATCGGCAGGTCCAACGTCGGGAAATCGAGCCTGATCAACGCGCTCCTCCGCCGCAAACGGCTGGCGCGCGTCAGCGCCACCCCGGGCAAGACCACGCTCCTCAACGTCTTCCGGCTGCCGACCTTCTACCTGGTCGATCTTCCGGGATATGGCTTCGCCAAAGCCAGCAAGAAGGCGCGGGCCGGCTACCGCAAACTGGTCAGTGGATACCTGTCCCAACGCCGCACGCTGGCGGGCGTCGTGTGGCTCCTCGACATCCGGCATGCGCCCTCCACCGAGGACGGCTGGATGCAGGATATCCTCCAACAGTGCGGACACCCGACCCTGGTCGTCCTCACGAAAGCGGACAAAATCGGCCGACAGGCCCGCCAGAAGCGTCTGACGGCCCTGGCAGAGGACTTGCAGGTCCAGGAAGACCAGGTGCAACTTGTCAGTAGCACATCCGGGGCGGGGATCGCCGAACTGTCGGCGAGCCTCCTGGCCGCGGTGTCGCACGGGGAGTCCTAACGATGCAAACCCATACGCCGTCCCGGACCGTGGCGCTCATGATCGCGCTGGTGGCGACCGCCACCGCGCCACTCGCGGCACAGGACTCGACGGACACCGGGCTCTCGCAGGCGGGCTACGGCAGGCTCAACCAGGACGATCTGTCGTTCGGCATGCGAACCGAATCCCTGGATATCCGGTTCACCATCCTCGAGGAGTCCGGACTTCGGCTGCTCAACCAGGATAGCTACAACTCCCTCCATCGATTGGTGCAATCGAAACGGGCCCAGATCGACTCCGTCGCCGCGGCGTTTGGCATCAGTACCCCCGGCATCCTGATGGTGCGGTACTTCTCCCTTGCCGAGGGAACGCGGTTCGACGCCCAACTGCTCACCGCCAACATCAACGCCCGGTTCTGGACCCCGTTGGGCATCGTGCCGCTCAGTTCCTCGATCCACAAGGATCGCCTGGGCCGCCGTGAACAGGCGTCGGGCATCTACGTCTTCGACGAGCCGCTGACACCCTTCGTGCCGATGGCCTTCACCTACGGGACGACCACGGCAAACGCCTGGAACAGCAGCCGGGTGGAGACACTGCAACGCGAACGGGCCCGCATTCAATCTCGTGCAACCGCACGAGAACTCCCCGACAACGACTGACCGCGCCGGGGCGCGGCCGGCCGTGCTGGAGACCGGATGGCGATCCTCCCCCTCAAACAGATCGACCTGCCCGACGCCGCCTCCCGGGTCATCGACCAATGGCTCGGGGAGCTGGGCGAACAGCTGGCCGACGCAGGGACGGACCGGAACACCCTCACCCGGGACACCCTGTTCCAACTCTACTATCCCGGTCGCTCCGACTATGCCGAGACGCTGGAGGACCCGGCCACCGCCACCGCTTCCAAGGCCAGCCTGCTGGCGCTGGACCCCCGGAACATCACCCTCGAGCCGGAGTACTACGGCGAGGTGGACCGTGCGCGCTTTGCCAGGGTGAAGCCACTGATCTGGTTGTGGCAGCAGTTCGACCGCTGCCCTGCCGGAGGCAACAACGTCGAGCTCGGGGTCCGCGTCCGCCGGTTACTGGCGGAGCACATCTTCAATCGCTGCGGCCGTAACTTCAAGTGTTTCCAGTACACGGAGTTCTCCTACGGGTACAACCTCGACGTGGGCGACGACGTGGTCGTTCATCGTCACGTGCTGCTCGATGACCGCGGTGGCATCACACTGGGGAACCGGGTCAGCATCGCGGACTACGCCAACATCTACAGCCACACCCACAGCATCGACGACCAGAAGGACGTGAGCAACCTTCGGACCGTGCTCGAGGACGACGTGCGAATCACCTATCACGCCACCGTCCTGGCAGGAGCCTGTATCGGCAGAAACAGCATGGTCGGCGCCTGCGCCGTGGCGACCAAGGATGTCCGGCCCTACCACGTGAACGTCGGCATTCCCGCCCGATCCATCGCCATCAAGTCCGACGCCCCGCCCGAGGCCCGGTCCACCAAGCGGATCCCCCATCACCTCGAGGGAGGCGAAAGCCCCTGAGCCGCCCGGGACGCGACCCGGTGGCGCTGCTGCACCTTGCCAGCGCCGGCTTTGCGGGGCTGAGCCTGACCGCCAGCCTCCTCGGGTCATTTCCGTGGCTCGACAGCGGGATTCTGGTCGCCTACGGCATCGGTTCCATCGTGGTCGGCGCCCGCCTGCCTCGATTCCGTCCCCTTCTGCTCGTGGCCCATGTGGTAGCGGTTGTCCTCCTCACGCTCGAGGGCACGCTGGCTCCGGTCCCGCTGGTCATCCTGTTGGCACTGGTGGCCCTGGCCGTCGGCACCACGGTCGTGGGGCAGACCCGGAGCCTCCGTGCCCTGGCGGACAGCCGGGAACGCCAGGCGGTCCAATTCTCCAGTGAGCGGGACCGATTCGCCTCCCAACTCGACCGGCGGATCAACCAGATCTTCTCACTGCAGGAATTGAGTTACGTCCTGTCGGAATCGCTTCAGGAAGACCGCATCGTCACGCATCTGGCCAGTTACGTGTCGCGCTTTCTTCAGACGCGTGGCACGGCCGTTCTCCTGGTGAACGAGGGAGGTGACATCTTCCGGGTGGCGGCGGGAGAAGGCGCGCTGCAGCCGTTCGTGGGAACGGACATCGCCGAGGCCTCTGCCCCCCTGATCAGCACGGCCGTTGGCGGGGAACGCCTCGAAGTGGCCGGCCCGGGCCCGGTGACGCTGTTCGACGGCTGTCAGGCCGACGCGGCGGCCATCGCGCCGCTGCATGCCCACGGCGTCACGATGGGTGGTATCCTGGTCACCGATCCGCGGGAGGCCGAGTTCACCACGGAGGACCTGTGGCTGCTCTCCACCGTGGCGACCCAGACCGCGGTCGTCCTGGCCAACAGCCGCTTCTTCGAGATGTTCCGCCGCGGCAAGGAAGAATGGGAGACGACGTTCGACGCCTTGACCGAAGGCATCGCCATCGTCGACCGGGAGGGGCGCCTGCGACGGGTGAACAGGGCCCTGGCCCGGCTGGTTGGCATTCCGGAGCCCTCTCTGATCGGGAAGCGCCTGGCCGAACTGGTCTTTGGCGGTGAGGATCAGCAACCAGACGCCATTGCGTTGGCACTGGCCGGTGAGCGGCCGCCGGTGGAGATCGTGCAGTCCAATGCGTTGCGCCGAACCCTGCGCGTGACGGCGTCTCCCCTGTCGGCCACGACCCAGGAGGTCGCCACCATCGTCGTGCTTCTCGAGGACGTCACCGAGCAGCGAGACATGGAGGCCCTGCTGATTCAGAACGAGAAGATGGCCGCGGTCGGGCAGCTGGTGTCCGGGGTCGCCCACGAACTCAACAACCCGTTGACCTCCATTTCCGGCCTCTCCGAGTTTCTCATGGAGCCGGGGCACATGCCGGAATCCCATACCGAACACATGCGGGTCATTCATGAGCAGGCCGAGCGCGCAGGACGGATCGTGCAAAGCCTGCTGACCTTCGCCCGCAAGGGTGAACCCGAGACCGCCGAGGTGGACGTCAACCAAGTGGTCCGGAGGACGCTGCGTCTCGTGGAGCACGAGTTCACCCTGCACGGCATCAGTCTCACATCGGAGCTGGCTACAGGCCCTGTCGTCATCCGGGGCGACCAGCACGAAATGCAGCAAGTCATGCTGAACCTGCTGACCAACGCCATCCACGCGTTGACAGAGCTACCGGAAGACGCGACGAGGGCGATCCGCGTGCGAACAGCATTCGACCAGGACATCACCGTCAGTATCTCGGATACCGGGCCAGGGGTCCCCGAGGACGCTGTGGGGCGCCTGTTCACTCCGTTCTTCACGACCAAGGAGCCTGGTCGGGGCACCGGACTGGGACTCTCGATCAGCTACGGTATTGTGAAGTCACACGGCGGGACGATCGTCTACGACCCACCCAGTTCGGGGGGCGCGGGATTCCTCATCACGTTACCGTCGGCCGGAACGGGCTCACCCCGGGAGTCGGTCGAGCGCATCGTAGTGCCCCGGCGTGTCCTGGTGGTAGATCAGGACCGGACGGCCGCCCGCGTCCTCACGGCTCTGTTCACACCGGAAGGGTTCCAGGTCGATGTCGTCGACTCGGCGGATTCGGCCTGGGAGCACCTGGTGGCGGCCCCCTATGAATTGGTGGTGACCGACGTCCGGGCGACCCTGGGGGACGGCAGGAAGTTCAGGGACGTCCTGGAAGCACAGGACCTGGTGTCACGATCGCGGGTCCTCCTCAGCGCCAGCGACATCGACCGCACCGGGGACGAGGCCCTCGATACCGGACCGTTTCCCGTCCTCAGGAAGCCGTTCAAGCCCCAGGAGGTGTTGGCCCAGGCCCGCAAGGCGCTGGACCGACCCTGACGGCGGGACCTTCAGAACCCTGCCTCGGCGGCGGAGCGCCAGGGATCGAGCCGGATTCGACCGTTGACGAGCCGGGCGCTGGCCTCTGCCGATGCCGTCCCCCAGAAGTTCCGTCCGGCGTCCAGGACGGGAGCGGAAATGAACCAGCGGCCCGGCCGGAGGAAGATGTTACCGGTCACCTCGGTGTGCTGCCCCACGCTGTCGACCGTCAAGGCCTCGCCGTTGTCGTCGAACAGGTTGCCACGCACCTTGGATTGCGCCGTCTGCTCGAGCACCAACCCCCGTTCCAGACCGGCCAGCACGTTGTCATCGATACGGTATCCCCGACTGCGTTCACCGTCTTCCTGGCGGGCGAACAACCGGATGCCGTCGCCACCGCCGATGATGGTGTTGGCCGTAATGGCAATGTCGCTCCCGTGCTCGATGGCAATCCCAGCCACGGTCGTCCCGAGAATGCGGTTGCCTCGTACCAGGTTGCGCGACGAGTATCCCAGCCAGAAACCGTACTGGGAGCTGTCCGCCACGTTGTCGATGAAGGTGTTTCCCGCACTGAACGTCGATTCGAAGGCGTTGTGGTAGGCAAACGCTGCGTCATTCCGCACCACGATATTCCCCACCGATGGGTTGACGAGCGGCCGGTGGCCGCTCAGGAAAAACCCGTCGCCCGAGTGCTGCAAGTTATTGTGTGCTATGTAGTTAGAGTCACTGCGTTCACGCAGTAGCAGCGCGGCGGAGTCGCAACCACGGCTGTAGCTTCGCGACTCGCACCGGACATTGTGATGGGCAATGTTGCGGACGATGACGTTGTGCGAGGCGCGCCACAGATGGATACCCCACCCGCTGTTGCGCGAGACGTCGTTGCCCGCGACGTAGGTCCGTCTGGCGCCGAACAATCCGATACCGTTCTGAGCGTCATTCGCCTTGATTCCGGTGACGCTGGCGTCGTCGGTCCACTTGAGGAGGATGCCGCCGCCATACGCCTCGAAGATGTCGGGCCGGAAGATGTCGAGCCAGTCCGCTTCGTCGTAGACACCCGGCGTCGACCTCAGTGCCTGGGCCCGTGAGCCGGACAGGGTCATGTCGTGCACCCGGTGGCCACTGCCCCCTTCCAACAGGATGCCGTAGCGGTACCCGCGGATGGAGCCGCCGTGGATCTCCACGCCGTCCACGCCGCGGCTCACGACCCCGATGCCGACGAATCCCATCGCCAGCGAATCGCCACTTTCGATGGTGACGCCCGTCAAATCGAGATGTGTCCCCGAGCTGGCCACGATGACGATGCCCTGTTCGGTCGAATCGGAAATGCGATAGCGCCCGGGACATATCCGAACGTGTCCCTGGACCTGGGTGCCGGCCCGGCTGAGGCGGAGGCAGTCATTCACGTTCTGCACGGGAGCCGCTGCGATCATCGCGAACAACAGTGGGACGGGGCTCACCCAGGTGCCTCCCCGGTCCACAGGCTTGGATCGACGACCAGCACATCGTGGACGCCGGCCGCTTCGGGATCGATCAACGCGAGAACGTCCGGCACGGCCCGACGCTCACGGGGCCATGCCAGCCGGGTCACGACCTCCCGGGCCGTCAGCCACTCGTGGGCTGCATGCTCTGCACTGAGGGTGACCGTGGCGTCCGCGGGCACCATGGCAGCAAAGACGGGAATCAAGGCCACCTCATCGATGGCGTGGCGATAGAATGCCTCGACGCGGCTGATGTTGAACAGACGCTGTGGCACCAGTCCGGTTTCCTCTCGGAGTTCTCTGAGCGCGGCCAGTACCGGCGATTCGTCACCTTCGATATGCCCATGGACGGTTTCCCAGGACCCCGCGCAGCGGCCGGCGGTTGATCGTTGCAGTGCCAGGATCTCGAACGCGCCCGCCGGTGCCGGACGCACCACGTAGACATCGACCAGGGACACCCGGACATCCGTCATGACGCCACGAAGCCGCCAGCGGGTTTCAACCGCAACACGTCATGGACGAGCGGAGGATCAGCTGCGTCGACGCGCCAGAATCGCGTCGAGTCGGGCGGCCAGGGCCCTGGCCCGGAACGGCTTCGTCAGGAAATCATCGGCGCCGAGTTCGAAGACTCGGACTTCGTTGTCCTCGTCGCCTTTGGCGGTCAGCACGATGACCGGGATGTTCTGCGTCGTCGGCCTTGTCCGCAGTTGCGTCAGGACGCTGTACCCGTCGAGGGTGGGCAGGTTGAGGTCCAGGACGATGATGTCGGGCGCGAATTGATCGACCATGTCGATGGCCTCTGGCCCGTCCGCCGCCTCCGCGATGTCATATCCCTCGCGTTCCAGCAGATCCCGCATGACCCGACGGAGCTGTTCCTCGTCATCTACCAGCAGCACCTTCACCCCCTTGGACTCCACGCCGGGGACGTCGGCCAGCCCCTGGAGATCGTCCTCGAGAAGCTCGAAGGCCTCCGCAAAGTCCACCGGGTGCGCCCGAAGGGCCGTTGCCGTCATCACCTCTGGCTCGGCCTGAGACATGCCGGCCGTCTCGCTGCCGCGGGACGGTGGCGATTCCGGGCTCGGGCCGCCGTTCTCATCGGAGCCGGTGGGAATGTCGGTCACACGCAGGAGCTCTTCGACCGAGGTATCGCCGTTCAGCACGTGGCGCAGGCCGCTCTGCCACAAATCGAGCATTCCCGCCTTCCGGGCTTCCGTTTCGATGAGGTCCGCCGTCCCGCCCTCGGAGACGACGCGTTCGATGTCCTTGCTCATCCGGAGGATCTGCACGATGCTGAACCGGCCGCGATACCCGGTCATGGAGCAGTCGGGGCAGCCGACCGGCACGAAGAGCTTCGTGTCCTTCGGGAGCACGGCCGCCACATGCTGCGGCAGCTTCCGCCGCACGTCCTTCGGCATGTCCTGGCGGCAGACCTGGCAGAGACGGCGCATCAGACGTTGGGCAATGACGCCCCGTAGCGCCGATCCGATCTTGTACGCTTCCATGCCCATATCCACCAACCGGGTGATGGTGTTGGGCGCATCGTTGGTGTGAAGCGTGGACAGCACCAGATGCCCGGTCAGGGAGGCCTGAACGGCGATCTGAGAGGTTTCGCGGTCACGGATCTCGCCGATGAGTACGACGTCAGGGTCCTGGCGGAGGATCGACCGCAGGGCCGATGCGAAGGTCAGGCCGGCCTTCTCGTGAACCTGGACCTGGACGATGTTCTGGCCCATGCGGTACTCGACCGGATCCTCCACCGTGACGATGTTGGTCCCCTCACCCTGGATCAGCCGGATAGCCGAGTAGAGTGTCGTGGTCTTCCCGGATCCGGTGGGACCGGTCACCAGAACGATTCCCTCCTTGTTGTCGAGGAGTTCGGCGATGCTGTCGCGCTCGTCTTCCAACAGTCCGAGCGCATCCAGGGACAGGTCCAACGCGTTGGCGTTGAGGATCCGGATGACGACCTTTTCGCCCAGTGAGGCCGGCAGGGTCGAGACACGCAGGTCGATGCGATCGTTGTTGATGGACACCCGGGCCCGGCCATCCTGGGGGCGGAGCCGGTCGGCGATATCGAGGCCCGAGATGATCTTGAGGCGCGAGATGAGGGGCAGCCCGGCGGTGCGGGGGATCTTCATGACCTGCCGCAACACGCCGTCGATTCGATAGCGGACGATGACGCCGCCTTCGGACGGTTCCACGTGGATGTCACTGGCCCGGCTGGCGATCCCGTCGGCCAGCATCATGTCCACCAGACGAATGATGGGTCGCTGGCTGGCCTCGTCGATGGTGGCCCCGAGTTCCTCGACCTCCTCGTCGAGCTGCTCGACGGATGCACTGTCATCCATGTCGTCGAGGAGCTTGGAGACCACGTCCTCGGCCCGGTAGATCTCGTCGAGCTTCTCCTTGACGATACCAGGAGGACAGAGATGCAATCGCACCTCACGTCCGGTGGCGAAGGCCAGGATCTTCTCGGCGTCGACGTCGAATGGATTGGCGGAAGCCGCCACCAGGTAGGAGTCGGTGATCTTCAGGGGGATCACGCTGTGGCTGCGGGCCAGCTGTTCGGGAACGGCATCCCGGACCCTGGCCTCGATCTGGTGGATCTCCGCGACCGGCAGGCGGAACTTGGTGGCGATGGCCGTGACCACCTGATCGTCCGTCGCCAACTTGCGCGAGACGAGCGTCTCCCACAGAGAGACAGGCTCGTCGCCCTCCCCACCCCGCAACGACGTGAGAACGTCTTCCGGGATCAGGGATTCCACCGTTGGGACCAGCCATTCATCCGAGAACTTCATACCTCTCCCAGCACAAGAATCGTCGGACCCGTGAAGGCCCCGAAGAGTCCTCTGAAAATACCGGCACGCGGCCCGGTGCGGCTAGTGCAGCACCAGGCTACAGCAGGGGCCACCATCCCCTCGTCACATCGAACGTCACCTGGACGCCTCCGTCCAACAGCCCCACTCCCAATTCCAATCTCACCATGCTCATCAGCCACTCGAATCCCAGACCGGCCACCGGCCGGAAACCGCCCGAAGCCTGCCACGGGGTCCCGGCAATGGCGCGGTCCGCCCACCCGGCCGCCACGAAAGGGGCCACCATCAGCCGATCCCCGGTCGAGGCGAAGGTACCCAAGTCAATCGCCGGAATGGGTACCGCAGTACGCAACTCGATGTGGAAGAGCGCAAGACTCCTCCCACCCCATTCCCGGAACGGCTCCCCGGGGAGTGTCTGTCGCCCACCCATGACGAACGACCGATAGGCGGGGAGGCCTTCGCTGCCCCACCCCAGATAGGCCCGCGCCAGGACCGTCCCGAACCCCAACGCCACAGTGCCGGTGCCCTGGGCGGTGGCTCGGAGGTAACTCGTTGTCCCGTACCCGCTTTCGAGCCTGATCGTCCCGTAGACGTCCTGAGCAAGACCTACGCCGCCATCGCCACGGCGGAGCGCCAGCCAGGCCCGGCCGTAGGTACCGGCCCCGAGGGACGGATTGGGGCGATAGGCCCCATGGACCGGGCTTGCCGAGACCGCAACGGTCTCCGATTCCTCGACCCCGAGCCCAACGGTAGCGGACAGGCGGCCCGACAGGGGTACCCGTACCTGCCCCAGGAGCCCGCTGAGCAGCACCTTCCGATACAGCCTGGCTGAGACCATTGCCGCGCCGACGGCCGACCCTGCCGACAGGCTACCGAGCACCCGGCCGTCAGACGTCCCGTAGCCCAGCCAGGCCCGGGCTTCGACGGTGCCCCGTCCCAGGGTCCCCCCGACCCCGAGACGCAGGCCGTTGACGCGATTGACCAGAACCAGGTCACTGACCGAGTTGGTGCCCAATCGGGCCCCTTGCAGCGTATGCAGAGCCCGGCCCCCGACCAGCCTCTGGATCTCGACCCGGGCGGATTCCAGATCCTGCTCAGAGAGCGGCCGGGCCGCAGCTTCGGCGGCCTCCTCGATGGGCTCGGCCCAGGGACCGCCGGAGTCCACCGGTGCCGGAAGGCCACTCAGTTGGGGGCCGCGAAAGAGGCCGGGATCGAGCGCCGGGTTGGCTTCGAGGCGGTCGAGCGACCAGCGGACTCTGATCACGGTGCGGGCGGGGAAGTCCAACCAGGAGACCCTGCGCCGAATCTCGACTTCCTGTCGGAACGGCAGCCAGAACCTCCCATCCTGCAGCACGTTCTCGAGGATGAACGTGATGTCTTCCACCGTATCATCCCGATAGGCCGAGGCGGTGAAGCCGAGCCGGAGCCGCACGATATCGCCGCTCGCGGCGTCCAGGTAGGCCCTTCCAACGGCCAATCCCGCTTGGGGGTCTCGCGGCCGGAAGTCGACGGCCAGGAGGCGAAGTACCTGGTCAGCCATGCCGAGCGAGATCGAGTCGCCAATGGCGTACTCATACCTGGAGGGACCGTCCCGGGCGAACGGATGCACCACGCCGCGCACCTCATCACCCGCGCCGACGGTGATGCGGTCGGGGAGATTGCCGTGGACCACCATGAGGTGATCCCGGTGGTAGCTGATGTCGGTCGGGAGGTAGCGGCGGTCTCTCCAGGCCTGGATGACCTGCTTGCTCAGCCCCGGGGTCCGCCAATACACTTCGGCCACGAGTTGGTCGGCCTTGATCAACCTTGGCGGCTCGGTGAGACCTTCACCCACTTGGGTCGAAAAGAACACGAACCCTTCAGCCCTGGCGCGGTACGACGTCAGGGCCGTATCGCTCCGCTGCGCAGCGCGACGCTCGACCGCGCGCGACACCAGCGCCCGAGCGGCGGGAGCCTCCCAGTGCTGAGCACGAAGCGGCGTGACGCAGAGCGCGAACAGCAACAGGAGCAGTATCGACATCCTCGTCGAATATTCCGGTGTTCCCGGGCATGGGCAACCGCCATCACGTGGACGGTCCTGGTTTCCGCCTGCGGGGGAGGGAGCGCGAGGACGCCCAGCGACGGGACGGTGACCGTGACCCGTCTGGTGGAGCGAGGCAGCCTCATCGTCCTCGAAGCCGCGGGAGCGGTGGCTGGAGACACGACAGTGGTGCTGGCCGTGGGCCAGCCACGGGTCATCATCCTTCGGCATGGCCCTCCCGACGACGTCGTGTTCGCCGAGCTGTCCCTCCCGGCCAACGCCTTCGAGGGAGGATCGACGGGTGACTCCGTCGTCGTGTCCTTGCGGCCCCTCCCTGGCATCTATGGGCTGGACATCCGCGCGGACGCACCGTTGCGACCGGGCGCCCAGTTGGTCTTCAAGTACGCCGTACACTTCTCCAGCCCGCGCGAGGCCAGGGATCGTTACGAGACCGACGTGAGGTTGGAGGAGGCTCTGTTCATCGGTCGACTCCTCGACGATGGGCGCGTGGCGGTGCTGCCTTCGTCCCGCCCCGCCTCGGACAATCTCCGGGCCATCCTCCCTGCCGACGGTGCCTACGTGGTGGC
This sequence comes from Gemmatimonadota bacterium, assembly GCA_039587475.1. Classification (GTDB taxonomy): domain Bacteria; phylum Gemmatimonadota; class Gemmatimonadetes; order Gemmatimonadales; family GWC2-71-9; genus N074bin45. The sequence continues at coordinate 60,682 of JBDHIK010000005.1, read as the reverse complement.
GGCCCCGCGCTAGGCCCGCTGGCACACCTCCCCCAGCGCCGGTAGATTTGGGCCCGATGCCGACCTACCAACTGGTCAACTCCGCAGAGAACGAGCGGTACGCCTTGTCCCCGGGCCGTACCTACGTCGTCGGACGCGCGGTCACCAGTGACCTGTCCTTGTACGACCCCACCATCTCCCGGCGGCACGCGGAACTGACGGCCCTGGCGGACGGGGTGCGGGTACGTGATCTCGGCAGTTCCAATGGCACATTCGTCAACGGCAAACGCATCGATGCCGCCATCCTCAAGCCTGAGGACGCGGTCACCTTCGGCAAGGTCGAGTGCCGGTTGGTGGAGGAAGCGCCGCCGGCTCCGGCCCCCATCGACCCGCCCGCTCAGGTCGCCGGCGGCACCATCGTTCGCCAGGTCGCCGTGTCCGGGGCTGGCGCGTCCACCCTGACCGGCCTGTCCCACGAAGAGCTGCAGGGACGTCGACTCCGGCTGCTGCTCGACGTATCCCAGGCCCTCGCTGGAGAATTCGATCCGGGCAAGCTCCTGAACCGGGTGGTCGACACCACCTTCGACGTCATGGGAGTCGATCGTGTCGCCCTGCTCCTGGCGGACCCCGAGTCTGGTGACCTGGTCGCCCGGGTCTCGCGCAGCCGAGTGGGCGACGAGGAATTCCAGGAGGTGCCGCGGTCCATCGCCCGCAAAGCCATGACGGAGCGGGTCGCCCTCATGACGGACAATGCGGCGGCCGACACGCGGTTCCAGGGCCGCTCGGTAGTGCTCCAGAGCGTGCGAAGCGCCATGTGCACCCCACTCATGCCGCAGGCGGACTCGGTGCTGGGCGTGCTCTACGTCGACAACCTCGCTGCGACCGAGGCCTTCTCGGACGACGATCTTCAATTCCTGATCGCCTATGCCGGGATCGCCGCCGTAGCCATCAACAAGGCCCACTACGCGGAGCGTCTTCAGCGCGAAGCGATGGTCCGCTCCAATTTCGAACGGTACTTCGCGCCCAATGTGGCGGCCGCCATCGTCGACCATCAGCACGACATCGCCCTGGGCGGCGAACGCCGCCCGGTCACCATCCTCTTCAGTGACATTCGTGGCTTTACGACCCTGTCTGAGGGGATGACCCCCGACGGCATCGCGCACCTCCTGTCGGAGTATTTCACGGACATGGTGGACATTCTGTTCGAGTTCGGTGGCACGCTGGACAAGTTCATCGGCGATGCCATCATGGCGCTCTGGGGCGCGCCCATCGCCCAGGAAGGGGACCAGGTCCGAGCCCTCGAGGCCGCGATCGCCATGCAACGTGGGGTCGCCGCCTTGAATGAGAAGTGGCGTGGCGAGGGGGGGCCCGAGATCGGCATCGGGATCGGCATCAACCACGGGGACGTGTTCGCCGGGAACATCGGCAGCCTGCGCCGTCTGGAGTACACGGTGATCGGCGACGCAGTCAACGTCGCCTCTCGATTGACCGCAATGGCGGGACCGGGAGAGATCCTGATCAGCGAGCCGTTCTACAGTCTCCTGGACACCAGACCGGACGTCGAGAAAGTCGACGACATCATGCTCAAGGGCAAAGCGCAGCCGGTCGCGGTCTACCGGTTGAAGGCGTAGGACCAACCACCTCGCTCCAACAGGTCGAGCACCAACCGGAGCGGCAACCCCATCACGCAGAAGAAGTCTCCCTCGATCCGGTCGACCAGAGCCGCACCGTACCCCTGAATGCCGTAGGCGCCGGCTTTGTCCAGCGGTTCCCCCGTTGCCACGTAGGCCCGCAGGAACGGTTCGTCGAGTGGCCGGAAGGTGACGGTGGTGACCTCGACGGCGCTCTCGATCCCTCCCGCCGTCTTGAGCGCGACCGCGGTGATCACCTGGTGGCTGCGGCCCTGCAACAGGAGCAACATGGCCACGGCCTCCTCGGGATCAGTCGGCTTCTCCAGCACCCGATCGTCCACCAGCACAATGGTATCGGCGCCCAGGACGTAGTCGCCTTCCACGGCGCCGGCCTTGTCCCTGGCCAACCGCTCCGCATAGGCCGCCGGCGATTCGCCGGGGGCGCGCTCCTCGGGGACGTCCGCCGGCCGGGGCCGGACCGGGAGACCGAGAAGCTCCAGCAGCTGCATGCGCCGTGGAGAGCGGGACGCCAGGACCAGTTCACGCGCCATGGTCGCGCTCCAGCAGCAGGGTGACGGGGCCGTCGTTGTGGATCTCGACGTCCATCATGGCCCCGAACTCACCGCTGGCGGCGGCGACCCCCCGGGTCCTGAACGCTTCGAGCAGGTACTGGTACAGGGGAATCGCGACCTCGGGCCGGGCCGCGGAAATGAACGATGGCCGGCGTCCCTTGCGGGCGTCCCCGTAGAGTGTGAACTGCGATACGACCAACACTTCGCCATCCACCTCGGTCACGTCGCGGTTCATCTTGCCGGCCTCGTCCGCGAACAGCCGGAGACCGATGATCTTGCCGGCCATCCAGTCGCATTCCGCAGGGGTGTCGGTCCCGGTGAAGCCGACCAGGAGGCAGTAGCCGGTCCCGATCCGGCCGACGACACGACCGTCGACGGCCACGGATGCTGAACTGACTCGCTGAAGCACGACGCGCACATTTCCTCCCGGGGTTCGCCCGACCCGCTCGGGGCCGCCAATCGACGACCACCCAAAAAGGAAACGCGCCCTTCCGTCGAACGGAAGGGCGCGCGCACCTTGGGCGCTCCACAACGCGGCTATTCGACCGTCACCGACTTGGCGAGGTTCCGGGGCTGATCCACGTTGCAGCCTCGGTTCACCGCCACGTAGTACGACAACAGCTGCAGCGGCACCGCGGTCAGGATCGGCGTGAGCAGATCGAGGGTCTCGGGAATGGTGAACGTCTCGTCCGACAGCCGTTCGATTTGATGGTCGTCACGGTTGATGAGCGAGAACACCTTGCCGCCGCGCGCCTTCACCTCTTCGATATTCGACACGATCTTGCTGTGTACCGCATCTCTCGGCGCGATGAACACCACCGGCATGTTCTCGTCGATGAGAGCAATGGGGCCGTGTTTCATCTCGGCCGCGGGGTAGCCCTCGGCGTGGATGTAGGAGATTTCCTTGAGCTTGAGGGCCCCTTCCAGCGCCACGGGGAAGTTGACGCCCCGGCCGAGATACAGGGCATTGCTGGTATCGGAGAAGTGGGTCGCCAGCGCCTCGACCTCCGGCGCCCTGGACAGAATGTCCTCGATCTGACCGGGCAGGGCCTGCAGGGCCTTCACGAACTGACGGCCCTGGAGGATGCTGAGGTTCTTGAGCCGGGACAGGCGGAGGGTAAAGAGCGCCAGTGCAGCCACCTGGCTGGTGAACGCCTTGGTACTGGCCACTCCGACCTCGGGCCCGGCGTGCAGGTAGGTCCCACCATCCACTTCCCGGGCGATGGTCGAACCGACCACGTTGACCAGGCCGATGGTCCGGGCGCCGCGGTTCTTCGCCTCGCGCAAGGCTGCGAGCGTGTCGGCCGTCTCCCCGGACTGGGAGATGCCGATGACCAGCGTCCGGTTGTCGACCACCGGGTTTCGGTAGCGGAACTCGGATGCGTACTCCACATCGACCGGGACGCGGGCCAGCTCTTCGATCATGTATTCGCCGATCAATCCGGCATGCCAGGACGTGCCACAGGCCGTCAGGATGATCCGCTCGATGTCCTTCAGTTCGTCGTTGGTGAGGTTGAGGCCTTCCAACCGCGCCGTGCCCTCGTCCTCGAGCAGATGGCCGCCGAGCGTGTTTCGCAGGCTCTGCGGTTGCTCGAAGATCTCCTTGAGCATGAAATGCTCGAAGCCGCCGCGTTCGATGGTCGACAGATCCCACTCGATCAGATCGACGGCCTTGGTGATTTCAGTGACCTCGAGGTCACGCACCCGGTAGCCATCGCGGGACAGGACCACCATTTCGCCGTCGTCGAGGTAGACCACGGAACGGGTGTGCTCGAGCAGGGCTGAGGCGTCGGACGCGACGAACCACTCACCTTCCCCAACCCCCACGATGAGCGGCGAGCCTTTGCGGGCAGCCACCAGGCAATCGGGTTCGTCCGCGGAAATGACCGCGATGCCGTAGGCCCCGTCGACCTCCCGCAGCGCGGACGCGACGGCGTTCTCGAGATCGCCTTCGTAGAGGTGCCCGATGAGGTGCGCCAGGACCTCGGTATCCGTTTCGGACGTGAAGGTGTGTCCGACCTGCTCGAGCGCGGTGCGGATGGTCAGGGCGTTTTCGATGATACCGTTGTGGATGACGGCGATGCGGCCCGACTGATCGGTGTGGGGATGGGCGTTGGGCGTGGTGGGAGCCCCGTGGGTCGCCCACCGGGTGTGGCCTACGCCGACGTTTCCTGCAGGGAGTTGGTCGCCCAGAGCCTTCTCCAGGCTCTGGAGTTTTCCGGCGGCTTTGGTGATGACCAGATCACCATTGAGAATCGCCAACCCGGCCGAATCGTATCCACGATACTCCAACCGCCGCAGACCCCTCAGGATCAAGTCAGCGGCCGGTCGCGGACCAAGGTACCCGACGATGCCACACATCCGGATTCCGTTTCCCTAAGCGTCCATGACGTCCCGACAGACCCCAACCAGTGCTCGTGCCTCTTCCTCGGTCGGGGCCTCGGCGATGATGCGTACCACCGGCTCGGTGCCGGAGGGGCGCAGATGGACCCAGCGGTCGTCCCACGACCAGCGCACCCCGTCTCGCCGGTCGACCGTTGCGTCCGCAAAACGGCTTCCTACTTCCCGGTACGCGGCCTCGAGGTCGGCCCCTCGGGGAAGTTTGTTCTTGACAATGCGATAGCGGGGCGCCTGCCCCACGAGCTCGGAAATCGTAAGTCCCGTCGTCGCAAGGAAATGCAAGATCAGGGCCAGACCGACCGGGGCATCGCGGCCGATATGGGCTGCGGGGAACATCACGCCGCCATTGCCCTCCCCCCCAATCAGGGCCTCGTTGGCCTTGATGGCCTGCGCCACGTTGGCCTCCCCCACCGGCGCCCGGATGAAGGCGGCCCCACCGGCCCGGGCGGCGTCTTCGACCACCAGGCTGGTCGACAGGTTGGCCACGACCGTGGGTACCGGCCCGGCGCCGCCAGCACCCAGAACCGCTCGGACCGCGAATGCCAGCGTGTAGTCCTCTCCAATGGGGTGGCCGGTCTCATCGACCAGGGCCAGCCGATCTACGTCGGGATCGACCGCGACCCCGATGTCGGCCTTGCTCTCGACCACCAGCGCTCCGAGTTGGCCGAGGTGCTCGGGGATGGGCTCCGGGGCACGGGGGAAGCGCCCATCTGTTTCCAGGTTGATGCCCGTCACGCGACAGCCCAGGCGCTCCAGCAGATCCGGCATGATGGTGCCGCCCGCGCCCCGGACACAGTCGAGGGCCACGTGAAAGCCGCGAGCCCGGATGGCATCGACGTCCACGGCGGAGAGTTCGAGGACCAGGTTAATGTGCCGCGAGACCGCGTCGGTATCGGGCCGCACGCTGCCCAGGCCCGACCAGTCCGTCCTTGGAGGCCCCGTCTCGGCCAGGGTGCGAACCGTGGCTCCCGATTCGGCGTCGAGAAAGATGCCGTCGGGACCGACCAGCTTGAGGGCGTTCCACTCGATAGGGTTGTGACTGGCCGTCAGGATGAGACCGGCATCCGCTCCGTGATGTTCCACGGCCAGTTGCACCGTGGGCGTCGGCACGATGCCCAAGTCGATGACATCGCACCCGACCGACATCAACCCGGCCTCTGCGGCTTTCGCAAACATGGCACCGCTGGTTCGTGCGTCACGTCCCAGAACCACCGTGGCCTGACCGGAGGATCGTTCACCGGCCCAGGCGCCCAGCGCGGCAGCGTGGCGGACGACCAGTTCCGGGGTCAGGTCCGGGCCGACGATGCCCCGCATTCCGGAAACGCTGACGATCAAGTTCTCTGACATGCTGACTCGGGAGGGCACGGGTGAGGTGAACAGGGGTATGTTGGTCAAACGTAACCGGAGCCGGGCCGCATCTTCAACCGTCGTCTTGCCGCAAGCTCTTGCGACACATTAGGTTCCCAGCAACTTATCCGGATAGCCATGACCAGAGTTCTCCCAGACGATCACGGGCACGGAATCGCAACCCGTGCGGTCCACGCCGGCCAGGAACCCGACCCCAAGGCGGGCGCCGTCATGCCCCCCATCTACCAGACCTCCACCTACGTCATGGAGGGCCTGGGGCGGCACAAGGGCTACGACTACGCCCGGACGGCCAACCCCACGCGGGAGGCCTACGAGAGGAACGTGGCTTCGCTGGAGGGAGCCACGCACGGGATGGCCTACAGTTCGGGCCTGGCGGCGCTCGATGCCGTCCTCAAACTGTTCAAAGCCGGCGACCACGTGATCTCCGAGACCAATCTCTATGGCGGGAGCGGTCGCATGATGCGGGAATTCTACGCCCCGGTGGGGCTTGAGTTCTCCTTCGTCGACACGCGGGACATCGGGGCCATCGAGGCGGCCCTAAGGCCAGAGACCCAGATGGTGTTCCTCGAGACTCCCACCAACCCGATGATGCGCCTGGCAGACCTTGCGGCCGTCGCCGACCTTACCAAGGCCCACGGCCTGCTCCTGGTCGTCGACAACACGTTTGCCACACCGATCTTTCAGCAGCCGATACGTCTGGGCACGGACATCGTGCTTCATAGCACGACCAAGTATCTCAACGGTCATAGTGACATGCTGGGCGGCATCCTGGTGTGCGACCGTGACGACCTGGCGGAGCGATTGTCGTTCATCCAGATGGCCGGTGGGGCGGTGCCCGGGCCGATGGATTGCTGGTTGGCGCTCCGCGGCGCGAAGACCCTGCCACTCCGGATGCGGCAGCACGACCACAATGGCCGGGCCATCGCCGAGTGGCTGGCCCAGCGCGACGATGTCCCGATCGTCTATTACCCCGGCCTCGAGTCACACCCGCAGCACGATCTGGCCCGCAGACAGATGAGCGGATTCGGCGGCATGATTTCCTTCGATCTACAGGACAACGACCGCACGCGCCGTTTCGTCGAAGGCACCCGGATCTTCCAGCTGGCCGAGTCCCTGGGAGGGGTCGAGAGTCTGGTCAACCATCCAGCTTCCATGACCCACGCCTCGGTACCGCCGGCCATGCGCGAAGATATGGGGCTGACCGACAGCCTCGTTCGTTTGAGTTGCGGCATCGAGGATCTGGAAGACCTGTTGGCAGATATCGAGCAGGCCCTCGCGGCGGCGTAGCAACGCATCGGTGGGACCGGCGGCTTGGCACCTGACCGAGCCTCCGAGAACGGCATCCGGACCCGCGTCCGGCGGACTTCCGTCGAGTCTCATTCTGAAACCCCGCCGCGACCCCGACGTACTGGCCTGCATCCCCTTTCCGTGAGTTGGTCATGACCGCAAGTCCCCCTGCACCTCGCGAGCGCGTCTCTTTTCCAGACATCGACGCGGTCTCCTGGGAGCACCCAGCCGACCGGGCCGCGCTGCAGGCGCTGCGCGCCATTCCGGGCTTCGACCAGGTCGTTCGCAAGCTCGTCGCCATGTTGGGGGGCGAGCGAGGGATTCGGCTCCTGTTCCAGGGCAACGCCATCCGCACCGGGACGACCCAATTCCCGACCCTGCATGCCCTGCATGTGGAGGTGGCGGCCACGTTCAATTGGCCGACCGTGCCGGAGCTCTACGTCACCCAGACACCGCTGTTCAACGCCGGGGCCTACGGCGTCGATGACCCCTTCGTGGTGGTTCACACCGCCGCGCTCGAGCTGCTGGACGAGGATGAGCTGCGGGTCCTGCTGGCGCACGAGATGGGACACGTGGTAAGCGGCCACGCGTTCTACCGAACGATCGCGGCGATTCTGCTGTCGATCAGCTTCGCGGCCCTCCCGGTGCTGGCGGGGATCGCGCTGCTGCCGATCCGGCTGGCCATTCTCGAGTGGTCTCGCAAGGCCGAGCTGTCCGCCGACCGTGCAGGACTGCTCGGGAGCCAGGACGTCTCCGCGTCCCAGCGACTCCTGATGAAGATGGCCGGCGGCATGCGCGAGGGTGCGCTGGCGCACGAACTCGATGTCGACGACTTCATGGCCCAGGCCAACGAGTACCTCAGCACCAACGAAGGCTTCGACATCATCTACAAGATCGTGAACACCCTTGGTCTGACCCATCCATTGCACACCGTGCGTGCTGCCGAGTTGCAGCGGTGGGTCGCCGCGGGTGACTACGAACGCATCTTGCGGGGCGAGTATACCCGGCGCGGCAAGGAGGCCCACGAGCGGCCGCTCAAGGACGACATGGCCGCGGCGGGAGGCTTCTATGCCCAGGAAGCCAAGGACACCGTGTCGCAGGTCGTCGACGCCGCCAAGAAGGCGGCCGAGAAGATGGGCGACGCCTTCAAGAAGGGCCAGGCATCGTGAGTATTCTGGTCGTCGGCGGCGGCGGCCGGGAGCATGCCCTGACCTGGGCCCTTCGGCGAGAAGACCCGGCGGTCGAGATCTACTGTGCCCCGGGGAATCCCGGGACTGCCGGGATCGCAGAGAACATCCCGGTGGACGCTGGGAATGTGGACGCTCTGGTGGAGATCGCATCCCACCGCGCCTTCGACCTCACGGTCGTGGGTCCGGAGGCGCCTCTGGCGGCAGGGCTGGTCGACCGGCTGGCGGCGGCTGGACTCCCGGCGTTCGGGCCGCTCGCCGCCGGGGCTCGCATCGAGGCCTCCAAGGCGTACGCCAAAGAAGTCATGGAGCGGGCCGGCATCCCCACCGCCGCCTCTCGCACCTTCGACGACCCGGACACCGCCCTGGCCTACATCGCTCATCATGACGAACCGCTGGTCGTCAAAGCCTCCGGGCTGGCGGGTGGCAAGGGCGCCATCGTCTGCCCTACCCGGGCCGAGGCCGCCGCGGCGATTACGGCCATGATGATCGATCATCGATTCGGCGACGCGGGCCGTCAGGTGGTCGTCGAAGCGTTCCTCTCGGGCGAGGAGTGTTCCGTCCTCGCCCTGACCGACGGCGAACGCATCGAGATCCTCCCGGTGTCTCAGGACCACAAGCGCCTCGGCGAGGGGGACACCGGGCCCAACACCGGGGGGATGGGCGCCTACGGTCCGGTATCGTTCATGACCGAGAGCCTGATGCTGCATATCGAGCACAAGATCCTGAGGCCCGCCCTGGCCGCGATCGCCGAGTCGGGAAGCCCGTACCGGGGCGTGCTGTATGCCGGCCTGATGATTGATGAGCAGGGCTCGCCGTCCGTGGTGGAATTCAACTGCCGCCTGGGCGACCCTGAAGCGCAGGTGGTCCTCCCCCTGGTCCAGCGAGGACTCACCGCCTGCCTGACCAGTGTCGCGACCGGCGGCCCACCCACCGAACTGCCGACGCAGGACGGGGCTTCGGTGACGACCGTCCTGGCCGCAGCGGGGTATCCGGACCGCCCGGAGAAAGGCGCCGCCATCACCATCCCGGAAGATCTCCCCGATGGTGTCACCGTGTTCCATGCCGGCACCACCCGGGATGCAGACAATGTTCTTCGAGTCAGCGGGGGCCGGGTCCTCAACGTCACGGCCGTGGCGGGCACATTCACCGAAGCCCGGCGTCAGAGCAGAGCAGCGGCCGAGCGGATCCAGTTCGAAGGCAAGGTCTTCCGCCGTGATATCGGATGGCGGGAGGCGCAACGGCGAGAAGCGGAGAGCCGGGAACAGGGAGGGGTGCCGTCCTCACGATGAGTCCGGTGGACTCGAGCAGCACCTGGAGCAGCTCTCGGCTCCTCCCCCCCAGTCCTATGCTCCATGCCTGAACTCCCCGAAGTCGACACCATGGTGCGGGCGCTGCATCCGACCATCGTGGGATCCACCATCCGACGGACCCGTCTGTCGCACGACCATGTGTTGAAGAACCGATCCCGGGCGGCCTTCCTGAGCGCGCTGCGGCGGACCACCATTCATGATGTGAGCAGAAGGGCCAAGAACGCCGTCTTCGACCTGGGAGGCGCCCGGCTGGTCATCCAGCCGGGCATGACCGGGTCCTTCTCCACCGTCGAGGCTGGGGAGTCTCCATCCACGGCTGACTACACCGTGCTGGCCCTGACATTCGAAGATGGCAGTCGACTGCTGTATCGGGATGTCCGGCGCCTGGGCCGGATCTACCTGCTGCAACCGGACCAATGGGTGGCATTCGAGTCGCGACTGGGGCCGGAACCACTCGATCCCTCGTTGAGCGCGGAAGCGTTCGGTGCGCGGCTGCGCCGAACACGACAACCGATCAAGAAGGCCATCATGGATCAGCGGCTCATCGCAGGCGTGGGGAACATCTATGCCAATGAAGCGCTCTTCGTTGCCGGGCTCGATCCTTCCAAGCCGGCCAACCGCGTTGCCGACGAAGACCACCATGTCCTCCTGATGGCGATCCAGGACATCCTGCGTCAGGCCCTGGCCGCCGAGGGCACCACCATTCGAGATTACCGGACGGCCTCCGGCAAACCGGGTAACTTTCAGCAGCAGTTGTTCGTGTACGGCCGGGAGGGAGCCCCCTGCCATCGCTGCGGCACTCACCTGACCGGCACCCACACCATCGATGCCCGGAGCACCGTATTCTGTCACCGCTGCCAACGATGAGCCGCCGATGAGCCGCGCCATGGCCCTGGCGCTCCCGGTCGGCAACCTGGATGCTCTGCGCCAGCGGGTCGGCGGTCTCGCCGAGAATCGGCCCGGGGTGTACCGGATGATGGACCCCTCCGGCCGGGTCATCTACGTCGGGAAGGCCAAGAAGCTCCGGGCCCGGCTGTTGACCTACTTCCGGGCGCCGTATCCCGAAGACAAGGCCGCGCGCATCCTGCACGCCACCAAGGACATCGAGTGGCAATACGTACACAGCGAGTTCGCGGCCTACCTGAATGAACTCCGGGACATCCGGCGCTTCCGTCCGGTGTTCAACGTGCATCTGAAGCGCCGCCGACGCGCCACCTTCGTCAAGATCCTCGATGGGCCCGCACCCAAGGTATACCACGGTGGAGCCATCAGCGAGAAAGACGCCGCCGGATTCGGACCGTTCGAAAGCCCGAGCCGGGTGGCAGAGGCGCTCAAGACCCTCAATGACGTGCTGGGACTGAGGGATTGCGCCGCCACCATGCCGGTTGTGTTCGCCGATCAGGGGGACCTGTTCGCGCCGTCGCGCCAGGCCGCGTGTCTCCGACACGAGTTGGGATTCTGCACCGGACCCTGCGCCGGCCTGGTCACACAGGAGAGCTACCGCCAACGGGTCGACACGGCGTGCGCGTTCCTGGAAGGACGGACCATCGAGCCACTGGACCGGGTGATCGACGCCATGACGGCAGCGTCCCAGTCACAGACCTTCGAGCAGGCCGCCCGTTGGCGTGAGAAATTCGAGCACCTCGAATGGTTGCTCGCGGCCGTATCACGGGCACGAGCGGCCATCGATCTCCTCAGTTTCGTCTACCGCGACCCAGGCGTGTTCGGTGACGACCGGGCCTACCTGATCCGCCGTGGCGAGGTCAAGGCCATGTTCCCCTACCCCACCACCCCGATCGAAGAGACGGCCTTCAGCGCCGTGGTTCGCGACGAGCTGGCGGGTCCCTCCACTCCGACCACGACGCTGCCGCGCGATTCGGTCGATGAGATCATGCTCGTCATGAGTTGGTTCCGGCGCTTTCCCGACGCGCTGCGTCGAACCACTCCGCTCGAGGAGTGGGCCACCTCGACCGACGACCCCTACCCGCACTGACGCCACCGGCCAGCGGTTCCACTCTGAAACCATCGTGCCTTCCCTGGCGTACGAGGTGCTGTTCGCGACCGCCACACTCCGCAAGGAAGAGAACCATGCAGCCCAGAGCATTGACCGGGGCCCTGTTGCTGGCCGCCGCCTGGACCGGCACCGTGAGCGCCCAGGAAGCGCCCGCGACGGCGGATGCCGCCGTGCAAGCCCCGACAGATACGATGGCCATCGGCCGACGCGCCACCGAGTTCTTCTACGACGCGGAGATCGACAGCCTGTGGGCCATGCTGACGCCGGCCTTCCAGGAGAGCCTCGGCAGCCCGGACAAACTGCTCGAACGGTTGGACTTTCTCAGCGACCGCGCCGGAGCGGAGGTGGAGGTCATCGAAGAGTCGATCCGGATGCGCAACGGTCGACCACAGTACTGGCGGGTCGCAGAATTCGATCTCGCCCCCGAGCCCCTGCTGCTTCGCTGGGTCATCAGCCCCGAGGGGAAGGTGTCCGGCCAGGGAATCGGGTTGGCAAGCCAGCCACCCCAGACCGACGACTGAGACCACCGGACCGGTGAAATCCCTTGTCTTCTTGGAGGATCTGTCATGCGTGTGACCCGATTCCTGTCCTGCGTTGCCGCCGCGGCACTCGTCACTCCAGCACTGGCAGCGCAGACCATGGACGAGCAACAGGTTCTGGAGCGCGGCCGACAGGTGGCTGCTACCTGGTGGGACGCCGACGGCCCCCAACTCTGGGACATGTTGGCTCCCGCGTTTCAAGCGCAGCTCGGCGACGTCGAGCCACTCTTGCAGAACCGTGATCGCCTGGTCGACGAATTCGGCGAAGAGGCGGAGGTCCTCCGCGAGGCGGTGGAGCCGCTGGGCGAGAACATGCAGTACTGGCGGGTCATCGAGCTGGAGAGCGGGCCTGAACCGTTCATCCTTCAGCTCGTCATTCAGCCTGACGGGCTGGTGGCCGTGGGGCGGGGCGGCTGGCAGAGCGAGCTGGGCGGCCCGCCGGAGGACTAGCGTCTAGAGCGGCACCAGCCGGGCCCGGGGTGGGATTCCCGGTTCGGTTTCCATGATACCCACCGTGGCCGGGAGACCGAATCGCTCCGGCCCGGCGCTTCCAGGGTTCATGACGGTGACCACCATGTCCACCGTTTCCAGCACCGGCCGATGGGTGTGCCCGTAGACGAGGACGTCCGCTTCGGGATGGGCCCGGTGCATGGCCTCGGGTGTCGGGGAACCGAACTGGTCGCCGTGCGTCACGACGAACCTGAACCCATCGAGTTCGAGCTCGGCGGTCCGGGGGAGCATGCCGCGCAAGTCGAAGCCGTCGGTGTTGCCGTACACGGCGGTCAGCGGCGCCAGCGCCTGCAACTCCGTCAACAGATCCTGCGGCCCCACGTCACCGGCGTGGAGAATATGATCCACGCGCGAGAACACGTCGAAGACCTCCGGGCGCAGCACCCCGTGGGTGTCCGAGAGGATCCCGATTCTCATGAGGCGTGGAGCGCGGCCGGGGCACGGGGCACAGGATCACCCCTGCCAGCGATCGGAGATGGACGCGTCCACGCCCAACTGATCGAGCACCCGCTGCACCACGAAGTCCACCAGAGACGCGATATCGGCGGGACGATGGTAAAACCCGGGCGCCGCCGGCAGGACGGTCGCCCCGGCTTCCGTGACCGCGACCATGTTTCGCAGATGGACGAGTGACAACGGCGTCTCGCGGGGCACCAGAATCAATGGCCGGCGTTCCTTGAGCGTCACGTCCGCGGCCCGTTCGATGAGGGACCGGCTGGACCCGTGCGCGATGGCCGAGAGGGTGCCCATGGAGCAGGGGCACACGATCATCCCCGCGGTCGGGCACGATCCCGAGGCCGGTCGAGCGCCGCGATCATCGTTGGGGAACAGGGTGACGCTGGACCAGTCTGCCCCGGTCGCGGCACGCAGGCCGTCCAGGTCAGCGATACCGCACTCGGTCTCGAGCAGGCGGAAGCCGTGGGACGACACGATCAGCCAGGTCGGAACCCGGGCTCGCGCCAACACCTCGAGCAACCGTACCGCATAGGGCGCCCCGGAGGCGCCCGTCAATCCGAGGACGACAGGGTGGGTGGTCATACCTTCCACAAGGCTACAGCACCCGATCGAGCAAGGCGAATCCGAAGACGACCAATGCCATGATCCCGTTCATGGTGAAGAAGGCCTGATCGAGACGGCTGTGGTCGCCGGGCCGCACCAGGTGGTGTTCCCAGGCCAGAATGCCCGCCGCCACCGCCAACCCCGCGTAGTACCACAGGCCGAACCCCGCGCCCCACCCGAACAGGACCAGGGCGGGGATGGTGACGCCGTGAACGAGTTTGGCCAGGAGGATACTGCGGCGCTCACCCAGCCGAACCACGGCGCTCTTGAGGCCAGTGGACCGGTCGAATTCCTCGTCCGCCAGGGCGTAGAACACGTCGAATCCCGCCACCCAGGTTGCCACCGCGACGGTGATGGCTAGCAACACCCACCACGGTTCGCTCCACCGTCCCGTGACCGCCAGGTAGCCCCCGACCGGGGCGATGGCGAGGCTCAGCCCCAACCAGAGATGAGGCCACCAGGTGAAGCGCTTGGTCAGACTGTACGTCATGATCCAGGCGAGAGCGACCGGCGCCAGCGCCAGGCACAGGGGGTTCAACAGGGCACAGGCCGATACGAACACGACAGCGGCCACGAGGACCGAAACCCATGCCTGTGCCAGGGACAGCTGCCCGCTGGGAAGCTCGCGGCGTTGGGTCCTTGGGTTCAGCGCATCGAATCGGCGGTCGGCGATCCGATTGAATCCCATGGCGACCCAGCGGGCGCCCGTGAACGCCAGCGCCACGAGGATGACGACCTCGAGACTGACCGGGGACTGCCGTGACGCAGCGACCACACCGACGAAGGCGAATGGCAGAGCAAACACAGTGTGGGGCAGCTTGACGAAGTTGACATAACGGACCAGGAGCGACGGTCCATCGAACGTCTGTCCTTCCCGCAGACCGGCTCCAGCCATCACGGCAGGTCGATGCCGAGTTCCGGCCAGATGTCGTCGATGCGGTCCCTGGTGGCCTGGTCCATGGTGATGACGTCCGGCCACTCACGGGTGAAACCCTCATCGCGCCATTTCCGGGTTCCGTCGATGCCCATCTTGCTGCCGTACGTGAACTCCCGGCTGGAATGATCCAGGACGTCCACCGGCCCCATGGTAAAGCGGACGTCGCGCTCGGGGTCGATGTTGTTGAGGGCTGCCCACCACGCCTCGTCGGGGTCCCGGACATTGACGTCCTTATCGACCACGACGATCACCTTCGCCAGCGACATCAAGCCCTGTCCCCACAAGGCATTCATGACCTTGTAGGCTTGCCCGGGGTACTGCTTGTCGATGGCGACGAAAATGAGGTTGTGGAAGATCCCGGGCGCGGGCATGTGGTAGTCGACGATCTCGGGCACCGTGAGCCGCAGCAACGGCAGGAAGATCCGCTCCGTGGCGTGGCCCATGTAGTAGTCTTCCATGGGTGGGCGCCCCACCAGTGTCGCCGCATAGACGGGCCGTTTCCGGTGGGTGATGGCCGTGACGTGCACCAGCGGGTAATAATCCGCCACCGAGTAGAACCCGGTGTGATCACCGAAGGGGCCCTCCAGCACCAGATCCTCGGCCGGATCGATAAAGCCCTCGATGACGACGTCGGCCTGGGACGGTACCTCGAGATCGCACGTCACCGCCTTGACCAACTCCACGGGCGCCTTGCGCAGGAAGCCGGCGAACAGGAACTCGTCGATCGTCGGGGGCAGGGGGGCCGACCCTGAATACAGGCTGGCCGGATCGCCACCCAGAGCGATGGCCACGTGCATGCGCTCGCCGCGCTGGGCCATTTCCCGCCAGTGGGCGGCGCCCACCTTGTGACGCTGCCAATGCATGGCCAACCGACGGGGGCCCAAGACCTGGACCCGATACATTCCCACGTTCCGGGTGCCGCGTTCCGGGTCGTGGGTGATGACCATGGGAAGGGTCAGATAGGGTCCGCCGTCCTGCGGCCAGGTCGTGAGAATGGGAAACCGTCCCAGGTCACACTGATCCCCCTCGAGGACCACCTCCTGACACGGACCGCGTCCCTTGCGCACCCGGGGTGGAAACTTGGCGACCTCTGCCAGTTTGGGCACCATGGCTAGCTTCCCCATCAGGCCTTCGGGGACGGCCGGGTTGAGGAGCTCGGTGATGCGGTCGCCAATCTGTTCGAGATCGTCGACCCCCAGGGCCAGACACATCCGCCGCATGGACCCATAGCCGTTGATCAGAACCGGGAAGGGGCTGGGCTCACCGTTGTCGAGGACGGGATGCTCAAACAGCAACGCCGGCCCGCCGCCGGGACTCTTCATGACCCGATCGGCGATCTCGGCGATTTCCAGCCGGACACTGACCGGGTGCTGAACCCGGACGAGCTCGCCCGCGGCCTCGATGGCGGTGATGAAATCATGCAGGGTGTCGAGGGGCATGCTTGTCCCGCTTCCGGAAGGAGGCGCCTAGGTCCTGGTTCCGACGTGGAGGGCGCAGGCTCCACCGAACAGGAGATCGTAGGTGACGCCCTCGAATCCGCTCTGTTCCATGAGGGCGGAAAGGGCGTCGGGTTCGGGGAACACTCTTACGGACTCTGGCAACCAGGAATAGGCGTTCGTATGTTTCGACACGGCACGGCCGATTCGCGGCAGGAGATGTTGAAAATACAGGAGATACAATCCCCGCATCGGCTGGTCGGGGGGCGTGCTCAACTCCAGGACGACGTAGCGGGCTCCTGGCTTGAGGACCCTGGCCGTTTCACGAAAGCCCTGGGCCAAGTCCACCAGGTTCCGGACACCGAATCCGACCGTGGCACCGTCGAACACCTGGTCGGGAAATGGCAGCGAGAGCGCATCGGCGCTCAGCGGCACCACCTTGGGAGACTTATGGCGGCCCAACTTGAGCATCGGCAGGACGAAATCGGCCCCGACCACCGTCCCGGTGAACTGGGGTTGCTTCGCCAGCTCGACCGCCAGGTCGAGCGTGCCGGCGCACTGGTCGAGGTAGGCACCATCCGGCTCCCGTTCCCAGCCCAGCAACCGGACCGCCCGGCGGCGCCACAGCCGGTCGAGGTTGAGGCTGAGCAGGTGATTGAGCCGGTCGTAATGGGGTGCGATGGTCCCGAACATCGTCCGGACGTAGGATCGCTTCTCCGTTCCGCCCGAGACCGGTAACTTCGTGTCCGTGGCTAACATAGGAGCCCAATGTACCTCCGGCCAATCATCCCTCGCAAGCGGGAGGACCTCGCGTGGGGGCTGAACCGGTCGATTATCGAGAGGCCACCGACCAACAGGTCGTCCTGGACGCGAGGAAAGGCCGGGAGACGGCATACCGCGAACTGATCCGCCGGTATGAGCGGCCCATCTTCTCCCTCATCTACCGGATGGTACGTGACCGCGAGCTGGCGGAGGACCTGTCCCAGGAGACCTTCGTCAAGGCATTGAACGCCATCGACTCGTACCGGCCCGAGTACAAGTTCTCCTCCTGGATCTTCAAGATCGCCAACAACGCCACCATCGATCATCTGCGGCGGCGCGAACTGCAGACGCTGTCCATCGAGGGCTCCCCGCACGCCAGGACACCCGAGGCCATGGAAGCCACCGCATTGCAGATCGGTGGCAGAGGACCCAGCCCGCTGGCGTACGTCGAAGCGAGAGAGCTTGGCGGCATGATCGAGGAGGCCATCAGCCACCTCCGACCGGAGTATCGATCGTGCATTCTGCTGCGCCACGTCGAAGGCCGGCCGTACGAAGAAATCGCCGAGATGATGGACCTCCCGCTCGGTACGGTCAAGACCTATATCCACCGTGCCCGCAACGAGTTACGTAAGTCACTCTCGCACCTGCGCGAATGAAACTTTCACGAAAAGCTCCCCGTAGGAGGGCTTGCAATGCATGAACACCAGCAGGACCATCTGACCCCGGACGACCTGGACGCGCTGCTCTCGGAGAGCTCCGCGGCCCCGGTATCGTTGCATCTCGAATCATGTCGAGACTGCCGGGAGCTCCTGGAAGCCGAGCGTACGTTGGTCGGGTTGCTGGACGAGATGCCACGGTTCGACCCAGCCCCGGGATTCGGGGATCGGGTCATGGCCCGCGTCAACGTCCCAGACCCATTCGCGCTCAGGGCACTCCGGACTCTGCGGGGCAAGGTGGCAGTGAGCAGGCGCTCCCTGGTGTTCGCAACGTCACTCGTCGTCGTGCTGGTCGCGACCATGGGTGGCAGCGTTGCGTGGAGTCTGGCCAACCAGGAGTTCTTCGCGGCGGTCGGGACGAGCGTCGCCGGAGAGGCTGCCCGCTGGTTCTGGCTTGGGCTTCAAGCACTCGCCTCGAACCTCGTGGAGCAACCCTGGTATGAGGACGCGCTGAATGTGGTCGGCACACCGGCCCGCCTGGCGCTGTTCTCTGGCATGGCATCGCTCCTCTACCTGAGTGGTGTCCTCGCGTTGCGGCGTCTCATGGCGCTTCCAACACAGCGGGTGGCCCATGCGCAATTCTGACCTGTTCCTGATCGCGGCGGCCCTCGGGGCCGCCGGTCCAGCGCACGCCACAACGACCCCGACCCATCACCCCACCGAGAGCGCCTCGGCGGCGGGATTCGTCGTCACTGCGGTGCCGACCGAGCATGGCGCCCCACACGTCGACACCACGACCGCCATCCTCTCCCAGGCGATCCAGGAAGCCGGGCCCCAGGGTCTGACCGTGGACCTGAGCAACCTGGAGGACCTGAACGCCTTCGAACCCGTGCTGTTCCAGGCTTCGATGCAGGCCGCGGCGGACCTCCGGGTCACCGTGCTCGGTGGCCGGGCCCATCTGGGTGAGTTCTCCGTGGGATCCAACGAGCACCTTTCCGGGGACTACCTGGTGGTGAAGGGGTCTGCCGACGTCTACGGGCGGCTGGACGGCAACCTGGTGACTGTGGATGGTGACGTCATCGTTCACCCCGGCGCCCTCATCTCCGGCAGCGTGCTGGCCTACAACGGCCAGGTCCACGATCTGGGCGGGGAGATTACCGGCGACATCCGCACGTTGAGTTCCCTGGCGCCCCCGCTCACCTCCGAGTTGCCGGAGGCGACACTACCGATTTCACCCGTCGTTGCCACCTTGCAGAAGGCTGCCGGCGTTACGGGAGTGTTCCTGTCGTTGGCCGTCTTGGGGTTCGGGTTGGTGCTGTTCGCACGCACCAACTTGGAGGTCGTGTCGGATACCATTTCCCATTCGTTTGGCAGATCGTTCATCGTGGGGCTCCTGGGCCAGATCCTGGTGCTCCCGACCTTCGGCATGATCGTGGTGGGTTTGACCTTGAGCGTGGCCGGCATCCTCCTGTTGCCCTTCGCCATCATCGTCTACGGCCTGTTGTTCATCCTGGCGTCGGTTGGGGGCTACCTGGCCATGGCCCACGCCATCGGGGAGACCTACACCCGGCGACGCCTGGCCACGGGGACTGCCGTCGCCTCGCCCAATAGCTACCGATTCCTCTTGGTGGGACTGCTCGGGCTGTTCTCCCTGTGGGGGGCCTGGGTGGTGTTCGGGTGGGTGCCGCTGGCCGGGGCCGTCATCCAGGGCATCGCACTCCTGGTCACCTGGCTGCTGGGAACGGCCGGGTTCGGGGCGGCACTGCTGAGTCGGGCCGGCCTGCGCGAGGGCTTCAGCGGGCGCATTCTCCCACCAGAAGCCATGACCGACGAGTATCTCTGGGCCACTCCGCAATTCGGGGTTCCGGCGGCCAAGCGACCCCCCAAGCCTCCGGTATGATTGGCCGTTCGAGCGGGCTGCTCTTCGCCCTGATTGCCGGGGCGGGGCTGTTGCATGCCCAGACGATGCGGTCGTTCAGCTCTGCCCGGCAGGTCCATGGCGAGACGCAACTCACGGCCAAGGTACAGCTGACGGCCGGTTCTCTCCGCCTGGCTCCGGGCGGCGCCAGCACGC
This sequence comes from Gemmatimonadota bacterium, assembly GCA_039587475.1. Lineage (GTDB taxonomy): Bacteria > Gemmatimonadota > Gemmatimonadetes > Gemmatimonadales > GWC2-71-9 > N074bin45. The sequence goes on along the minus strand of JBDHIK010000005.1, from coordinate 40,958 downwards.
TATACCACCTCGAAGTGATCTACGACGCCGACCGGTTCAGCCCGAGCGGCCGGTACGATGCGGTCGCCGGCGAGGTGGTGCTGGGGTTGGAGAGCATTGGCGGCGGCGGGCTTCGGGTCTCGAAGGCGACCCAACTGGGGCAGGCGGCCAATGTCGTCTTCAGTCCGTCCGTCGACCTCACGCTGGACGCACGCCTGGAGGCCGTCAACGCGGAGCTGGAGCTGGGTGGCCTTCGTCTGGTCGGGTTCACGGTGAGCAACGGCGGGAGCAAGACGGTGGCCCGGTTCACCAGCCCGAACCGGGTCCGCTGCAGCGCCGGGGTGTTCCGGGCCGGTGCGGCCGAATTCCGGGTCATGGGGTTGGGCAACAGCCGATGCGACACTATTCGCTTTGACGGCGGCGTGGGCGCCACCGTCCTGGATTTCAGCGGTAGTTGGCGCCAGGGCATGACCCTCGAGGCGCGCATGGCGGCCGGCGGGCTGACGTTGCGCCTGCCGCGCGGGGTTGGCGTCCGGATGACCACCGACAATTTTCTGGCCCTGCTCGACCCGAAGGGTTTCGAGAAGCAGGGTGACGCCTACGTCACCGGGGACTACCAGGACGCCGAGCGCAGATTGGACGTCAGCCTCAAGACGTCCCTGGGCCAGGTCAAGATCGAATGGATCGACCCGGCACCCGGTAACTAGCCCTGAATAATGGGGAGCGTCATCCGCTTCTCCCCCAACTTGGTTCCAATCGTCTTGGCCAGTTCCCGGAACGCTTCGGCGGCTGGGCTGTCCGGTTCGGCCAGAACCACCGGCAGTCCCTGATCGGCGTGGTCGGCCAGCCGGGACTGCAGCGGGACCCGGGCCAACAGCGGGACCCCGGTCTCCTCTGCCAGCCGATCGCCACCGCCGGTCAGGAAGATGTCGGTTCGCTCGTGGCAGTGGGGGCACACGAACCCGCTCATGTTTTCGACCACTCCGACGACCGGGACGTTGACTCGTTCGAACATCTTGGCGCCTCTGAGGGCATCACCGACCGCCATTTCCTGGGGCGTCGTGACGATCACCGCACCGCTGACCTGAATGGTCTGCACCAGAGATAGCTGAGCGTCGCCGGTGCCGGGGGGGAGGTCCACCAGGAGGTAGTCGAGCTCGCCCCAATCGACGTCGTTGAGGAACTGCTGCACCACTTTCATGATGATCGGACCGCGCCAGATCGCGGGGGCGTCGCGTTCAATCAGGAATCCCAACGACATGATCTTCACCCCGGCCGCTTCGTGGGGCTGGATGCGGCCGTCGCGGACGGCTGGCTGGTCGAAGACACCGAACATCCTCGGGATGTTGGGTCCGTAGACGTCGCCGTCCATCAACCCTACCCGGCGACCCGCCTGGGCCAGGGCCACGGCGAGATTGACCGAAACCGTGGACTTGCCCACACCGCCCTTGCCCGACGAAATGGCGATGACCTGTCCCAGATTGGGCATGGCGGAAGGCGTCGGTGCCGGAACGGGCTCGGTCCGGGCCGCAGCGGGCTGGGCCCCGGCAGGGGCGCCCGCTCCAGCACCGGCACCACCGGGATCGACCACATCGATCTGCACGCTCGAGACCCCATCGACGGCCTGTACGGCTTTACGTGTCTGCCGAACCAGCGTCGCCGGGTCGTCACGGCCCAACAGGAATGTGAGCGCGACCTGGCCCGTGTCAGACACGATGAGGTCACGCACCATCCCGGCGGAAATCAAATCGTTCTCGAGTCGGGGGTTCTGTATCTGGGTCAGCGCTGTGGTGACCCGAGCTTCAAGAGACAACGTCACACCTCATCAGTCGGCATGGGCCGCCGGGACCTGGACGATTTCCTGGTCGGGGCCGGATTGAAGGTAATTCCGTGCGGCTTCGAGCACCTGGGCCTGCACCGCAGCGAGGGAGCCTTCGACCGAGAGGCCCGCCGCTTTGGTGTGTCCCCCGCCCCCGAACCGGCGGGCGAAGTCTGCGACGTCCACGTCACCAACCGATCGCGCCGATATCTTGATGCGACCCCGGGCGATCTCCCTGAACATGAGCGCCATGCGTACCCCGGCGATGGACCGGGGATACTCCACGACGCCATCGAGGTCATCGGCCGTCAGGCCGTGTCGCTCGATGGCACCGGGCGGCACGGTGATCCACGCGAGACCGGCGTCGTGATCCACCATCAGCGTCTGCAACGCCTCTCCCACCAGCCTGGGGCGCCCTTCCGGCACCGAAGCGTACACCTGGCTGTAGATCTCCTCGGGATGCAGGCCGCGTTCGAGAAGATCGGCGCCGATGCGCAGGGTGCGGGGACGGGTGTTGCTGAACCGGAAGCCGCCCGTGTCGGTCATGAGGGCCACGTAGAGGGCCTGGGCCGTGGCCTGATCGACATCCCACCCGTTGGCCAGCGCGATCTCGAAGACCAGCTCCCCGGTGGCGGCCGCGGTGGCGTCGACATAGCGAGGACCGTCCGGGAGGGTCCCGCCGCTGACGTGGTGGTCGATGCAGGCCACCGTGACGCCACGCTCCTCCACCACCGGGCCGAGCGATCCCAGCCGCCCGAGGTCCGCGATGTCCAGCACGACGATGACGTCCGCGCGACGCAGTTCCTTGATGGCTTCCGCCGTTCGGTCGGCTTCCGGGGCGTCCTCGAAGATGAACTGAAGCCGGGGTGGTGTCGGCGTGGGATTGGTCACCACGGCCTCCACACCCTGGGCCCGGAGCAACCGCAACAGGGCCACTTCACTCCCCAGGCCGTCCCCGTCCGGATTGACGTGCGTCGTGAGGCAGACGCGTTGGCCGCGGCGGAATACCTCGGCCAGGTCGCGTGCCGCCTGCCGTTTGTCGTCGCTAAGGGTGATGGGCATGAGGGGAAGATAAGAGGGAGCAGGAGAGAGTGAGAGGAGTGGGAAGAAGAGCTTCTCCCTTCTCCCCTCTCGTCGCTCAGGTGCTGTAGTTCGGCGCTTCCCTGGTGATCGTTACATCGTGCGGGTGAGACTCCCTGAGTCCGGCGGGGGAGATCTTGACCATGTCGGCCCTGGTGTGCAGGCTCTCGAGATCCGCGACGCCGCAGTATCCCATACCGCTTCGGAGTCCGCCGACCATCTGGAAGAGAACGTCTCCAACCGGCCCCCGGTACGGGACGCGCCCTTCGATCCCCTCGGGAACCATCTTGGACGGCGACACCTCTCCCTGCTGGAAGTAGCGGTCGGCTGAGCCGTCCTGCATGGCCGACATGCTCCCCATGCCGCGGATGAGCTTGAATCGCCGTCCCTCCGCGAGGATCGATTCTCCGGGACTCTCTTCGGTACCGGCAAGCATGGCCCCCATCATTACACTGGACGCACCGCACGCCAGGGCCTTGACCGCGTCTCCGGAATACTTGATGCCACCGTCGGCAATGACCGGAACGTCACCGGCACTGCTGACGGCATCCAGAATGGCCGTGATTTGTGGCACCCCTACGCCGGTGACCACACGCGTGGTGCAGATGCTTCCCGGCCCGACGCCCACCTTCACGGCGTCGACCCCGCGACGAACCAGTTCCGCCGCCCCGTCCGCGGTGGCCACGTTGCCCCCGACCAACTGGATGTCGGGATAGGCATTGCGAATGGACTCGATCGTCTGAAGGACACCCTCACTGTGGCCGTGCGCCGAGTCCACCACGATGACGTCGACCCCGGCTTCGACCAGCGCCTTGGCCCTGCTGGCGGCATCAGGCGTTGCACCGATGGCGGCCGCAACCTGCAGGCGCCCATGGTGATCCTTGGCGGCGTCCGGAAACTGCCGGCGCTTGAAGATGTCCTTGACGGTGATCAATCCCTTGAGCACGCCGTCCTCATCGACCACCGGGAGCTTCTCGATGCGGTGCTGCGCCAGAATGCGCTCCGCTTCGTCCAGATCCGTGCCCAGCGGAGCGGTGACCAGGTTGTCCTTGGTCATGGCCTTCTCAATAGCCTGCTCCATGTCACGTTCGAACTGAAGATCCCGGTTGGTGATGATGCCGATGAGCCGGCCGTGGCCATCGACGATCGGGACGCCGGAAATCTTGAACCGTGCCATCAAGGCCGCAGCCTCGTGCACGGGACGGTCGGGCCCCAGCGTGATGGGATTGAGGATCATCCCACTTTCGCTCCGCTTCACCCGGTCGACCTCGGCGGCCTGCCGATCGACGCTCATGTTCTTGTGCAGCACCCCGATGCCGCCGGCGCGAGCCATGGCGATGGCCATGTCGGCTTCGGTCACGGTGTCCATCGCCGCCGACACCAACGGAATATTGAGGGTGATGCCTCTGGTGAAGCGGCTCACCGTCGAGACCTCACGCGGATGCACCGTGGAGTGCCCCGGGACCAGGAGCACGTCATCAAACGTCAGGGCTGGGTGTTCGCGAATTGGGCTCATCGTGACTTCGTTCCGGTATGCAAAACGGCCCACCAACAAACACCGGAACGGTGTGGGTAGTGGGCCGGATGTACGATTATGCTTCCATCACCAACGATAGACGGCAGGTCAGTGCCGCGCAAGCTCCAAGCGCTATGGCGAGCCTTCCCCCGTCCCCCGCTGGCCGGGTTGAGACGGCGTGTCCTCCTGATCTGTCCCTCCGGTAATGGCGCTGGTGGCGTCCTCGGCGGCCCGTACCGCCTCGCCGACCACGACCTCGCCCGCGGCGGCCAGACCCTTCATGACCTTGCCGGCGCTGTCCATCAGTCCCATGGTGCCCGAAATGGCCTGGATGGGCAGCTTCCCCGCTCGCATGGTGTCCTCGACGGTATCCGTGATCTTGGCGAAGATACCGGACGGATTGGCCCGCTGGGCGTACTTGCTGTCGAGGAACTCGATGTAGTCGAGAATGCGGTAGCCACGCTCGTCGTCCAGGCTCTCCAGGCTCCGCAGAATCCTCTGCTTGAGCAGATCGTTCATTCCTGCCTCCTGCGCCTCGTGTCGGGATCTGTCACATGAGGACGGACCGAAAGGTAGATCCTCCCACCCCGCTCATGCCAGATCCAGGCCAACAGATCGTCAGGGACCAGGATCGAGGATCTGCTGCAGATCGACCACCGGATTGGGGAGGTATCGGGTCCGGGCCGCCAGGATCTTGACCCGGAGAAGTAGGTCTTCGAGCGGCTGCAAGCCCTCGAGGCGCTCCGCCTGCTCGTCGTCGAGCAGGACGTAGACAAAGCCGATTTCTGGTGCCGGCCCCCGCGTGAGCAGGTAGCGTTGCCCCAGAGGTACCTCAGGCCGCAACTCGTCCGCCGTCTGGACCGCCACCAGCTGCAGCTGCCAATCGACCAGCTGCCCGATATAGCGGTCGGGGTTGGCTCTGACCTCCGCCGCGGTGACCCCGATCCGGGCCCCACCCGAGGCAGGCGCCAGGGAATCCAGATGGATCCAGCCTTCGACCTGCACCCGGGCCCACTGCCCTGAGCGGGCGATGACGGTGGCCCGGGATCCCGGCGCCAGCGATCCGGTGGCCGGGCCGTCCGGCTGCAACCGTAGTGACACCTCTGCCGGCACCTCGACCCGGTTGGGATCGGTGGTCGGCTCCTCGGATTCGGCCACCAGCTGCTCTTCGACGGGGAGGCTCCGTTCGGGAATCCAGCCGCTGCGGCGCACCCGCGTCCAGCCGCCCTGTGTCCTCACCCGGTGCAGCAGGGCGCCTTCCGCCAATCTGGCGACGATGGTCCCATTGGGGGTGGCGCGGAGATTCTCGGTCGGGGAGGCCCGCACGGACAAGTCGAACCCCTCGCGGCGGTCCTGTCGGGTCGAGGCCGTAAAGATCCAGCCTTCGAGCGTGACGTGACGCCAGGACCCGGCAGTGGAATCCACGGTGACCGTGGCGCCGGCCAGGATCGTGCCCAGTTGCACGCCCATGGGGGTGCGCATGAAGGCGCCCGGTTGGAGGGTAGCGCCCTGTTCCTGGGCCTGTATGGGGAGCGCGATGAGGGCACAGAGGCCCAGCAAGGCTGGTAGCCGCATGAGGGCTGGACTAGATTCCGGCGCGTCGGTCACGATGTGGCATTGTAGAAACACCGGAGAACCATGTCAAACAGCCTGGCACCCGCCAAGAACGTGGTCCTGATCGTCCTGGACGGGTGGGGCCATCGAGAGGCCAGTGACGGGAACGCCATCCGGCTGGCAGAAACACCGACATGGGACACGCTGTGGCGCCACCCGGCCCGGACGCTGCTGGAGGCCAGCGGCCTCGCGGTAGGGCTGCCGGCCGGACAAATGGGCAACAGCGAGGTGGGGCATCTGAACCTTGGCGCCGGTCGGGTCGTCATGCAGGATATCGTCCGGATCGATCAGGCCGTTGCCTCGGGCGAGTTCTTTCAGAACGAAATGCTCAGCGAACTCTGCGACGGGGTTCGTCGTTCCGGTGGGACGCTCCACTTGATGGGCCTCCTCGGATTCGGTGGGGTCCACGCCATCGACCGCCACCTGCTGGCCTGCATCGAATTGGCGGCGCGCCATCAGATTCCGGTCGCGGTCCATGGCTTCCTCGACGGCCGTGATTCTCCGCCGACATCCGGGTTGGAGGTGGTTCGAGCCCTGGAGCAGGATCTGGATCGCCTGGGAGTGGCTGGCAGCGTTCTCGCGACCCTGTCCGGTCGCTTCTACGCGATGGATCGCGACCGGCGCTGGGACAGGACGCAGGCGGCGTACGACGCCATGGTGCGTGGCGTCGGCGCCCGGGCGAGCGACGCCACCGCGGCGGTGCAGACGGCCTACGACCGGGGCGAAACCGACGAATTCGTTCTGCCGGTCGTCCTGACCGACGAAGCCGGACAGGCGCGCGCCACCATTCGGGACGGCGACGGCATCCTGTGCTTCAACTTCCGGAGTGACCGGATGCGACAGATGGTGCGGGCATTGATGGTGGAGGATTTCGATGGGTTTGCGGCAGACCCGCCTACGGTGTCGATGGTAACGATGACGGAGTACGACCAGACCTTTCCCGTACCACAGGCCTTCCCGCCTCAGAGCATGGCGCGGATCGTCGGAGAGATGCTGGCCGAACAGGGCCGCACGCAATTGCGCACCGCGGAGACCGAGAAGTATCCGCATGTGACGTATTTCTTCAACGGTGGTCACGAGCCGCCGATGCGTAACGAACAGCGTGAGCTGGTTCCCTCCAGACGGGACGTGGCCACGTACGACCTGGCGCCGGAGATGAGTGCCGTGGGCATTACCGATGTGTTGTGCGACGCCATTGCGGCACGAGACCACGACTTCATCTTGTGCAACTATGCCAACGCCGACATGGTCGGCCATACGGGCGTCGAACCTGCTATCATCTCCGCCGTGGAAACGGTGGATACCTGTCTGCGCCGAGTCCTCGCCAGTGCGGAATCAGCGGAGGCGACGGTCCTGATCACGGCGGACCATGGAAACTGTGAAATGATGATCGATCCCGAGACCGGCGGGCCGCATACGGCCCATACGACCAACCCCGTCCCTTTCATCGGCGTGCGCACGGGCGCTGACCGGCTGCGTGCCGGCGGGAGCCTGTGCGACGTGGGCCCCACCGTCCTGCACTTGCTTGGTATCGACCCGCCGCCTGAGATGACGGGCCGGGATCTGAGGGACGCATGAATAGGCGGCGCGCCTGGCTGGTGGCCGTCCTCGTTGCTCTCGCGGTGGGGGCGGCGGAGGCGCAGGTCGGACACGAACCGCGGAACTCCCCGTACCGCGACATTACTAAAGGAATGGCCCTCACGGTGACCACGGGGTACTTCGGTGGCAGCGGCGGCAGCCTCGGGGTCGGGCCGCACAATGGCACCACCCTCGGAGGCCGATTCGACATTCGTCTCAGTAACACGTTCCAGTTCGGGTTCAGCGGGACCGTCGCAGACCTCGAGCGCAACATCGTCATCCTCGAATCCGACACGACGCTGACGCTCAGGACCCTCGGACCCGTGCCGCAACAGGTCCTCATGTTCGACGTCTCGGCACAACTGAATCTCACCGGGGGCAAGAGCTGGAACCGACTGGCACCCTATTTCGCGGGCGTCATCGGGCTGGCCATCGCCGAGAACACTCCAGCCGACAACTCCGGATTCTCTTTCGGCAACAAGATCTACCTGACCCCGACACTGGGCACCCGCGTGATCATCACCCAGGCCATTCAGCTCCGTTTCGAGGCCCGGGCCAATTTCTGGAAGCTCAGCTACCCGCCTCTCTTCCAGGCCGCCAATCCGAGCACGGGACAATGGGTCATCTCCCCGTGGTTCATGGCGGGACTGGGTATCGCTTTTTGAACGTGGCTGTCTCTCTCACCCGCGTGGTCCGTTTCTTCGCAACGCACCGCTACTACGTACCCAGCTGGACCCCTGAGAAGAATCGTGAGGTCTTCGGCGCCCTGGGCGACCCGCCGGGCCATGGCCACGACTACCAGTGCGGCGTGACCGTGCGTGGCCCTCTGGGCCCGGAAGGGCTCATCGTGGATCTGCGCCTGCTCGACGGTATCTTGCAGCAGGAGGTGCTCGACCCCTTGCACCAGCAGCACCTGAACGAGGTGATCCCCGCCTGCGCAGACGGGAAGATGCTCCCGACCTGCGAGGCCTTGGCCGCCCACCTCTTTCCGCGCATCCAGGCCCGACTCCCCGGGGGCGTCGTGCTGGAGCGCCTCCGCATTTCCGAGGACGCGACCCTGTATGCCGATTGTACCGAACACACCGGCTGAAGGCCGGGAACGGCAGCGGCGCAGCCGCTTCGGCCGTGGTGCGGTCGTGGAGGAGGTCGCCGTATGGTTGGAAATCAACGGCGCTCCCGCGGTGACCTGGATGTGCACACCCGACCTGCTCGAGGAGCTGGCGATCGGTTGGCTGTATGGTGAAGGTTACGTCCACAGCATGAACGAGGTCTCACTGCGGCCCTGCGCCACCGACCTCGGCTTCTGGGCCGAGATTCCGGAGGCCAACGTGGCCACGGTGGCGGCCGAGAGCCGCCGCCCGGTCCTGGCGTCGGGCTGCGGTGCCGTGAGTACCTTTCTGGCAGAGGTGGATCAGGGACCCAGTGCGGAACCGCACGGACACCCTCCGGATGCTGACGTCCTGCGGGGGTTGCTCAAGAGCCTGTTCCAGCGTGGGGAGCGTTATCGCGATACCGGCGGGATCCACGCGGCCGGGTTGACCGACGGCACAGACCTGGTGTGTCACGCCGAAGACATCGGCCGGCACAACGCCGTCGACAAGGTCATCGGCGCGGCTCTCCTCGAGGGCCGGGCCGTCTCCGGCCTCGGGCTCCTGGTTACCGGCCGGATCAGCGCCGAACTGGCCTTCAAGGCGGCCCGGGCTCGGTTGGGCTACGTGGCGACGCCGTCAGTCCCCTCGACGCTGGCGCGAGACATCTCGCGACGCGCGGGCATGACGTTGGTCGGGCGAGCGGCCAGCGCCACCCCGGACTACCATGGTCCGCAAACCGGACCGGGGCCGAGCCCGTAGGGACGCAGGTGGCCGTAGATGGACCACCGTGTGTCCGGTCACACCCCGGCGTACGTCTCGAAGGGCACACGGACAGTGGAGAACGAGTCTCGATCCGGATTCTTTGGGGGAACAATGAACCGAGTGGTCACCGTCCTGGTAGCATGCCTGAGCGTCGCGCCCGCCGCGGCCGCGGCACAGGAGACAGGTTCCCAGGCCAACCTGGTGTTCGGCGTCGCGCTCTCGTTCACGGGCAACACCGACCTGTGGAGCGTGCCCAACCAGCCGCTGCAACTCAACCCGGGCGTCGCCGACACCCTCGCGCTGACCCGCTCCGTCACGGGCGGCCTCGGGTTGATGTTCTACGGCATCTACTTCCCGAAGCCCAATCTCGGACTGTCCGGCGAGGTGTTCTTCACGGGAACCAACTACGACGACACCTGCAAGATCGCCTTCTCCACCGGTGACCAGGACGTGGCCACCGCCTGCGGAGACATCGACGGCGATTCCAACGGAACCTCGACCGTGCAGATCACCGCAGGGGCGATGTGGCGCATCAGCCCTCGCGGCTCGGTCTCACCCTATGTGCGGGCCGGGCTTGGCGTCGCCATCATCAACCGCAGTTCCGTGGCCATGGAGGGGCGCACCGGGAACGGTGTCGTCCAGGTCTATGTCGATGACGACGCCAGAAGCCTCAGCCCGACTGCCGTCCTGGGCGCAGGCTTCACCGCGGGGACCAAGCGGGGCGGTTACCAGATCCGGTTCGAGGTCCGCGACAACATCGTCGGCTACGACGCCGTGACGATGGCCTCCAACCGCGCCGGCATCAAGCCGCCATCCGAGGCCAAGTACCAGCACCTCTTCTCGGTACAAATCGGATTTGAAATCGTGCTCGAAAAGAGCCGGGGGCGGCGCTACTGACCGACCCTGACGCCGTGTCACCTCACGTGCACGGTGCCATCCTCGCGGGCGGCCAGGCTCGGCGGTTCGGGGGCGGCCCCAAGGGGCTGGCCCTGGTCGGCGGCAGACGCATTCTCGACATCCTGGTCGAGGCCCTCCAGGCGGCTCTGGGCTCCGACCCGGTCCTGATCGCGAACGATCCCGAAGCAGGAACGTGGCGGCCAGACCTGCGAGTCGTGCCGGACCGGGTCGCTGGAGGAGCCCTCGCCGGCCTCTATACAGCGGTTGTCGAGACCCCTGCCCCGGTGGTCTGCCTGGCCTGGGACATGCCGCTGGTGCCCCCTGCTCTGATCGCCCATCTGGTGGCCAGGTCAGGCCCCTGTGACGTCGTCCTGCCCGCCAGTGGCGGCCGGCGCGGCGTGGAGCCGATGTGCGCCCTGTACCAGCCCGGGTGCCGAGGGCCGATGGAGACCGCCCTCGCCGCCGGGGACCTTCGGGCCGTTGCCTTCCATGAATCGGTGAAGACCTGTATCCTCCCTGAGGCTGAGGTTCACCAGTTCGGCGACCCGGCCACGATGTTCTTCAACGTGAACACGCGGGACGACCTCATTCGGGCGGATGCACTGTGGCAGCAACTCGGATCATCTCGGTAGTCGGCAAGAAGAGCGCGGGCAAGACCACCCTGGCCGTGGCGTTGGCCGCGGAGTACGTCCGTCGGGGACATCGGGTGATGACCATGAAGCACGCCAGCCACCCAGCCACCATCGATACCCCTGGGACCGACACCTACCGCCACTTCAGCGAAGGCAAGGCCGAACGGGTTCTCATCGCGAGCCCGCACATGCGGGGCCTGTTCGAACGGACCGCGGACGATACCGACCCCATCACCCTGGCGCGTACCTACTTGTCGGAGGCCGATATCGTGATGGCCGAGGGCTTCACATCCCACCCGATTCCCAAGATCGAGGTGTACCGGCGAGAAGTCTCAGACACACCGTTCTACGACCCGACCTCTGACCGCGCTGGCGACTGGATCGCCATCGTCACCGACGACGACAACTTCAAGGCGGACACCACGGTGCTCCGGTTCCGCGACACCATGTGGCTGCAGCTCCTGGCCAACATCGCCTGGGACGGCGCCAAGATTATCGGACCTTGAGGCCGCTCTCGGCCGCCGAAGCGGCCCTCCACATCCTGGACCATGTGACCATCCAACCAGCACTCAGGGTGCATCTCGACGATGCCCTGGGTGCCGTGCTGGCGGAGGACGTGGTCAGCCCACTCAACATCCCGGCCCACACCAACTCCGCCATGGACGGTTACGCCGCCCGGAGCGACGACATTGCCGGGGCGTCCACGGACCGGCCGATCCGGTTGCGCATCGTGGAGCATCTGCCGGCGGGACGCTTCCCGACGGTCGCGCTGGGACCGGGAGAGTGCGCCCGCATCTTCACCGGATCCGCGCTCCCAACCGGCGCCGATTGTGTCGTACGACAGGAAGACACCGACCTGGGGGATCCCGTCGTCACCGTGACGGACGACCGGGACGCCGGCAGAAACGTCCGGCAGGCCGGGGAGGACATCCGCCAGGCCACGAAGGTGCTTTCCCGTGGGACCGCGCTCACACCGGGGCACCTCGGCGTTCTGGCCTCGATGGCGGTGGCCAACCCGCTGGTGCATCGGGCCCCGCGTATCGGCATCCTGGGTAGCGGCGACGAGATCGCGGACATCGACCATCCGCACGACATCCTCAGCGGCCGTAAGACGGCGTCGTCCAACAGCCACACCCTCCGTGCTCTGGTCTGTCTGGCCGGTGGCGAGCCGGTCGACCTCGGCATCGCGAAGGACACGCCCGAGAGCCTGCGGCAGCATATCGAACACGCTGCGGGCTGCGACGTGCTCGTCACCAGCGCCGGCATCAGTGTCGGCGAGCACGACTACGTGCGACAGGTCTTGCAGGAAGTCGGAGGCGACATCGACTTCTGGCGACTGAGAATGCGACCGGGGGCGCCGGTTGGATTCGGCCGCATCGGCGACATGCCGTGGGTGGGCCTGCCCGGGAATCCCGTCAGCGCCATGGTCACGTTCGAGCTCTTCGTCCGGCCGGCCATTCGCAAGATGACTGGTCACCGCCTGTGCTTCCGGCGCGCGGTACCGGTTCACGTCACCGAGCCGATCCGCGTATCTGCTGCCCTGCAGCATTTCCTTCGCGCAATCGTGACCCCGGAGGCGGCAGGTCGCACCGCCCGCCTCACCGGGCCACAGGGTTCCGGCATTCTCACATCGATGATCATGGCCAATGCCCTGCTCATCGTCCCGGAGGGCCAGGGGGAGACTGCGGCCGGGGCGCAGCTGTCGGCCATCCTGCTGGAGGACCCGGTGCATCGCGCCGACCCCCCCTTCGCCTAGGCCACTGGTTGCGGCATATGTAACCATTTGTAGGACAATGTGTTACAGCAGTTGACCCGGGCCGTGATTCACCCTAGAATTGGACCATGAACAACACCAAGACTTTCCTGCTGATGGCCGGCCTGCTGGCACTGTTCATGGCCGCGGGCCAGGCCATCGGTGGCAGCAACGGGCTGATCCTCGCGTTTCTGCTCGGATCGGGCATCAACTTCGTGATGTACTTCTTTTCGGACCGGATGGTGCTGCGGATGTATGGCGCCACCGTGGTCACTGCGGCCGAGGCTCCCGAGCTGTATGCCATGGTGGACCGCCTGCGGCAACGGGCCGGTCTTCCGATGCCGGTGGTGGCCGTGGCGCGCCAGGACCAGCCCAACGCGTTCGCGACCGGCCGTAATCCCGAGCACGCGGTCGTGGCCGTCACGACGGGCATCCTCAAGGGCATGCCGCAGGACGAGCTGGAAGGTGTCATCGCCCACGAATTGGCCCACATCAAGAACCGCGACATGTTGATCTCCACCATCGCGGCGGGCCTGGCCGGCGCCATCAGCTATCTCCCCTACCTCTTGCTGTTCGGCGGCGGTGACGACGACGGGCACCCAGTGGTGGGCCTGGTGCTGATCATCCTCGCCCCCATCGCGGCCATGTTGATTCAGTTCGCGATCTCCCGGCAACGGGAGTTCGAGGCGGACCGGGTCGGAGCCGAGATTCTGGGCCACCCGCAATCCCTGGCCAACGCCCTGCGCCGCCTGGATGCCATGGCGCGCCGCATCCCGATGGACGTAGCGCCGGCGGCGGCACCGTTGGCCCAGGTCAATCCCCTGGCAGCCCATGGCGCTCGCGGGGTGGCCCGCTGGATGAGCACCCACCCGCCGATTGAAGAGCGCGTGGCCGCTCTGGAAGCGATGAACTGAACACGCCAGACCTCCCGCGCAGCGACATCCTGTAGGGCCTCCCACCCGAGGCGCGCATGAGCACATCCCGCTGGGGCTCGAAGTCGACCATAACGGCCTGGTGTTTCTACGACTGGGCCAACTCCGCCTTCACGACGCTCGTGGTGACGTTCGTCTACGCCACCTACTTCACCAAGACGTTCGCTCCCAATGAGAACGTCGTGCTGATCGCGTTGCTGAGCCCGATCCTGGGCACCATGGCCGACCGGGGCGGGGCGCGCCGTAAGGCGTTGCTGGCCTCGACGCTCGTGTGCGTGGTGGCGACCACCGCTCTGACCTTCGTGGCGCCAACCGGCCAATACGCCGTACTGTTGGCGCTGGGGGTCTTCGTGATCGCCAACGTGGCGTTCGAGGTCGGCATGGTCTTCTACAACGCCTTTCTCCCGGCCATCGTGCCGCCCGATCGGATCGGTCGGGTCTCGGGATATGGCTGGGGCCTGGGCTACATCGGTGGCCTGCTGGCACTGGCGCTGGGCCTGGTCTTCCTCGTGGGCCTGGAAGGGATGCCGCCGCTGCTGTCGCTGCCGACGGAGGGTGGCTTCCACATCCGGGCCACCAATCTGCTGGTGGCCGGCTGGTTTCTTCTCTTCAGCATGCCGGCCTTCCTCTACCTGAAGGACAAACCAGGTACCACGAAGGGATTGGACATCGGAGGCGCATTTCGCGAACTGGGCCGGACGTTCCGCCAGCTCAGACAGTACCGGGAGGTGGTCACCTTCCTGGTGGCCCGGCTGATCTACAACGACGGCCTGGTGACCATCTTCGCGTTCGGTGCCATCTACGCGGCCGGCACCTTCGGCATGACGTTTGGCGAAGTGATGATCTTCGGGATCGTGCTCAACGTGGCCGCCGGGGCCGGTGCCCTGCTATTCGGGATCGTGGACGACAAGGTGGGCGGCAAGATCACCGTCCTGGTCAGCCTGGTGGCGTTGTCGACAGCCACGGTCATTGCGGTCGTGGCGCCGACGCGGGCGTGGTTCTGGGTGGCGGGAATCTGCATCGGCCTGTTCGTCGGCCCCAACCAGTCAGCCAGCCGGTCCCTCATGGGACGATTCGTCCCGGAGCGCCACCAGGCCGAGTTCTTCGGCTTCTTTGCGTTTTCCGGCAAGGCCACGGCGTTCATGGGCCCGCTGCTGCTTGGGGAATTGAGCGGGGCCTTCGGGCAACGCGCCGGCATGGGTTCGGTCTTGCTGTTCTTCCTGCTGGGAGGCGCGGTGTTGCTTGCCGTCGATGAACGTGCCGGTATTCAGGCCGCGCGTGATGCGGACAGGAGCGCGACACCCCAGGAGCCACCGTCATGATCTCGCATACCCACTACCTCTGGTTCCAGACCGATCGGCGCCAGGAGATCATCGACATCACCGAAGAAGTCGCCGAGCAGGTAGGCCTGGCCGGTGTCGCGGAGGGGTTCGTACTCGTGTCCGCCATGCACATCAGCGCCTCCGTGTTCGTGAACGACCACGAATCGGGATTGTGGCACGATATCCTGCACTGGCTGGAGCACACGGTGGCGCCCTGGGATCCCGAGCGCTACCGCCACAACGAGACTGGAGAGGACAACGCGGCGGCGCACCTGCGGAGCCTCACGATGGGCCATGAGGTCATCGTGCCCATCACCAACGGGGCGCTCGACCTGGGACCGTGGCAGCGGGTGTTCTACGGCGAGTGGGACGGGCAGCGCCGCAAGCGGGTAGTGATCAAGGTGATGGGAAGCGCAGACTGACGGCGCGACCCCAACAAAGCCGGCTCCACCACTCTGCCCGGCATCTTCACTGGTTGGGGAAGGTCCCAACAGCCATCGGCGGCAGGGCATTCCGCTCGCCCGAGCGGTCGATGGAGTCTCCCGGAGACGGCAGATGACCTGGAGGAAACTCGGGCTCATCCTCGCTGCCGGCTGCCTGGTCGTTGCCGGCTTGGAGGGCGCGACGCGGCTCCTGTTCGAGTCGAACACGGTCTTCAACATGACGATCGGTGGCTTCCGCAGGCACCACCCGACCAGGGGCTCGCAGTTGACACCGGGCTATCGGGCGGGAGACATCGCGATCAACTCGCTCGGCTTCCTCGGCCCGGAATTCGACGTTGCCCGCCGTCCCGGAACCGTCCGGATTCTGTTCATCGGGAACTCAGTCACCTTCAGACCTCCGGGGCGGAACTACGCCCGGGTGGTCGAAGACATCTTGCGTAACGTGCATGGCGATGTGGCGGTCGAAGCCATCGTGGGCGCCGTGCCAGGCTACTCCTCGTCTCAGGCCTTGGACTGGTATCAAGAGACACTGGGAGACCTGAAGCCCGATATCACGGTCATCAATCTCGGCTGGAACGACATGGCCCAGTTCCACCCCTTCGGGCTCCGCTACAAGAACGAAGGCTTGTACCGCGAGCCCAGTGCGATTGGCAAGGCCATGATGCACCTCCACTTTCTGCGCATCCCCTACTACTTCCTGGGTCGCAGGGAACGCGCCAAGCCGATCGACCTCTCGCCACTGACACCTGAGGAGGAGGAAACGCTCCAGGCATTCACCCCGACGCTCTATTCGCAGAACCTGACAGAACTCGTCACTCGATCGAGATCAGACGGCAGCACAGTGTTTCTGGTCTCCCTCAGCAGCCTGCTGACACACGCTCCAGAGGCCGACGACCTGGCGATCATGCACTTTCCCAGAGGGCTCCACCGGAAATTGGCCGTCTACCAGGGCATCTACCACCAGTACAGCGCCACCCTCGAGGGGGTGGCCCACAGTACGGACACGCCCGTCATCGACATGACGGATCTCGTCGGTGATCCCGCCACCCGCCGGGACATCTTCACGGACACCATGCACATCAACGAAGAAGGTGCCGAGCGTTATGGGCGCATCATTGCCGATCGCCTGGCGCCCGTGGTGGATTCACTCGTGAGAGAACGGGCGGCCCCGGCCCGCTGACGCCACGCAGATCGTCATTCGCTGTCGGACCACCGGCGATTGATCGCCTCGAGTTCGTCCGCCAGCTGCCGCTGCTGAGCCCGAAGCTCCTCACGCACCTCGACCCGGCTGCGCATCAACAGATAGCGCCGGGCGGCCCGCCAGCTGTCCAGCGCCCATTCCCGGAATTCCAGTGTCGCCAGGCCAAGGAGCGGTAGCCCGACCAGGGCCACCAGGACAGCCACCCAGCCCCACACCAGGCCCGAGACCACGGCCAGCACGATGACCCACCCGGTCATCAGAGCGGCTCCCAACAGCAGTTTGTGCGTGGCCCGAACGTCCGTGGCCAGATCCTGCCGGTCCACCGCCCAGCCAACCGCCCGGTACGGCGGCCAGAAGACGATCGACCCCGCCACGGCAACCGAGGCGGCCACAAGCAGCGGCACCCGAGTCAGGGACCAACGGACCACCTGACCCGGGCCGATGTCCTGGACCAAGGTGGCTGGGGTCAGGTCAAGGGCGTTCAACCTTCGTCGATGATCTGCCAGACGTTGGGACAGGGAGCCCCAGTCCGCTGTCCCTTCGGCCCGAAGTGCGGCGAGGAGTTTGGCGACTCGACGCACCCGGGCGACCTGGACGGAGTCATCTCCGCCGGCCCCCGCCTGGGCGGCCCAGACGGCTTCCGCGGTTGCCACCACAGGCTCGTCTTCCCATCGCACCAGGTTCAGGGTCACGGCCTCGAGCCCTGCTTCGATCCTCTCGGTCAGGCGCTGAACGGCATCCCGGTCCTCCGGCCCGCCGTCAGTGAGGTCGTCCCAACGCACGGGCTGACCGACGACCACCAAGGCAGGAGACCGGAAGGTCTCCCGCCGGCGCAGGACGATGCCGACGGGGATGATGGGAATCGAAGCGAGGCCCGAGGCCGCGGCACCCAGTGCAAGACGAGCGGCTCCGGTCTTGAGTGGCATTAGGGACGGCTCGCTGTGGCTGACCCCCTCCGGGAACAGACCGACCGCATCACCCTCGGCCAGGGCGTCGTGCGCCGCTCGGAACATGTCCTCGTTGCGACCCATCGCTCCGGGATCGTCGACACGGCGGTACACCGGAATGGCGCCGGACCCGCGCACCAGGAACCCGACCGCAGGGTGGTCGAACAGCGGAGCCTTGGCCAGGAAACGCACCGGCCGGCCGGCCGCCGCGGCGAGGAGCACGGGGTCGACGAGCGAGTTGGGGTGATTGGCGACCAGGATGGCAGGTCCTTCAGATGGGACCGCACCTCCAGTGACGCTGAGGCGGTAGAAGGTCCGGGCCGAAAGCCGAGACAAGCCACTCAGGACGGGGAGAAGCCACATGGAGTCTGTCACGTGGGAGCCGTCAGGCTGAGCCGGGCTTCGGCGCGGGCCCGACCGAGATCCTCACATGTTCCGGTAGGCCGGTCCGCTGCCGCCTTCGCGCGGCGTCCAGCGCGGGCCCAGCACGTCGGTGGCCTTGCAGTCGACACAGTTGGGGGCGTTGACGCGCAACGCATCTCCGGATCGCTCATAGACGCCTGCGGGGCACAACGCGGCGTAGAAGTCGGCGATGGCACCATCGACGTCCTCGCCCACGAGGAGATGGCTGGGAATGTCGTCCCGAGTGGCGTTGCCGGCCTTGAAGACCGCGTCGACCTTGCTGAACGTCAGGGCGTTGTCGGGTTTGAACGGCGCCACCGGGCGCGATTGGCGTGGCGCCTCGGCATCCGCCTCCATGGCGATCCGCTTGCCGGGCACCCGCCCGCCGGTCACGGTCATGAGTCCTGCCTTGGCTGCACCGACGTAGAATCCGTCCTTGAAGGCCAGCCGCATGTTCCGCGTGCGATGCATGTCTGCCACGATGTAGCTGTCGTTCACCATCCGGTCGTAGGCCCCGAGGGTGGCCGCAGAGACATCGTCGGCCTTGAGCGCGGAGAACGCTGCGCGTGCCGCGAAGATGCCCGACTGCATGGCGTAGTGAATGCCCTTCAGCGACGGGACGTCGACGAAGCCGACGGTGTCCCCAACCATGAGCAGCCCGTCGCCATGGTGCCGTGCAGGGAGGGAGTAGTAGCCGCCCTCAGGAATGGTCTTGGCGCCCCACTCGAGCAACTCGCCCCCCTCCAGGTATTCCCGGACGAGCGGGTGTTGCTTCATCCGCTGTAACATCTCGTGGACGTCGACGTTGGCATTGCCGTAGTCGAGCCCGACCACCAGGCCCAGGGAGATCTGGTTGGGGCCGTAGGGGTACATCCAGCTGCCGCCGAACTCGTCGTTGGCCAGTGGCCATCCCATGGTGTGGACCACCTGGTCGAGCGGCCGCTTCACCTCCCAGACTTCCTTGACCCCCAGAGCGAAGAGCTGCGGATTGGCCGACTCGATCCCCTGCCAGGTCCGGTAGGCCTGTCCCAACGGCCCCCGGGTGCCTTCGGCCAGCACGGTCACCCGAGCCGTGAGCTCGGCTGGGTCCTCGTAGGACGGTCCCGGACTGCCGTCCCGGTCCAGGCCGGTCGGGACCGTCCGGACGCCGGTCACACGCTGGCCGTCCACGAACAACCCCTCCGCCGGAAAACCGGCGAAGATGTCGACACCCAGCTCCTCAGCCCGTTCTCCCAACCAGCGCACGATCTCACAGATGGATGCGGAGTAGAAGCCCTGGTTGTGCATCGTCGGCGGCGTGGGAATGCGAACGGCGCGGGATTCCGTGAGATAGTAGACCGCTTCCTTGGTGACCTCCTCGCGAAACGGGAAGTCTGCCATGTCCATGTCTGGGAACAGCTCACGGAAGGCCCGCGGATTCACCACCGCACCGGACAGACTGTGCTCGCCCAGGCTCCCGGCCTTCTCGAGCACTCCGATGCTGATCTCCCCGAGGGTGCCGTCTTCCTTGATGAGTCGCGCCAACTCGATGGCGGCGGACAATCCTGCCGGCCCGCCACCCACGATCACCACGTCCACGTCCATGGCCTCTTCGCCTGGAGCGTCCGTGATGATCAATCGGGTTTGCGGCAGGGGCACCTGATGCCGTACGGGAAGTATCGTCGCCACAATGGCTCCTTGTTCAGTCAGGCCCGGTGTTCATCTGAAGCGCTCGAGAAACCGAGTCCCAGGATAATACTTCACGCGGAGGCGAAGGTAATTGTCGATCGATGTCACGCCACTGGTCTGGGTGTCGCGCGAGTACTGTAATACGTAGAACCCATCGAAGCGCCATTTGAGCGTGTGGACGTACCCAACACCAAAGCGAAACCGCAGCCGGTCGGCGAAGCGCTCTTCCACCGGATCCGACAGGTCGACGAAGAACTCTGCATCTCCGATGAGGTCCCAACTACCTTGATCGCCAAGATGGTCTCCGGCAATCAGTACCGCAGCCTCGAACCGTGAGCGGAGGCGCCACGACGAGGAGGTCGAGTCCGACCCGGTATAGAGGAAGTTACGATACTCCAACCGGGTGTAGTTCTGGAACACGACCCTCCGGAATCGGTCGGCGATGAACTGCACGCCGAGGTAAGGCCTCAGTTCCCAGGAATTGAGCCCGTCACTGTCGTCGGTGTAGCGGATGTTGGCTCCGGCCATCGCTTGCATCCAACCCAGCGCTGACCAGGCCAGCTCGGGCCTGGTGCCGATCATCCGTTGGTCCGGCGCCCCGCTCACCACGGTGCGATAGTAATTGTCGGCGAAGAAACGGAGGTGGGGGGTGAAGCGCCAATTGACGATGAAATCCAGCCAGAGGTTGCCCGTCACCTCTGTCGAATCCTGGGCCTGCGCACCTTGGGCGGGAACGGCCAGCGCCAAGAGCGCCACACCCATCCCGATGAGGCGAAGTCCTATCGAGCGGCGTGATCGGGCCATGGGCGGAGTGATCAGCCTTCGGCTTTGGCTTTCTTGACTTCGTCCGTCAGCCGGGGCACCACCTCGAACAGATCGCCGACGATGCCGTAGTCGGCCACCTTGAAGATGGGGGCGTCGGCGTCCTTGTTGATGGCCACGATGGTCTTGGCGGTGCGCATGCCGGCGAGATGTTGGATGGCCCCGGAGATCCCCACAGCCACGTACAGGTTCGGACTCACCGTCTTCCCGGTCTGTCCGACCTGGGCTGAGTGGTCACGCCATCCGGCATCCACCACCGCGCGACTGGCCCCGACCGCGGCATCGCCGAGGGCGGCCGCGAGGTCCTCGATGAGACTGAAATGTTCAGGCTCCTTGAGCCCCCGGCCACCGGACACGACGATGGCCGCCTCGGCCACGTCCAGCACGGCGACGGCCGGGGCCTTGACCTCGGTCACCGTGACCCGTGGGGTGAACGTCGGCATGACGAACGCCTCGACGGCGCCGGCCTTGGCGGATTGGGCCGGCGGCACGGTATTGGGGCGAACCGACAGCACCGCGGTCCCCGTCATCCTGACCCGTTGCAACGCCTTGCCGGCGTAGACCGGCCGGGTGGCGACCAGGTGTTCCCCGTCCACCGTGCACCCGGTGATCTCGGCGGCGTATGCGGCTCCGAGTTTGGCCGCGATGCGCGGCGCCAGGTCCTTGCCCGTCGCCGTCGCGGCACACATCACCGCGGCACACCCATCCGCGGCCGCGGCCGCGGCGGTGGCGTATCCGTCCGGCTGATAGAGGCCGAGCCCCTCGTGCTCGACCGTGAGTACCCGGTCGGCGCCGAAGCCGCCGAGCGCATCGATGCCTGCGACGGGGCCGGCACCGATGACCAGGGCATCAACGGTTGTCCCCAGCGTGTCGGCGAGCAGTCGCGCCGCAGTGACGATTTCGTGGGAAACCTTCCGCAGCGTACCATCGCGCTGCTCCATGACAGCCAGTATGCGGGCCATTGTTACAGCACCTTCGCTTCGTGGCGAAGCAGGTTGACCAGTTCAGGGACGGCGTCGGGGCCTTCCCCGACGATCTTGCCTTCGCTTCTTGCCGGCGGCAGCTCCAGCCCAACCACCTCCATATTGCCGGGAGCCAACTCCACCGGCTTCACCTCCAGGGGCTTCTTCTTGGCCGCCATGATGCCCTTGAGCTTGGGCAACCGTGGTTCGTTCAGGCCCTTCTCGCACGTGAGGACTGCGGGCAGCCGGCACGTGACGACCTCGACCCCGCCTTCGATTTCCCGCTCCGCGACCACACCACCGTTCTCGATCTCGAGATGGGACACGGTCGTGATGCAGGGGAGTCCCATGAGTTCGGCCGTCATGGCGCCGACCTGATGGTTGTAGTCGTCAACCGCCAGCTTGCCGAACAGGATGAGGTCGAAACCCTGTCCTTCGAGCTCGCTGGCGAGCGCCCTGGCCACCACCATGCCGTCGGCGCTGCCGGCGCCCTCCAGGAGGACACCACGGTCGATCCCCATCGCCAGGGCCGTACGGATGGTCTCCTGGGACGAGGCGCCGCCGAGGGAGTACACGACGGTCTCCCCGGCAGCTGCCTTTTCCTGGAGGCTGATAGCCTCCTCGACGGCGTACTCGTCATAGGGATTGGGGACGAATTTCACCCCGGATTCATCTATGGACTTGCCGTCCCCGCCGATCACGATCTTGGCGGTGGTGTCGGGGACGCGTTTGAGACAGACGGCGATCTTCACGGACGGTGCCTCGGTAGTGGTAGAGATTCGGGACTCGTTCGGGTCACATTCCAGCCTTGAAAAATAATCCCCCGTGTGGCGCGAAGGGAGGGATGACGCTCTACTTGAACGCGGGGGCGCCGGTGATGGCGTGGCCCAGGATGAGCGAGTGCATGTCGTGGGTACCCTCATACGTATACACGGATTCGAGGTTGGCCATGTGGCGCATGGAGTGGTACTCAGCCAGAATGCCGTTGGCGCCGAGGAGCCTCCGGGCCTCCCGGGCAACCTCGCAGGCCATGTCGACGTTGTTCCGCTTCGCCATGGAGACCTGGTCCGGCGTCATGGTGCCGGCATCCTTGAGACGGCCCAACTGCAGCGTCATGAACTGCGCCTTGACGATCTCCGTCAGCATGTCCGCCAGTCGCACCTGTTGGATCTGGGTATGGGCGATGGGCTTGTCGAACATGACGCGGTTGAGTCCGTAGCTGACGGCTTCCTCGAAGCACGCCATGGCCGCCCCGATGCCACCCCAGGCAATGCCGTATCGGGCCTGGGTCAGGCACATCAGCGGGCTCTTGATGCCGTCGCTCTTGGGTAGCAACGCATCCTTGGGAAGGTGAACGTCCTCGAGATGCAACTCACTGGTGTCGGAGGCGCGGAGCGACAGTTTGCCCTTCTGGTCCTTGCCGGTGAATCCCGGGGTATCGGTCGGAACGATGAAGCCGCGAATGGACCCGGCGTCGCTCACCTCCCCGGTCTTGGCCCACACGATCGCCACCGTGGCTTGCGAGCCGTTGGTGATCCACATCTTGGTCCCGTTCAGCACCCACCCGTCCGACGTTTCCCGAGCGGTCGTGATCATCCCCGCCGGATTGGAACCGAAATCGGGCTCGGTGAGCCCAAAACAACCGATGTCCTCGCCGGACGCGAGACGTGGCAACCACGTCGTCCGCTGCTCCTCGGAGCCAAAGGCAAAGATGGGGTACATGACCAGGGCGCCCTGGACCGAGGCGAAGGACCGGATCCCGGAGTCCCCGCGCTCCAGTTCCTGCATGATGAGTCCGTAGGCGACGTTGTTCAGCCCGGCACAGCCGTAGTCTTCCGGGAGATTGGCGCCGAAGAACCCAAGCTCGGCCATCTGGGGAATGAGCTCCCTGGGAAATCTTCCCTCGACGTAGCAGTCCCCGATGATGGGCATGAGATTGTCGTCTACCCACGTACGGACCGTATCGCGCACGGCTCGTTCCTCCTCTGACAGGAGGGAATCGAACTCGTAGAAGTCGGCACCCGACATTGGATTCGCCATCGACCGTACCACCCCTCAGACAGCGCGCAGCATGCCGCGCGGAAATGTGAACGCGTCCTCGAGATCTACCCCGTGCCCTGTCTCCGGCCGGGAGAGGACGCCTAGCGGCGGATGTCTCTCCGGGCCGCCGGCTCGATGCCTACCTCATGAGCCTTGCGTCGAAATCCCGGCCCGTGATCGACCGGTTGACCGGTTTCGGCCTGCCACTGGTGAACCATCTCATGCAGCACCGTGTGCTCGACCTCGACCCACCCGTCGCGCCGCAGATGCCGCCGGCTCAGCGCGATGTGCAACGCTTCACGGCTCCGGGCGTCCAGGCACAACTCGCCAAGGCTCCGCTTCATGCGACCTGACAATCGGAACGGAATGTCCCGCAGGGCACCGTCGAACCACAACCGATTCAGCC
Source organism: Gemmatimonadota bacterium (assembly GCA_039587475.1). GTDB lineage: Bacteria > Gemmatimonadota > Gemmatimonadetes > Gemmatimonadales > GWC2-71-9 > N074bin45. The sequence goes on along the minus strand of JBDHIK010000005.1, from coordinate 17,092 downwards.
GACCGTGCATGGCGCGAAGCCGGTCCAGGATCGGTTCGTCCCCCGGGTGCGGCTGGTCGAGACGGACCGGCCCGCGCTCGTCGGTCGAGTGCTGGCGCGCGGGGAACGACAGGAGCTCATCCTCGGCGGCCCGGCGCCGTTCCCGCGAGGTTCGCGGGCTCACGAAGCGAACGATGGCCCGCAGGACGCGGTCCGGAGCGTGGCTGTAGCCGCGGTGGACCCGCAACGTTCCGCGAGGCGTGACACTGACCATCACCGTTCGGTTGTTGTGGGTCTTCACGGTCAACTCCGGTGCCAGGCCAAGTCGCCGTAGCCGGGCGCCCAGGACCGCGTCCGGAGCCTGCCGCAAGGACGGGGCGGCTTCCTCAGGCGGAGCGTGCAATGGCCTGTCCCCGTTCCTCCGACACCATACGGGCGAAGCTGTGGCTGTCCGACGCCCGGAACTTCGACGCGGAGCGATCCCACCGCATGTGCTGGATGTGCACGGCCTGGGGGTCGATCCGGATCACATTGAACACGGAAGGCCGCTTCCCGCGCGAGCGGGAGCTGTGGGTTCCCACCGTGCTCACCGGGACGACACCATCGATCTGGCCGACGCCCTCCTGGTGGTCATGCCCGCACAGAATGACGTCGGCCCCCGAGTTCCGCAGCCGCGTCTGAGCACTGCGCCAGTGAGCCAGCCCCATGCGCTGCGACAGCTGCCCTCTGAGCACGTTGTGGTGCAGTACCGCCACCCGGGCGTCGGCCGGGTCGGCTTCCTTGAAGATGCGCGCCAGACGATCCGTCTCCGGCTTGGGCAGATGCCCCTTGACCGTGACGTCGTTGGGATTCCAGGTGAGCGCCCCGACCGAGAACCCGTAGGCCGACAACGCTCCGGCCAGTACCACACCCGCGGCCGTCACCACCGGAGTCAGGTCCGTGTCGATGTACTGCCGGTACTTGGCATATTTGACGCGCTGTCCACGCACCCCGAAGGGACTCTGCCACCACTGGACGTCGTGGTTTCCAGGGACGACCAGCGTAGGCGCCACGGCCTTCAACTGATCGATGAACACCAGCGCCCGCTGGTACTCCCCGTGCCGGGCCCGCTGCGTCAGGTCTCCCGAGACGGCGATGGCATCGGGTTCCAGGCCGGGCGCCATGTCCACGAGCGCGTCGATCTGGTCCAGGTCGCAGGGCCACCCGAAGTGGGGGTCGGACACGTGAATGAGGGTGACTGGACTCACGGATACACCTTGAGACGATACGTGAAACTGACGTCACTCCCCGCAGGGACGGCTACCGGAATGCGGATTTCGGTAGCGGAGACCTGCTCCCAGGGGAGGGAGCTCTCGAGCACCGACCATTCGCCGCGGCGCCGCTCGACCACCTCGACGGTGACGTCCCGAGTTCCGCCGTTGGTCAGGGTCACGGTGAAGGTGGCGTCTTCGACCCGGCGGTTGTCCTCCCGCATCTGCTGGAAGTTGGTCATCCAGCGCTTGCCGGTCAGATCGAACGCCAGACCGGCGTCCAGTTCGAGGTCCTGCCCAGCCGGGGAATGTGGGATACGCGACTCTCCGATCAGTCGGAGGCGCTCATCCTCGTCCCGGCGATACAACCGCACCACACCACCGGGGAGTGGCTGGTCCCCCAGCACACTCCCCTGTGGGCGAGCCACCAGGTAGCCGACCCGAACCGCCAGATCCGTCTGGCCGCCGGCGCCGCCCAGCGATCCGCTCCAGGGCAGAGACCCGAGTGCGACGTAACGGCGCCGGGAGGCGGCAGCCGTCGGGGCCACCAAGGCCACGGTGCTGCTCTGACCGGGAGCCAGGGTGACCGCCTCGGACAAGGGATAGACCTGGACATCGCCGACGGGTCGAGCAGTCGGCTCGGCACGACCCTGCGCCTCCCTCATGACCCGGGCGACGGGCACGCCCGGCCCGCCTGCTCGCGACACCGACCCCGCCAGCAACGCTACGTCGGCGTCCTCGGCGGCCAACCGGGTCGAGGTGATCGTGGCCAGGCCCTGCATGACGGCGCCGTCCTCCGCCAGCAGCACGCTGTAGCTGGCATCCCACGTGGCCCCCTCGCGCAGATAGGCGAGTGCGAGGCCCTCCCGGTCACGGCGCGCGTCGATCGTCAGGGTCAGCGCCGGCGTGGCCGGCACCAGATCCGGCGGGAACCCCAGCCTTCCGTCCGGGAGGCCATAACTGACGGTCCCGTCGGGCCAGCGCCACCGCATCGGCTCGATCCCCAGCAGCGTGAGGGACACCGAGTCGTCCCGGGTGCGCACCAGAAAGGACCGACCGATGCCCCGGGCCATGATCGCCGGCGTGTCGGTCCCGTCCACGAACTCCACGTGGCGGATGGCGACCTCCGGGTCCAACGACACGAGGCTCCCGGGATCCAGGGTGCCCAACGACAGTTGGTGAGTGGACGTGCCACGCGGCACTGCCACGACCACGGTGCGGCTGACCAGCACCCGCCCGTCCTGGAGTATCGTGAGTCGCGTGTCCTGCGCGCCGGCCCCGACCGCGCCGATCGTGGTGGCGGCCATGAGGATACCGAACGAGGCGGCACTCTTCATTTGACGAAGTCCTGCGCCACCCGGGACACGATACGGCGCACCAGCACGTAGGTCGCAACCACCGCGACCATGCCATACACCCGGGCCAGGGGGACGTCGGCCGGAACGCTCAACAGGACCCACAGTCCCACCGCCATGGTTGAGGGTATCGCGACCAGCCGGCCGATCCGGCTGGCCTTCCGCTGCCGTTCCTCGCGGCACACGGGACACAGTTCGCCCCACTGGATCTTGGCTCCCTTGCGACCACATCGGGCGCAGGGGACTTCAAGAAAGCCGTCGTGCGACAGCATCACCGAATTCCGCGGTCGAGGCTCGGCCGCCGAGGTCTCGAGTCCGGACGTCGTCTTCCACGATCGTGTCTTCGATGGCCTTCCGGACCCGTGTGGCGTGGTCGTGTTCACCGAGATGGTCGAACAACATGGCGCCGGCCAGCATCAGGGCCGCCGGATTCGCCACGCCCTGGCCGGCGATATCGGGGGCACTGCCATGGACCGCCTCGAACAGGCCGGCATCGGTCCCGATGTTGGCGCCGGGCGCCAGGCCAAGCCCACCCACCAACCCCGAGGCCAGGTCTGACAGGATGTCGCCGAACATGTTCGTGGTCACGATGACATCGAACTGTTCTGGACGCAGCACCATCTGCATGGCGGTGTTGTCGATGATCAGGTCGTTCCAGTCCACCTGACCCTCGAAGTCCCGGGCGACATCCCTTCCCACCTCGAGAAACAGTCCGCTGACCATCTTGAGAATGTTGGCCTTGTGAATGATGCTGACTTTGCGACGTCCCTGGGCCACGGCGTACTCGAACGCAAAACGAATGATGCGCTCACACCCTTCACGAGTCACGATCGCCATCGACTCCGCAACCGCTCGAGGGTCGCCGCCGACCCCGACGAAGTGCTCGACGCCGATGTACAGTCCTTCGAGATTCTCACGAACCAGGACGAGGTCCACCCCCTCGAAGCGACCGCCGGGCAGCATCGTCTTGGTAGGCCGCACGTTGGCGTAGAGGTTGAATTCCTTGCGCAGCGCCACGTTGACCGAGCGGAATCCGGTGCCCACCGGCGTCGTGAGGGGCCCCTTGAGCGCCACGCGGTGCCGGCGGATGCTCTCCAGCGTGGCATCGGGAAGGGGCGTGCCGGTGGCCTCGATGGCGGTCACGCCGGCCAGTTGTTCGTCCCACCGCAGATCGAGTCCGGTGGCCTCGAGCACCCGGCACGCGGCCCGGGTGATTTCGGGTCCGATGCCGTCCCCGGCGATCAGGGTGATATCGTAGGTCACGGATTGAAGGTCTGGATCGGGAGGATGGCCTCCATGGCCGCCCCAAGCGCCCTGGGCAAGCTGCCACCGTCACCCCGCGCCAGCGAACGCCACACCACCCGGCCGGTCCTGGCATCCGCCATCACCAGCATGAGGCGCGCCGTCACCGTGCCGGGCTCGGGTTGGCTGAAGACCAGCGCCGATGGCACGAACGCCAGGCGGCCCCCCGTCACCCCGACGAGGGTACGCAGATTGGAGCGGAACGGGTCAGGCACGGTCTCGAGGGACGGCGTGCGCATCACCGACTGTCCCATGCGGTCCGGATCGGGCACCATCCCCGGCGAACGGGAAGCCGTGCGTCGAAGCTCTGGTGGAAACTTCCAGGCGACGTCGGGGGCGCGCGATTCCAGCATGGACTGGATGACCGAGTCCGCCATGCGCAACAGGATGTCTCGGTGCTGGAACAGCTCGCCGTTCACCAGAGTGGAGTCGGGCACCACCAGCGTGATCGGCAGGACCACCAGATCCTGGCCGGCGAAGACCTCCGACCGGAGCGGCAGGTTGGTGATGGCATCCAACTCCTCCGGCGCAGGCGCTTCCGGCGCGTCGTACTGACTGCCGCCGCCGCACCCGAGCGCGACAACGAAAAGACCGCCCAGCAACAAAGTCCGCACGATCACTCCCGGCTAGATGGCCTTTGGTAAGTACTTTAGTGACAAGATGTTACAGAGACTGCCGCGGGTGTGGCCCGTCCCCGAATTCTCGCCGGAAAACTAATGGCCGCCGGGGCGGATTCAAACCTGAAGGGAGTGGCGCGCGGGATCCGACCGCTATTCCAGCGACATGCCGCCGTCGACCACGATGGTCTGACCGGTGACGTGGCGCGCCTCGTCGGAGCAGAGAAACGCCACCACCCTAGCGATGTCCTCGGGCTCTGCCACTCGGCCCAGTACGGAGCTCCTCCGGGCCCGTTCCACCACTTCGCCCGGAAGGAGGGCCAGGCGTTCGGTTCGTACGAACCCAGGTGCGACCGCGTTGACGTTGACATTGGTGGGGCCCAATTCGACCGCGGAGGACTTGGTGAGGCCCAGGAGCGCTGCCTTGCTGGAGGCGTAATTGGCCACCCCGAAGCCCGGTCGGGCAGCCTGGTGGGCGCTGACGTTGACGATCTTCCCGTAGCGCTGTGCCCTGAATATCGGGGCCACGGCACGAATGCAATTGAACGCCCCGGTGACGTTGGTATCGAGGACCCGACGCCAATTGTCGTCACTCATACGCCACAGGGCGCCGTCATGCGCGATGCCTGCGTTGTTCACCAGATAATGGATACCGCCCAGGCGCTCGTGAGCTCTGGTGACGAAAGAGTTGACCTGGCCACTGTCACGTATGTCGCAACGGACGGCGTAGACCGGCACTCCCATCGCCGCCAGCGCCGTCTCCGCCAGAAGGGCCTGTTCCGCCACATCGCGCTCGGGAAGATCGAGGAAACAGAAGGCTACCCCACAGCCGCGACGCGCGAACTCCAGGGAGACGGCCAGGCCCAGTCCGGTGGCGCCGCCGGTAACGACGACGTTCTTGCCGCGAAAGCCGGGCGGCGGCTCGACGGCCTGGGGCTCTTCCAGCACGACCTCCTGGGTGTCCGTCGCACCGGAAGACCAGGAGTCGTCAGGGCTGAAATGCGGTGATCTGTTGGGCATGTGCCACCAAGCTACGGGCCGGAAAGACGGTCGGCAAGCAGCCGTACCAACTACGGGTTCAGACCCATGCCCCAGCGCGCCAGGGAGACCGGCAGGCCGCCGTAGCTCATCAGGTCGTCGTGGAATGTGCGAAGCCGGAACGCCTCGCCGTCCCGCTCGCGACAGGCCTCCCGCAGAGCCAGGATGTCCCGACGGCCGACGGCATAACACAACTGGTAGGTCGGCATGGCGCAGTAACGCCTCACCTCCGCCTCGGCCGCCGAGCGGTTCATCGGCAGCCGCTCCAGCAGGTAGTCCACGGCGGCGCCAGGCGTCATGCCACGGGTGTGCAGGCCGACGTCGAGCACGATTCGAACGGCACGCCACAGCAGCATGGCCAGCTGGAAGAGGCTGGCCTCAGGCGTCCGATAGAACCCCTGCTCCGACATCAGCTCTTCGCAGTAGAGGGCCCACCCTTCTACCGTGACCGGTGACCACACGAACCGCCTCACCAGAGACCGCTGGCGGTGCGCCGTCAGGATCTGGAGGTGATGTCCCGGATAGGCCTCGTGGACCGCGATCGTCGGCAGCTCGTGGCGGCAGTGGTCCCGCAACTGGGCCTGGACCTCGTCGGGCTCCCCACTATCGGGAACCGAAACGTAGAAATACCCGGTCCTGTTGCTCATGAGGGGTCCCGGGGGCTGATAGGCCGCGATGGGAATGAGCGGCCGCATGAACTCGGGCGTGGCGACCACCGAGAGCGGGCCATCGGGAATGGTGGCCAGGTCGCACTCGGCCGTGAGCCGACGCGCCCGTGTCAGTTCCTCCCGGTAGGCCTCGAGGAGCTCGCCGCCTGGCAGCGTATCGTCCCTGAGGTTCTCGATCAGGTCCCGCCAATGGGTCCCCGGGGCCATGTCTCCCGCCAACTCGGTGAGCCGGGCCGTGACCTCCTCCTCCAGCCGAAGCCCGTAGCGCCACAGTTCCGGGGCCGTCTGCCTGAGGGCGTGTTCCAGATGGAGGCGGTGCTCGAATTGGTCCTCGCCGACGGCGAAGGCCATTTCATCGGGGTGGATTGCCAGATCTGTGCGCAACGCGTCGCCGAAGACGGTGAGGGCGCTGGTGGCCCCGGCGGCGGCAAGGCGTAGCGCCTCGGCCTGCTCCGGCACTTCCCCACCGAGCGTTCCAGCGGTTCGGGCGATGAGATCTTCGCCTCCGGGCAGCATGGCCACCGCCGCGTCCAGGAAGACCGACGGCGGCTCTTCCAGGGTCGCCTCCGCCATGGCCAAGAAGTCCGGCAGCGCTTCGAGCCTGCTCAGCGCGGCGGCAGCCCTATGTGCCGGGTCGTGGTCCGTGCGGATGAGCAGATGGTACAGCGCATCGAAGACGTGCCCCAGCCAGAAGGCCGGATTCCGGGTGTGGGGCCGCTCGGACTCGAAACGGAACCGGGTGACCCTGATCTCGTCGAGCAGCGCGGTGCGGTCGATCTCGTCCTGCAGATCCTCGACGGCCAGGTCCTCGACCGCCATCGCCAGGGACTGGAATGCCGCCAGGTGTTCCCTGACCGATTCCACGTCGAAGCTGCCGAGGCGGCCGTCCTGATCCGGCACCCCGGCTTCAGAACCGGCAGCGGGGTCGAAGTGCCACTTGAGGTCGAGATACGACTGGCACAGCTCGTCGGTGACGGCCGGAGATACCGGAGGCCCGTCGGACCGCACGGAGGTCATGCGGAGACCGTGGCCACGAGCCGGTGGCACTCTTCGTCCGAGAGCACCCGGTCGGTCCGCTTGGCGGCCTCGAACAGCACCTGACAGATGGCGTCGTCGTCCGGATCGTAGCCGTGTTCCTCCAGCCAGCACTTGACGTTGGACAGTCCCGACACCGGAGAGATCTCGATGCGCTGGGACAGGCCGAACACGACGGCAGGCACACTGGAATAGACGCGGTCCGCCAGCCAGGTATCGCCCTTCTTGCGCGCCTTGATGATGGCGGCGGCATGGACCCCGGTGGCGGTGCGGAAGGCATCCGACCCGATGACCGGATAGGTCGCGGGAATGGCGACGCCGGTCACCTCCGCGGCCACCTGGCAATACTCCACCAGGCGGCTCAGATCCTGATCCAGGGCACCCAGGAGGTACAGGTTGACGATGAGCAGGTCCATCTCGGCGTTCCCGACTCGTTCCCCGATCCCCAGAGCCGTGGCGTGGACCCGATCGACGCCGGCCTCGATGGCGGCAAGGCAGTTGGCGAGCCCCAGGCCCCGGTCGCGGTGCCCGTGCCAGTCGATCTTCACCTCTTCGCCGCTCGGGGCCACGACGTCATCCCGGATGAAGCGTACCAGCGCCCGAACCCCAGCCGGCGTCGCATGCCCCGTGGTGTCCGACAGGCACACGCGGCGCGCGCCACATCGGATGGCGGTGCCGTACAGGCGGCGCAGGGTATCGGGTTGGGCCCGGGTGGTGTCCTCGGTGACGTACATGACGGGGAGGTCGTGATCCACGGCGAAAGTCACCGCCTCCTCGGTAGCGGTGAGCATCTTCTCCATGGTCCAGCCTTCCGTGAACTGTCGAATGGCTGAGGATCCGATGAAGGTGGCGGCCTCGATGGGCCGCCCGACCTCCTGGGCGACATCGACGATCGGCTCGATATCGGCAATGACCGTACGGGCGGCGCAATTGGGATCGATGGGGAGGTCCGCGTCGACGATTTCCCGCGCCAGCATCCGCACCTGCTCGACGACCCTGGGCCCGGCACCCGGGAGGCCGATGTCGGCAGCCCGCACCCCGACGTCGGCCATGAGGTGGAGCAACCGGATCTTGGCGTCCATCGGTGGGTCGACCACGGACGGACTCTGGAGACCGTCGCGGAGCGTCTCATCGTTGAGGACCACCTGGGCAGTGCGGTAGTCGAACGCTCCGTCCTGGTCGTTCCAGTCGAAAATCAGCTCGCTGTGCTTCATCCTGGCCTCCACCGGCACCCCGCAGGAGGTGCCATCAGGCTAGTTGCCGGTGACCTGCGCGTCGTCCCCCAGGCTGACCGTGCCGCTGATGCCTGTCACCGAGACTCGATTCCCTACCATGGAATCGACGAGGGTTGCGTCGAGCACCCGGCTGTCACGTCCGATGATGGAATTCCGTACCGTGCTGTGGGCCACCGTCGTCCCCGCTTCAATGGACACCCCGGGGCCGACCTCGCTTTGCTCGATGGTGACGCCGTCCTCGATATAGACGGGGTCGTGAATGGTGACCCCGGGGAAATCGCGACGCTGCGCGGCACCGGCGGCCAGGAGGGTCGCGTTGGTTTCCAGAAGCGTTTCCAGCTTGCCGCAATCGTACCAGCCGCCGACCTCCGCCGTCTGAATGCGCCGGCCCTGGTCGATCATGTACTGGAACGCGTCGGTCAGGAAGTATTCGCCTTTGAACGCCGGGCGCCCCAGCGTGTGGTCGATGCCGGCCCAGAGCGTTTCGACGTCCTTGATGTAGTACAACCCGATGTTGGCGAGCTTGGAGATGGGCTCCGACGGCTTTTCGACGATCCGGGTCATGTAGCCGTCTTCGTCCGTCACCACGACGCCAAATCGCTGGTAGTCCTCGACTTCCTTGGCCCAGATGATCCCGTCCGCATCCGTCCGGTTGATCAGCGTGAGATCCGCTTCGAAGACGGTGTCGACGAAGATGATGAGCACGGGACCGTTGACATAGGGACGCGCCAGGTTGACGGCGCCGGCGGTGCCGTCCTGGACCGTCTGTTCCACGTAGCGCGCCGGCAGTCCGTACTTGCCGGAGGCATACTCCTCCACCGTCTCCTTGAGGTGCCCGGTGATGAAGATCAACTCCTCGATGTCGAGCCCGTCCAACCGGTCCATGACCCAATCCATGACGGGCCGGCCGGCGACCTTGAGCATCGGCTTGGGCACGAGATGGGTGTGCGGGCGGAGCCGGGTTCCCTTGCCGGCGAGCGGGATGATGACTTGCACCTAGGACTCCCTTCCATAGCGGTCCTGGAGCCGGACCAGATCGTCGAGGTGGGGGGTGGAAACTTCGAGGACGTCACTATCGACTACGGCTTCGATCTGATGCACGAGACCCGGCGGAATGTGGGCGCTCTCCCCTTGGCCAAACGGGCGCTCGACCAGATCCTCGCCCTCCCTGGTCCGGAGGATCAGCTCGCCGGCCAGAACATGCATGGTCTCGTCCTTCTGATGGTGATACTGGAGGCTCAACACCTCCCCGGCCTTGACGTGGAGAATCTTGCCGACGTAATGCGACGTGCTGGCCCAGACCAGTTCGTGGCCCCAGGGTTTGTCCACGCGATACGGAACATCCATCAACGATTCTCCACAGGTGTGACCCGAAACGACTTCGGCGTCGAAACGCAGGCGGTGACACACACCCCGCAGCCGACGCACCCCTCCGCCCGAAGCACCGGGTGGCCGGCCTCGTCCATCCCCAGGGCCGCGTCTCCCACCGGGCACGCCGCCGCACAGACCGTGCAGCTGATACCCCGATAAGTGATGCAGCGCTCGGGGAGGAACTCCAGCATCCCGATGCGGTGGCCGTCCCACCCGTCCGGCGGGACCGTCAACGCCTCGGTCGGGCACGCGGCGGCGCACGGCATGTCTTCACACACGGTGCAGGCCTGCACCCGCACGTCGATGTGCGGCGTTCCAGCCGCGAGGCCACCCTTGGTCGGCGCCTTGACCAGCGCGTGCGGAGGACAGACGTCCAGGCAGTCCCCACACCGGGTGCACGCCGCCAGGAAGGCGATTTCCGGCAGCGCCCCTGGCGGTCGGAGGTACCGCTCGGTGACGACCCGCCTCTCGGCCTTGGCCACCGCTTGGTCCACCCACTCGCCGACGGCGTCCCGGAACAACTCACGCCGGGTTCCGTGTCCGAACCGGCCGAAACGAAAGATCCCCATGGCCCCGGAAGAGTAGCATCACCCGGAACGAGATGTCAGAGGCCGGGGTCGATGAGGGTGACGCGGACCGGACGTCGTGCCAGGCCGCGTGCGGCGTTGAGCCCGCCGACGCCTCCGCCGATGATGACGACGTTGCGCCGGGGCGGCGTCATGGAAGGTTAGGGCCTAGCGTGACAACAACTGACGGCGCAGCATGGTGGCCCGCCGCCGGACGGACCCGTCGTAGACCCTGTCGCCCACCCGGATCACCGCACCACCCAGCAGGGCCGGCTCGGTGTGGTAGCGAGTGAGGACTTCTTTGGCGAGAAGCTTCTCCAGCGACTGCTGAATGGTGTCTCGCAAGCTCGCATCGACCTCCCGGGCCAGCGTAACGTCGGCGCGGACCCGGTTGAACTTCACATCCACCAACCCCAGGTAGGCGTTGGAGATGTCCCGGAACAGTCCTTGACGGCCCCGCTTGATGACCGCGCCCAGAAACAGCACCAGCGGGCGTGGCGCGTCCCCCAAGGCCCCTGTCACCAACGCCGTCTTCTCTTCCTTGGTGACCCGGGGCGACATGAGCACCGCCTGGACGCCCGGCGCCTGCTCGATGGCAGCCGCCAGCGCGTCCATGTACTCGGCGTACAGCTCGTAGCTCCCGTCCGGCCCGGCCAGGTCGAACAGCGCTTCCGCGTAGTTCAGTGCTACCGTTTCCTGTCTCAATGCTTCTCCTCGAGCGAACCGAGGTAACCGAGCACCAACTCCCGGTCCGAGGCGCTATCAAGGCGCTGCTCGATCAGTTTGGACGCGGCGGCCAGCGACAGGTCGACCGCCTCCTCACGGAGGGCTCGAATCGCCTTCTCGCGCTCGGTCGCGATCTCTCGCTTGGCGCGGGCGAGCAGTGCCTCCTGCTCCTGCTTGGTCTTCTCCAGGGCCGCCGTGCGCTCCTGGTCCGCCACGGATCTGGCGTCAGCCACCAGTTGCTGAGCCTGGGACCGCGCCTCGCCGAGCAGTTTCTCCTGCTCGGCGAGACGAGCCGCGGACTCCGTATTCAGCGACTCGGCCTCTTCCAATTGACGCGCGATCGCTCGTTCGCGCTCTTCGGTGGCTTTCACGATGGCTGGCCACGCGTACTTCTTGAGCAACAGGAACAACGCGATGAAGACGAGCCACGTCCAGAAGAACAGCCCGAAGTTGACTTCAAACGGCGAGACGGGCCCTTCTCCTTCGGCCGCGAACAGCATCAGTGGAACGAGTTGCGTCATGGTACGTCTCGGCCTAGAGGAACTTGAACAGCAGGGCGAACACCAGCGCGATGATCGTGGCGCCTTCGAGCAACACCGCGATGAGGAGCGCCGCGCCACGAATCTCGTTGGCGGCTTCCGGCTGGCGGGCAATCGCCTCGGCGGCGGAACCACCGATGCGCCCAAGACCGATCCCGGCACCGATCAGGGCCAGCCCAATGCCGAGCCCAGCGCCCAGCAACGAGTTGATGTTCTTGGCGACTTCGGGGTCCGTGATGGCCTGCTGGACCACGGCTAACATGTTGACCATTCGTCAATCCTTGGATGCGTGAGAGATTGCGTTTGCTGCACCCCCGTCGGCCCGTCGCCGTCTCTCGCGGCGCCCGCCTCCGGTACCCGCCAACGGCCTCTCGGCCAGCGGGACTCCCCGACCATTCGGTCAGGTACGAACGAGGCGGCGCTAGGGTGCGTCCACCACCTCTGCTACGTGCGCTGGTGCTTCACATCGCGTTCACCACGCACGACTCACTACTCACTACTCACTACTCACTACTCACCACTCACTACTCACCACTCACTACTCACTACCTAGTGCTCGTGCTGCATCAACCCGATGAAGACCGCGCTCAGCAAGGCGAACACGTAGGCCTGCAGGAATGCCACGAACAACTCCAGCATCATGATGGCGGTCACCAGCGCCGCCGTCGTGATGCCGATTCCCCAATTGGCTCCGTAGGGGAGACTGCCGAACAGAAAGATGATGCCGAACAGGGCCAGGATGACGAAGTGCCCCGCCGTCATGTTGCCGAACAACCGGACCGCAAGCGCGAACGGCTTCACCAGCTTGCCGATGACCTCGATGGGGGCCATGGCGATCGACATGACCAGGGCCATGCCACCCGACATCCCCGGAACGTTTGGGAAGATGGTGCGCATGTAGCCCTTGGGGCCCAGCGTCACCATGCCGGAAATCTCCACCGTCAGGAAGACCAGGATCGCCAGGGCAGCCGTGACCGCCAGGTTGCCGGTCGGGGACACGTTCAACGGCGGCGGCAGCAGCCCCATGACGTTGGCGAACAGAATGAAGAAGAACAGTGCCATGATCAATGGAGCGAACTTGGCCCCGTGGTGCCCGATATTGGCGATGGCGATGTCGTTCCGGACCCAGAGCACGAACGCTTCCATGGCGGCGGCGAAGCCGTGGGGTGCCTGTTCACCGGCGCGCTGCTTCTCCAGCATCCGCCCGGTCAGCCACATGACCAGGAACACCAGCGCGGCCGCGAGCATCATGAAGACCACATGCTTGGTCGGCGACAGGTTGATCGTCATGCCCGCGAGGTGGATGTCTTCGAACCGTGGTAGGTGAATGGCCCCGAACGGGTACAGATCGATGGTCCAGGCGTCGGCGGTGTGATGGAGAATCACCTCGCCCAGATCGAGCCCGTGCTCGGCCTGCTCGGCGGCCTGGTGCAGCACCTCGTCCACGGCTTGGGCCGGGGCGGCGTGCGTGGTGTCCTGTACCGCTTCTTGCGCCAGTGTCATCGAAATAACCGTACCTCGGTAAACAACAATGGTATGACCACACCCAGGTAGCCAATCACCGTCGGCAGTGGCGGGAACAGTTCCCGGTCCAGCCCTATCGCCGTGAACACCAGGGCAATCCCCGCCAGCCGCAGCGTCATGCCCGCCAGCCAACGCTGCGCCAACTGCGCGAACGGCGCGTCCTTGGTGGCCACCAGTAGTCGATGCGCCGCCAACTGGGTGCCGGTACTCAGGAGCCCGAACACCACACCGGGGATGAGGGCCTCCCAGCCCCAGAACAGCACCATGATGGCCGTCACACCGACGGTGAGCCCCAACCCGAGGCGCAGGACCATCATCACGTTCCGCCGTCCTTCCCCTCGCGCCGCTCGGCCTCGAGCTTGCGATACACCGTCAGGAAACTCAACACGGACCCGAGGAGCGTCCCCGCGATGGTGAACAGCGGCATCACCCCCAACCGGCGATCCAACCACAACCCCACCAGCATGAACACGATGACCCCGCCGGCGAAGGTGAGGCCATATGAGACGTACTTGTACCCTTCCCCGTACTGTCTTCCGGGGCCTGGTTTGGGGTCCATTTCGGGCCGAAAGCTACCCGCTTGTGAAAAAATGCGCAAGCGAAATCCCACCGCCTTTCGGGCTCGCCTGAGGCCCTCCGCGGCCCTAGTTTCCGGCAGGGGTCGAGGCCCCGTCCCCGGGGCCGGGGAAACTCCGCCGGGCGCCGTTTCGTCGTGTATCGACGTCGCCCTCGAGGGGCCTAACGCAACCTGCATTCAACACTTACCCGATTCGGGGAGTCGATGACCGCCACCCATCCCGCCACCGACGACATCCAACAGCTGGAGCAACTGGCCCAGGCGGTCGAGAGCCTGCGCCATCAAGTTGGCCAGCGCATCGTAGGCCAGGAGGAGCCGGTCGAGGGTATCCTGACCGCCATCCTGGCAGGCGGACACGCACTCCTGATCGGCGTTCCGGGGCTGGCCAAGACCCTGATGGTCTCCACCGTGGCCGAGTCGCTGGCGCTGTCCTTTCACCGGATCCAGTTCACGCCGGACCTGATGCCGAGCGACATCACCGGCACCGAGATCATCGAGGAAGACCACACCACCGGCAAGCGGGCCTTCCGCTTCGTCCGCGGCCCGGTGTTCGCCAACGTGGTCCTGGCCGACGAGATCAACCGGACGCCGCCCAAGACCCAGGCGGCTCTGCTTCAGGCCATGCAGGAACATCAGGTGACCGCCGCCGGAGAAACCCACCGGCTGGCGGAGCCGTTCTTCGTGCTGGCCACTCAGAACCCCATCGAGCAGGAAGGGACCTATCCCCTTCCCGAGGCCCAGCTCGACCGCTTCATGTTCGAGCTGCGGGTGGATTATCCGACGAAGGCCGAGGAAGAGGCCATCGTGGAGCAGACCACCGGTGGGGCCAAGGTCACCGTCGAGCCGGTGCTGGATGCCCCCACCATGGTCAGACTCCAGGACCTGGTCCGGCGCATCCCCGTGTCGCAGGGCCTGATCCGGGCCTCCGTCACGCTGGCCCGCATGACCCGGCCCAAGGAGACCGAAGCGCCTACGCTGGTGCGCAAGTACGTCGACTGGGGTGCCGGCCCCCGGGCATCGCAGTATCTGGTGCTCGGCGCCAAGGCGCGCGCCGCCATCCAGGGCCGGCCCATGGCCGACCTGGAGGACGTCAAGCGGGTGGCGCAGGCGGTTCTGCGGCACCGGGTGGTGACCAACTTCGCGGCCGAGGCGGACAACCGGACCAGTGAGGACGTGCTGGACGAGTTGATCCGTGAGGAGAAGTGGTTGGAGTAGGCGAGGGCAGCGAGGGCTCGAGGGCAGCCCACACTGGACAGGACTCCTCCCCGGGTGCAGGTTAGCCACCTCCCAATCAAGGAGGAGCCATGCGAACCCTCATCGCAGCCGTGCTCGCCCTGCTGGTGGTCCCATCCGTGGCCTGGACGCAAGACGACGATTCCCACAAGAAGATGATCAAGAATGCCCTCAGTGCGGCGCCGGCGGAGATCGCTGGGGGGGCCAAGGTCATGCTGCCCACCGGGGAGGTGCTCCAGGAGGGCACCAACGGTTGGACGTGCATCCCCGATGACCCCGAGGTGCCCCACAACTCGCCCATGTGCCTGGACGAGGTCTTCCTCGGCTTCATCGGCGCGTGGATGAACAAGCAGGAGCCGTCGTTCAGCGGCACGGGCCTGGGCTACATGTTGCAGGGGAGTTCACCTGGCAGCAACGTGGACCCCTTCGCCACGGAGCCCACCGAGGACAACGAGTGGATGACCGGCAGCGTGCCGCACCTGATGATGGTGGTGTCCGACCTGTCCATGTTGGAGAACGTTTCCACCGATCCGACGAGCGGAGGTCCCTGGGTCATGTGGGCAGGGACGCCGTACGCGCACATCATGATGCCGACGGTGCCTCGGACGAAGTAGTCCTCGAGGTGTACACTCGACATCGATCAAGAAAAAAGGCCCACGTCCGTGGGCCTTTTCACTGAACTCCGTCCCAATGCCTGTCGGCTAGGTCGTGCCCCCGGCGAACGTCACGTCGGGATCCACACCGCAGCCGTTGAACGTGATCTGGACGACACCGGCGCCCTCGGCGCTGGCGGCCGCGAGCTGAAGCACGCCCCCCACGATCGCTCCTTCATCGTTCTCTGGGTGCGGGCAGCCGGCGTCGAAGACCAGGGTCTCCACCGTCGTCACCTGAAGGGCCAGGAAGCCCTCGGGACTCTGGGCGACGAAGGTACCGTTCCATTCGACGTCACCACTCGGGAGGTCCTGATCGAAATCGATCGTGGCCCCGCCGGCCGTCGTGTAGTTGAGGGAGGCTTCGTTGCTGAAGCCGGCCTGCTGGTTCTCCACCTGGACGAAGACCCGGAAGTTCTCGTCCACCGTCAGAGACGTCGTCTGGCCCCGGAGTGACCGGGTCCCGTCGTAGACCAGCCCGAAGCTCGGCTCGCTGGCGCCGGCCTCGAACTGAGCGAACGTCACCTCGTTGAAGGCGATATCGAACCCGATGACGGCCGACGCGGGATCGGAAATGCGGACGCTGCCGGTGATGAGCAGGGTGCCGTTCTGGTCGGTGAAGGTGCAGAACTGGGGATCGAAGGTGAACAGCGTGTTGTCAGGCACGCCGTCGCTGTCGGCGTCGGGCGCTGGATCCGGCGTGAATGACGGACAGCCGTCGGGCGCGTTGAACGCGGCCACCCTCGCGTCGGGCATCAGCGAGGCGACGGCAGGGCTCAGGATGCCCCCCAGCCCGCTCAGGTCGAGCGCGTCGCTGTTGAGGCCGTTGAGGGACATGTACATGGCCGACATCGCCGTCGCGGCGATCTCCGGCGCGTTTTCCTGAGTCAGCTGGGTCCCGGCGTTGTTCTCGCTGCAGGCGGACATGCCGACCGCCACCGCCATCACCAGTCCTGCAATCTGCGTCCTTCTCATGGTCTTCCGTCCTCTTGATAGGTCGAGGTGGCCCGACGCCCGTCAGGGCTCGGCCATCCAAGTCATTGAATGACTTAAGGTTAGGGCGTTCGTTCACGGTGCCGATACGGCAGAACGTGCAACTGGCATGCCCTGCATCAGAAGATAGCGAAACGGCATCCGGTCCGGCGTGAGGGTCGTCACGCCATTCCTGGTCATGGAGCCGGCCGCGCAAGTCCTTGCCGGCAATGGAGTTGAGGGTAGGTTGATCGATTGGGGCTACCATGGGGGCCCCTCGAGGAGACCATGACCCAGACGTTCACCCTCCAGTGCCTCGGGCGACCCGCCCTGCACGCGCCCGACGGCCGCTTGGTCAAGCTCAAGACCAAGAAGCAGCTGGCGCTCCTCGTCTATCTCGCCATCGAGCCCCGCGTGCCCCACCGACGGGAACGACTCACCGAGCTGCTGTGGCC